>NZ_JBFBAV010000012.1:0-201725 GCF_040689505.1 Streptomyces sp. NPDC051211
CTCGTCCGACAGCGTCAACTCGGCCTTCGGTCGCCCCATTCGTGCCATGGAGCAAGCCTACACATCTGAACAGAATTCATGACTCAGAAGACTAGGGGTGTTGACCACGGATGCCACGAGGGTCATCAGCAGCGGTTACCTGTCCAGGTGCTGAGCCGTCCCGGCACGGGCGGCTTCGGGTTTCTGCTGATCGGCGACTTGGTCGGACAACAGGCGCAGCGCGTCGGCCGAGGCGGTGTCGTTGGGTGTGTAGACCTCTAGCCTGTGGTCGGGACTCTCGGGCTGGAGCCACACCTGATAGTCGATGTCGACGTCGCCGACGGTCGGGTGCTGCAAGTGCATGGTGCCCACGGTGCAGTCCGCGACGTCGCCCTTGGCCCACAGCTTGGCGAAGTCCCGGCTGCGCATGGCGAGTTCGCCGATCAGTTCAGCCAACCGGCCGTCGGTGGGATACCGGCCCGCGGTGAGCCGCATGTAGGCCACATGGATTCGGGCGAGTTCATCCCAGTTCCGGTGAAGGTCCCGTGCGAGGGGGTCGAGGAAGAACATCCGGGGGATGGACGGCCGTCGCGCGGGATCGTGGGGCGCCTCGAAGTCGACGTGCTCCGCGACGAGGGCATGTCCGGTGCGGTTCCAGGCCAGCACGTCGCCGCGGCGGCCGAGCACGACAGCCGGCGTGCCGTCTCCCAGGGACGCCAGGAGCGAGAGCACGCGTTGGTGCGGCCTTTCCGGGCGGGGGCGGACCAAGTGTGATGTGGTGGGCTGACGGGCGAGGTTGTGCAGGTGGGCCTTCTCGGCGGGATCGAGCCGGAGCACGTTGGCGAGCGCGTCCAGGACCTGCTGGGAGGCAGTACCGGCTTGACCTTGCTCCAGTCGCGTGTAGTAGCCCGCGCTCACGCCGGCGAGCTGGGCGAGTTCCTCGCGGCGCAGGCCCGGTACCCGGCGGGCGGTGCCGTAGGTGCGCAGTCCGACGTCGGCGGGCGTGACCCGGTTGCGGCGGGCCTTGAGATAGGCCCCGAGGCTCTCCAGTTCCATGACTCCGAGCGTAGGTGCCGCGCTCCGTGTCTGGGTGTCCCTGCGAGGTGTACCCATGACACGGGGGTGGCTGCCGGGCGGACGGCATCGCACCGTCGGATGCATGAATGCACAGTGTGTTTCTCACTCACCCGGTCTGCGGGCGTGGCTCGGCCTGCTGGTGGTACTCGGCCCGGTACTGCTGGTCGCGATGGATGGCTCGGTCCTGTTTCTGGCGATGACCGAGATCTCCGAGGCGCTGTCGCCGACTGCCGATCAGGCGCTGTGGGTCCTGGACGTCTACGGATTCGCCGTCGGGTCCCTGCTCGTCGCGTTCGGGAACATCGGCGACCGGTACGGGCGGCTGAAGCTCCTGATGACCGGCACGGCGGTATTCGGCGCGGCCTCGACGGGAGCGGCGTTCGCTCCCGGACCGGAACTCCTGATCGCCTTCCGGGCGCTGATGGGTGTGGCCGGTGCCACGTTGCTGCCGTCGGCATTGGCGGTACTCAGCGAACTGTTCCCCGACCCGCGCCGGCGGGCGAAAGCGATCGGAATCTTCGCAGCCACCTTTGCCGCCGGCTTCGCGATCGGCCCGGTCGTCGGCGGACAGCTGCTGAGCAGCTTCTGGTGGGGGTCGGTCTTCCTGATCAATCTCCCCGTCGTCGTGCTCTTCTTGGTCCTGGCTCCGGTCCTGCTCCGCGAGGTACGCGCCACACGGACCGGCCGTATCGACGTCCTGAGCGTTGTGCTTTCCGCCGCAGGCATCCTGCTGACCGTCTACGCGATCAAGCAGGCTGCGGCGGCGGGGCTGACCGCGACGCCGATGGCCACAGGGATCGTCGGCATCCTCACCCTGGGGTGGTTCGTGCGGCGGCAACTCCGCCTCGAGCACCCGCTGATCGACTTCAGCCTCTTCCGCGACCGGGTGTTCGCGATCGCGGCCATCACCGGGCTCCTGCCTCTGGCCGCATGGTCGGCAACGGCCTACCTCGGCGGCATCTACCTTCAGTCCGTCCTTGGACTGACGGTCCTGGACGCGGCGCTCGTCGCGCTCCCGGGCGCGGCTGCGCTCACCGTCACCTGCATCGTCACACCGGCACTGGTCGCGCGTACCGGCACCCGGGCAGCGTTCATCAGCTGCCACTTCTTCATCGCCGCAGGTCTGCTCCTGCTGCTGGTCACCAGCGCCTCCAGTGGTATCGGCTGGTACGTGGCCTCCACCGTCATCGCCGGCCTCGGCTACGGCATCTCCTTCAGCGTCGTCGCCGATACCGTCGTGGCCGCAGTTCCCGCAGAACGCGCCGGATCCGCTGCAGCAATCGCCGAGACCAGCAACGAGATCGGCAACGCCCTCGGCATCGCGCTCCTCGGCTCGCTGGCCGCCCTGATCTTCCGGCTCCAGGGACCCGACGTCGCCGGGACCCTCAACGAAACATTGCAGGTACCCGGCCTCACAACCGCGGTCATCGGCGATGCGAAGTCAGCCTTCGTCACCGGTCTGCACATCGCCGCCGTCATCGCCGGCATCCTCCACGCCGCACTCGGCGTCTTTGCCCTGCGGCACCTGCCAAGGCCCTCCACCAGCAGCACCGACGACGTCCATTCGGACCCTTCGGCCCAGGACACCATCGAAGGGAGCAGCGTTCGATGACCCACACAGGTGACCGGGGTCGACCTGGCTCCGCGCATGATTGAACAGGCGCTCACGAACAGTTACAGCGACCGCCATTCCGGTTCCCCACGGACGGTCGGTTGAGAGGTCACGCTCCATAACTCATACCTTGGCCTCAGAGGACACTCACCCGGCTGGGGGAGGGCGATAGTTCCGGCGGCCGACGCCAACCCGTCGCGGTCGATGCGACGTTCAGAACATGACCAGTGCTGAACGGACGATGAAGGCGCCCTGGAGCGCCTGGTGGCAGCGATGGCCGCGCTGGGTGGCCCGGGCAACGATGCTGTGGGCGGTGCTGTATACCGGCTTCGGCTTGGCGTGTGCGCTGAACGGGACCCCCTTGCCTTACCACGGCGGTGACTCGGGGGTGTCCGGGCTGGGTTGGGCGGTCGTGGCGGTGGGTTCGCTGGGGACGTTGGCCAGCGGAGCGGTTGTGCTGTACGGGCTGCTGCCACCGTTGCGGGTGCTGCTCTGGGTGGTTTGCGGGCTGGCGGGGCTCACCGCATTCAGCCTGCTGATGGATGTGATCACGCTGATGCTCGGTCAGGGAGTGGACAGCTGGGCCTCCGCTGCGAACAAGGCCCTCGCGGCAGTCGGGGCGGTCCTGCTCGCGGCCACGGCCCGGTCCGACCGCCTGCCCGGTGGTACCGCTGTACGAGCGCCGTCCGCTGCACCGCAACGCCTCCAACTCGCCGCCTGGGCAGGGACGCTGGCCTTCCTCCCGTACGCGGCGATGAAGCTGGTCTGGGCGTCCGGCGGGACGTTCGCGGGAATCACCGGTGAGGAGATGCTCGCGGTCTCGGAGCGGAACGGCGCCTCGGGGATCTTCCTCACCCTGGAGTCCTGGGGCCTGGACCCCACCGCGCTGCTGGCCGCGCTCGGCGTTTTCCTGCTCTGGGGCCTGGTCCGCCCGTGGGGGCAGGTCTTCCCGCGCTGGACGCTGTTCCTGCGCGGCCGACGGGTGCCGCGCTGGCTCCCGCTCGCCCCGGCTCTGCTCGGCGCTGCCACGCTCGCCCCGTACGGCGCTGTGGGGGTCGGATACTTGGCCCTGGCCACGACCGGCGTGGCAACGATGCGGCGCGGCGACTTCCACTCCTCGGCCGACGCGCTGCTGGTCGGCTGGATCGGGATGGTCGCCTTCGCCGTATACGGCATCGCCCTGACCATCGCGGCCCGCTCGTACTGGCTTCGGACGCGTCCCGCCGGCCGGGTGCGTCCGTAGAGCCCGTACAGCTGGTCGGTGGCCTTGGCCTCGAGCTCGACGACCCTGGCCCGCGCTCCCGCCCTGTCCGGGCGTAAGGCGGGTGTGGCGGAGGAAGCGGTGGGCGGCCGGTCTGCCGCCTTCCACAGATCCCGCGCCCGGTGCAGGTCGACAGCCGGCTTCCTCGGCTCCTGGACCACCGCCCTGACGAACGCGTCGACGAACTTCAGCAGGGGTACCCTGCCGCCGAGGTTCTCGCTGATCGTGGACCTGCTGTAGGGAATGCGCTCCGCCAGCGCGCCATCCCGTTCACCACCGCACGACCCCTGGCGCACGGACCGTTCCCGACCATCCAGGAGTCGCATGTCCCGTACGTCGTCCCCGGCCGCACCCGTGCCCCATCCGTCGCGCCGACCGCGCCCGCCCCGCCTGACCGCTTTCGCCATCGACACCGGCGACCACGGCCGCATCGTGGCCCTACGCCGCGAACCCGACGCCCCTGCCCGCCTGCCGCGGGGGAAGGCCACAGGCCGCTACCAGTGCTGCGCCTGCGGCAAGGGTGATACGGCAAGCCGGTGATACTGGCCGGACCGACCAGGCCTTCCTCCCGGTTCGTCCCCCGCTTCCGCCACGACGCCGGCGGCGCCGACCCCGAGCTGTGCAAGGCCCCCGCCGCGCAGGCCGAAGCCGTTCGGGACGGCCTCATCCACGCCTTCGACCTGCGCGACCGGATCAGCCGCGCCTTACCCCGGGCACGCGTCCGCATCCATGCCGAACCCCCGTCGCCCGGACCCCGGCCGGGCCTGCGCGCACTTTCGTGCTCGTCCACACCGACGGGCAGCGCGCGGTCCGCGAGCGGCCCCACCCCCTGCTCTTGGCCTTCGAGTGAGGCTGGATCCGACCGCTCGCGCATAGCTGGGGAGATCCAGTGAGCAGGTCCGGGGCCACCGCCGCCGCTGAACGTGGGAACCTTCGCCGATTCAGTGTGGCGAGCGCGAGATCGATCCGCCCGCTCGGCACCCTCTCTGGCGACCCGATTGCCAAGCGAGCAGCTCTCCCGGCACCGGCCGCCCGCCCCCCCCCCACCAGGCAAGGACAAGCCAGCGAAGCTAGCCAGGAGGATCAGCACTCCGCTCCTTCCATCGGTCTCGTGAATGGGCCCAATTCAGGTTGGCAGGCGAGAGCTACGAACACAGGCATTGACCCTTTCTCGGTAGCCTCCGATTGCTCTGTGTGACGGCGGTCGGATGGCCGGCGTGCTCCAAGGGCGGGTGCGGGCATCTCGGCGAGGCTGATCAGGATCTCCAGTCCGTTTCGCGCTGCTCCGGGCTCTGCGATCGGCCAGCTACGAGAATGCGCGCAGGAACGGCCTGATGGTGCGGACGAGTTCCTCGGGTCGATCCCACTGCGGCGTGTGTGCACCCGGGGTCTGCACTACCTCGACCCCGAGTCGGGCGGCGAGCCAGGTGGCGGCTTCGTGGAAGGAATCCGGTGATTCCCGGCCGACCAGGACCTGGGTAGGGGTGGTGATGCCGACGAGCGTCGCGTCGTCAGGGCGGTATGACTCGAACGTCCCCATCTCGACGCCGAAAAGGGTCTCCCCGTTCGAGGTCATCCTGTGACGCAGGTCCGGGTCCAGGCGATCCCAGGTCTCGTCGCCCGCAGCGAATCGGATGAAGTGCTCTACGGCTGCCTGAGGCCCCCCGGCGGCCATCCCTGCTTCGACGACCGACCTCACGGCGGCCTGGGCCTCGCCCGGATTCTGCAGGACTGAGAAGAGCGTGATCTCGTGCAGGAGGGCGCCGCGGACGACGCCGGGGTGGCGGATGAGCAGGTCGAGGGCGGTGATCGCTCCGTAGCTGTTGCCGAACACGGCGGCGGGAGCGAGCGCGAGCGCGGTGAGAAGTGCTGCGGCGTCGTCGGCCTGCTCAGCTACAGAGGTGGCCTCCCACCCGCTGGGGCGGGGGCTGCGGGAGTTGCCACGCCGGTCGTAGGTGACCATGGTGAATTCGTCGGCGAGCAAGTCCGCGACTCGGTCGAAGTGCCCGGCATCGCCGGTCGCGCCGGAGATGAACAGCACCGACGGGCCGGCGCCCCGAAGCTCGTAGTAGATGTCTGTCCCGTTCACGGCAATCGACGGCATAGCGACTTCCTCAGCTGGACGAGGGCCTTCGCTCCTGTGCGAGATACTGCTGGTCCTGCTACCTGTAGACGTCGGACGCGGCGCGCGGAGTCGCCTGCGGGTGGGCGCGTCGAGCGGCCAAATGGCGGTCGCCGGCTGTCCCTTTCAAGTTCCAGCTTCCGTGATCTCCGTCAGATGGTGCGGCCGTACTCCAGTTGCAGGAGAACAGGGGCGGCTGCGGCGATCTCAGTGATCCGGCTGGGGTCGAGGCTGATTCGGCGCAGGGCCTTGAACGTTGACTTGAGCAGGGAGTTGGCGCGCTCGCACACCCCGTGGACACCCCGGATAACCTTGTTGCAGGTCTGCTGCGCCTCGGTCAGCTTGCCGCCTGCGGGCTTCTTCACCGGGTGGCGGAAGCCACCGCCGGCGTTCTCGTAGCCGAGGCCGACCAGGGTCGGGACGCCCAGCTCGGCGGCGAGGATGTTCAGGGCGGCGATCAGGCCGTGGTGGCGGGCGCAGGTGGTGTCGTGCGTGCGGCCCGGGCGGACCGAGGAGACCCAGATCGGCCGGCCGTCGGGGGTGGAGATGACCTGCACGTTCCCGCCGTGATGCCGGTGCTTCCCGGACCACCACAGGTCCGCGCCGTTGGGTCCGATGGCGGCGACGCGGTCGGTGCGAACCACGGTGCCGTCCAGGTCCAGCTGGGTCAGCCCGGCCTCTTTCGCGCGTCGCAGCGCGGTGTCGAGATCTGGTGCGCCGGCCGCCAGGACGGCGAGCCCTTCGTGCAGGTACCGGTAGGCGGTGGATGTTGACAGGCCATTGTCACGGGCGAGTTGGGCCAGACGGGTGCCGTCGATGAACCAGCGCAGGACGAATACGGCCTGCCGAGAGCAGCCCAGCGCACGTCGTCCCCGGCGGGTGCCGATCTCGGCCCGACGGTCTCGCAGCAGCCGGGCCATCTCACGGGTCTCGGGGGTGGCCATCCCGGCAGGCGCGGGGGAGCAGTTGGGGTGTCCCAGTCCTGCACGGCGCGCCTCGGGGTCATCCCCGCACACGCGGGGAGCATTGGACGGATCGGCCGGAGCCATGTCGGCGAGGGGGTCATCCCCGCACACGCGGGAAGCAGCATACTGACCTGCCACTTTAGGTGGATGACCAGCTGTGGCGAGGCACTTTCACCTCAGGCATTCGCCGTATTCTCTGCCCAGCTCCACAACGCTCCCCCGAGGGGGCCAGGTCCACAGGGTGCCCCCGGCCCGGGGCCGATCGTGTCGGCCGGCTCCGCGAGTCGGAGGTGCGGCGGGCGGCGGGCGGCCCAGGGCGCAGGGGGAAGGCCGCGGGGCGTTGCCGCGGCAGGCGGGGTGCGGGGCTGCCGGTCGCGCAGAGCGACCGAGCGCTCGCCGGCCTGGCGGGCATGCCGGACCGGAGCCGTGGAGCGCATCTCCTGGCACAGGGTGGTCTCCTTCCGCATCTCGGTCGCGTTCGACTGGTGGCGTACGGCCGTTGCGCGTTGCGCCGCGGCCTCGGTGCGCAGTTGCCGGACGTCCTCGGCGACGCGGGCGTCAAGGCGTGTGGCCAGGACCGGACGGTGAGGAGCTGGCCGGCCTCGCGCACGGCCTCGGGCGAGGCAGGGAAGTCCTACGCCTCCCAGTCGGCTTCGGTGAGGGTGCAGCGCGGCGGGCCTGCCACCCGGGCCGGCCCGGGCGCCTGCATCGGCGAACTCGCTTCCAGGCCACCCAGCCCGGACAGCCTCGCCTGCGCCTGTGAGTGGCGCTTATGGCGAGCTCGAGCGGCGCATGGAGGACTTGAGCGATCACCCCCGCACCCGCAACCCCTGAACGGGATATTGCGGGTATGGGGGTGATCGACATGCGGTCGAGGCGGCTCAGGCCCGGCCGTGGAGTTTCAGAGCAGTCCTCAACCAGCTCACAACGCCTATGCCGGTTTGATCGCCCACCTCGCGAAAGATCGCTGCAGCCTGTGCCAGTGCCTCGCCCGCCTTGTGGAACTGCCCGTCTGTATGCAGTGTGCGGGTGAAATTGACCAGTGCCCAGGCTTCGCCCCTGCGGTCGTGGTGCTCGCGGAAGATCGCCAGGGCCCTGGTCTCGGCTTCGAAGGCGTAAGGCAGCAGGCCAGGCATTTCATGGCCGCCGTGGTGCTCGAGCTCGCGGCCGAGGACCGTCAGAACCTTTGCGACCGCAGCTGTTGACCGGTTCGGGTCGTGCGATATGGCCAGCACTGCTTCGGTAACGGTGATCAAGTCGTCGAAGTGCCACCTGGAACCGAGGTACGGGCCAACGACCCAGGCGAGCACCAGGCGGTGATGGCTTTCCGCCTGCGGGGCGGCTACCGCGGCCACCAGGTTCGGGCGCTCGGCATCGAGCCACTCTGCGGCCTCCCTCCGGCCGCTGGACCACGTGTAGGTCCGTTGCTTGGCCGGGTTGAACGGTTCCGTGGCCACGAACGGCACACAACGGCTCACTGCTGCCGCGCACATGGTGAAGTAGTGGACGTAAAGGCGCGCGCGGGCGTTCTCGCGGTCGTCGGCGCCGGTGTGGTTCTTTCCGATTTCCTCGGCATACAGGCGCACCAGGTCGTGCAGCCGCCAGCGGCCCCAGGTGCGCCCGGGTTCGATGAGGTGGGTGCGGGCGAGATCCTGCAGCAGTTCCTCGGTCTCGTGCCGGTCGATGGCGGCCAAGCGGGCCGCGGCTTCGGTGGATATGTCGGGGCCTGCATTGAGCGACAGCAGTCGGAACAGCCGTGCGTGGTCGGGATCGAGGCGCTCGTACGACAGGTCGAAGGCGCTCCGCACGGCCCGGTCCTGCCTTCGCAGCCTGTTCAGGCGCAGGTGCTGCGTTGCCAAGGCCTGCGCGAGGGACGACAACGGGCGGGCAGGACTGTCGGCCAGGAGCGCGGCGGCGATGCGCAGCGCCAGGGGCAGGTCCCCACATGACCGGACGATGGCGGCAGCGTCATGCGGCGAGTCCTGAACGCGGTTGTCACCGGGGCCCCGTGCCTGACGTACCGCCTGATCCAGTATGTCGATCGCAGAGGCTTCGTCGACGACGTCCACATCGAACAGGCGGGCGCCGAGATCCAGAGTGTTTCGGGAGGTGAGGACGGTGGCGGTGAGGCCGTCGGTAGGGAGGAGCGGGCCCGCCTGGTCGGCGCTGGAGACGTTGTCGAGCACGACCAGGATGCGGCTTCCCGCGCCTGCGAGAGCAGCCAAGGCACTGCGATAGAGGCGTGAACGGTCTTGCAGGCCCGGCGGTATGTGCTCCGGTGGCATGCCCAAGGCGCGGAGGAAGCTGTCCAGGGCCTGTTCGGGCGGCAGTCGGCGGTCCGGGTCGTAGCCGAACATGTCCACGAACAGGACTCCGCCGGGGAACCAGTCCTGTTTCTGCAGTGCGCGTGTGGCGGTCTGTACGACCAGCTCGGTCTTGCCGATCCCGGCCAGCCCGGCCACCAGCGAGGCCGGCGCGGTGTGTGGTGAGCCTGGTTCGAGGACCTGGAGCAGTTCACCGATCTCCCGGTCGCGGCCGGCGAAGACGGAGGAAGCCGGGGGCAGGCCGCTCAGCGCCGGGGTGATCGTTTGGGGCAGCTGCACGTTCACGGTGTGCCCCTGAATCACGGGCGCCAGGAAAACCCCGCCACAGATCCGGTTCTCCACCCCCGCCACCGGGTCTTTCCGCGGTGCTGGGTTTTGGCCGCCGACCTCCGTCATGGTGCTCAGCCCCGCTGCCCGGGGTCGTCGCCGCCCGGAGCGGGCGACGGTGATGGCAACAAGCCCGTCGATATCGGATCCATCCCCCTGTTTCCTCTCCCAAGCTGACGGGCTTGAGCCAGCCTACCGAACGGTCGGTGACTGCTGGTGGGGGACCCGCCCGGGGCCGAGCCGCGTTGCGTCGCTTCGCCGCTGCGGTGCGCGTCGGCCTCCGGCTGGCCGGGCCATGAATGAAGGCCATCCTGTTCCACTCACTCGCGGTGTGCCATTCCAATCCACTGACGTTCTCTTGTCCACCGACACGTAGAGCGCGCGGGCGTCGGCTTCGACCTGATCGACGACACGTACCGCCGTCTGATGAACCGGCACTTTGGTCGGTGCCGATCTCCGAAGCTCCCGCCCTCGCGCGACGCTGTGGACCCGGACGCCGCGAGACGGCTCACCCAGGCTCATCCACGAGAGCCCAAAAAAATCGGACGGCGATGTCGAGAACCCGCGTCCGGCTCCGTCCCCGGGGTGAACGCGACCACAATGGGTCGCACGAGCACCGAGGAGAACCACGATGGCCAAGTACCTGCTGCTGAAGCACTACCGCGGCGCCCCGGCTCCGGTCAACGACGTACCGATGGACCAGTGGAGCCCGGAGGAGATCTCGGCGCATGTGCAGTACATGAACGACTTCGCGGCCCGGCTGGAGAAGGCAGGCGAGTTCGTCGACGGTCAGGCGTTGGCCCCCGAGGGAGCGTGGGTCCGTTACGACGGTGAGGGGCGCCCGCCTGTCACCGACGGACCGTTCGCGGAGACCAAGGACCTCATCGCCGGCTGGATGATCATCGACGTCGACAGCTACGAGCGCGCCGTCGAGCTGGCCGGAGAGCTGTCGGCCGCCCCTGGGGCGGGCGGCAAGCCGATCCACGAGTGGCTGGAGGTGCGCCCGTTCCTGGCGGCGTCGCCCACCATCACGGAGTGACGTCACCGATGGACGAAGTCCTGCTCAGGAGCCTCACGCCGAGCGTGCTCACCGTCCTCGTCCGCCGCGGAGCCGACTTCGCGGCGGCCGAGGACGCCGTGCAGGACGCTCTGGTCGAGGCGCTCCGGGTCTGGGCGGCCCACCCGCCGCGGGATGCCAAGGGCTGGCTGGTCACCGTGGCCTGGCGCAAGTTCCTCGACGCGACGCGCGCCGACTCCGCCCGCCGTCGACGTGAGGACCGCGTCGAGGGGGAGCCGGCGCCCGGGCCGGCGCCCGCGGCGGACGACACGCTCCAGCTCTACTTCCTGTGCGCCCACCCGTCACTGACCCCGGCATCGGCGGTCGCGCTCACGCTGCGCGCCGTCGGCGGGCTGACCACCCGCCAGATCGCCGAGGCCTACCTGGTGCCCGAGGCGACCATGGCGCAGCGCATCAGCCGGGCCAAGCGCACCGTCTCCGGCGTGCGCTTCGACCAGCCCGGCGACGTCGCCACCGTGCTGCGCGTCCTCTACCTCGTCTTCAACGAGGGCTACTCCGGCGACGTCGACCTCGCCGCCGAGGCCATCCGGCTCACCCGGCAGCTCGCGGCCCGCATCGACCACCCCGAGGTGGCCGGTCTGCTCGCCCTCATGCTGCTCCACCACGCCCGGCGTGCCGCCCGGACCGCCCCCGACGGCAGCCTGGTCCCACTCGCCGAGCAGGACCGCGGCCGGTGGGACACTGCGTTGATCGCCGAAGGCGTCGGGATCCTCCAGGCGGCCCTCGCCCGCGACCGGCTGGGCGAGTTCCAGGCCCAGGCCGCCATCGCGGCACTCCACGCCGACGCGCGCACCGCCGAGGAGACCGACTGGGTACAGATCGTCGAGTGGTACGACGAACTCACGCGCCTGACCGACAACCCCATCGTCCGGCTCAACCGCGCGGTCGCCGTCGGTGAGGCGGACGGACCGCGCGCCGGCCTGGCGGCGCTCGCGGCGCTGGACGCCTCACTGCCCCGCTACGCCGCGGTGGCGGCGTACCTCCACGAGCACGACGGCGACCTGGCGACGGCGGCCCGGCTGTACGCCGAGGCGGCCCACAAGGCACCCAACCTCGCCGAGCGCGACCACCTGACACGCCAGGCCGCCCGGCTCAACGCCCGGCGACGTCGCTGACGGGTCGCGCTCGGATCTTCCCGCCGCACTGGGCGCGCCCCCGTGGCCAGTGCGGTCGCCTCATGTCGCCATCCGTGGAACGCCCGTACGGCGCCCTCGGATCCGAGCGGACTCGATCAGCGAAGTCCGCTCGCCGGAGAACGCACTCGGCGTGAGCGTGGAGGCCCGGTTGCGCGGGCCTCCCTGTGGGGTGCCTCAGGCCTCGGCGATACCGGCGTGGCCGAGTCCGTCGTCCAGGGTGATGCGGATGGTTTCCCCGGATCCGGTGGTACTGGCGAGCTCTGCTGCGATCCGGTTGTAGGCGGTGGTGGCCAGAGCCCAGTCGGCTTCCAGGACGGTGGCGGTGGTTCGGGTGTTCCAGAGTTCGATCAGGACGGCGATGAGCGAGCGCCCCGAGAGGGCGGCCTGGATGCGGCCCTCCTTGATGTCCTCCACGGCGGGCGGGGTGCGGAAATGGCCGTGGTCGACGGCGAGGGCGGAGAGGAACTCCCAGGTGTCGCGGTGCAGGACCAGCCCGGCCGAGGCGACGCCGGCCGCCTTCAGCAGCAGGACGCCGTGCGCGACCTTCGGGTCCTCGGGCTGGGGTTCGGACGTTTGCCCGGAGGTCGTGCGCGCGGGTACGGGCCTGGTGGCCGTGCCGCGGTAGGCAGCCTCGATGGCGTTTTTCAGACCGGTCTCCGCCTCCTCGCTCCCAATTGCCTTCCGTGGATCCTGGCCTTCGGTGTGTTCCATGTTCTCCCCCTGGTCTTCACGGTCGGGCACTGTCTGCCGGGACGGTCCGGTCATGTCGGCGTCGCCGTCCGGCCCGAGCCCGGCGACTGTCCCGGCCCGGGGCGGGGGCTGCTGCGGGGCGGCAGCCGGTACCGGGGCGAGGCCGCGCAGGATGTCGGCCAGCTCGCGCAGCTGCTGTATCTCCTCCCGTGTTTCCTCCCGGCCCTCCTGCAGGTCGGCGATCATCTTGTCCTGGCGGCGGCGCAGCTCCCGGTTCTCCTCGCGCAGCCCGGTGACTCCGTTCTGGACGACCTCCTGGATCTTCATGCGGGCCTGCGCAAGTTCGCCGTGCAACGCGGACAGACCCACTGTCGGGTCGTCCAGGCGCTCCAGCTGCTTGCGTGCCTGCCTCAGTTCACCCATCGCTTCATCGAACGCCGGTTTCCACCCCACGTGACTCCCTGGCTACTATCAGTTGCCGGACCGCTCGTATCTCCCCATGAGCAGCTCAGCCGACACGGCGCTTTCCGGCCCTTCCCGGGACGGCCGGCGGGTCGATCGGCGCCGGCCGGGGCGGTGTCGTCTGGTCGCAGCCACCGGATATCCAAGAGGGCTCCGGCGCCGTGATCACACGCAAATGCGAGAAGTGGCGATGTCAGCGGGCCCACGCATGTTTCGGTTGACCGCCCGACCGGGCGGCGAGGAGGGGTGAGACATGGAGTGGGTCGGGGACGCTCGGCTGGCAGCCGGACCCGAGGCCACCTGGTACCTGGAGACGGCTTTCACGCCCGGAGCTCACCTGGCAACGGTGTACGACGATCCGACAACGCCCGTCGTCGTGACGAGCATCGAGGAGGTGGCCACCATGCGCGTACCCAGCGGCCGCCTCGTCGTCGATGCGCCGTGGGACGACGACGACACCTGGAGATACGAGCGAGGGCTGCCGACGGCACCCCCGCGAGAGTTGGCGGTGCGCATTCCCCCGGGCGTCTACCGAGTGGAGATCGCGTGGACGGCGGGCCCGTACGAGTTCTTGGGCGAGCACTTCGATGGCGTCGCGTGTGCCGCTACGCGCCTGTGCATCAGCGACGACCCTGTGATCGGGTGGGAGATGGGCCTGGGCGTCGACGACGACATCGACCGGCTTCAGCCAGGCGAGAAGCCCCGTTTCGGCGCCGACGCCAATGTCGGCTGCTTCGCCGACGCAGGCGCGTGGACGACCTTGTCCGCACCATTTCGCACGTACGTGGACGGCAGACCGGTGCCGCGCGATACCGAACAGCTGCCCGGCTGGTGGGAGCGGGTACGCGACGAGGCGCAACAAGCTGATCTGGTCACGTTCACGGCCGAGTCGGGCGGCGTCGTCTGGTTGGGCCGCACCAAGACCGGCGACGTGGCCGCGATCGTCGTAACCAGCGGCATGCCGGGCGCCAAAGCGCGACGTGGCACCCACCGGCCCGGCGCTCGCCGGGCCTCCCCACTCTCTGCCCGCTGCGACAGGCCCGGTGACCGCCATATGTCGCCGGTCACCGCCCCGGGATGGAAGCCCGCGCAACGAAGCTGACCATCAAGCAACTGGTCGCCGCAACCAGGCTGTTCTCTATACGAGAACTGGGCTGTCCAGGGAGCTCGCCGCTTCCGCCGACCTGTCGGCTGCCCCAGTGTGATGATCGAGCGTGTGATCGACAAGGGAACACGACAGGCCGAGCGCAGTACGTGGACCGCGATAGCGGGGGCCGCGCTCCCGCTGTACCTGACGATGATCGCCGCATCAGCCGGCGCTCTGGTCGACACCGCGCTACTCGGCAACCACGCCACTGCCGCGCTCGCGGCCTTCGCCGTCACCATCGCCGTCTTCAGCCCGGCCACCGCCACCGTGGCGGGCGCGCTGCGCGGCGTGATGCCGTTCGTCACGCCGTGCAAGGAGGATCCTGACCGTTTGCTGCCCGTGGTACGCAGCGGGATGTGGCTTGCGGTCACCGTCGGCGGGATCGCAGCGGCGGCGGTGATGTCGGTTCCCCTGATCGGTCAGGTAGCGGGGGTTCCCGACGCCACGCTCGACGAACTGGGGATATTCCCCTACTTGCTGGCCGGCAGCGTGCTCGTCATCGCGGTCAGTTCTTCGGCCACCTCGGTCCTGGTCGCACTCGGCCACTCCAAGCTGGTGATGCGCGCCGGACTGCTCGGCACCGCCGCGTCCGTCACCCTGTCCGTCCTCCTCGTGGGCGGTCCGGGCCCGCTGCCGAGTTACGGCCTGACCGGGGCCGGCATCGCCATGCTCGTCTCCAGCGTGATCAGCGCCTGCGTCAACCAGGCGACCCTCCGCCGCTCCACCGTGCTGGCCGGCCGCTCCATGTATCCGGGCAGGCCGGATGTGCAGCAGGTCTGGAAGTTGGGCACCGTGGGGCTTCCGCTCGCCGGCACCGTGCTCGTCAAGTTTGCGGTCCTGGGCGTACTGACCTTCGCCGCGGCCCGGATCGGAACGGACAGCGCCGCGGTGCACAGCGTCGGGATTTCGTTGGTCAACCTGATCTTCACGGCCGCGGTGGCGGTCGGCCAGGCCACCATCCCACTGGTCTCCGACTACGCGGAGAAGCGCGACAGCGCGAGCACCCGTCGCAGCGTACGGGCAGGGACGTGGCTGGCGCTGGCCGTTGTCGGGTTCGTCGCGACAGCGGTGATCGTCCTCAGTCCATGGGTCGTTCCCCTGTTCACCGGGGATGCCGATGTGCGGCCGCAGATCACCGACCTCCTGCCGCTGGTGCTGGCCGTCGTTGTCACCGACGCGCTACAAGCGGTCGTCGGGTTCGGCCTCATCGGCCTCAAGCGCACGGTGCCGAGTTTCGTGTCAACCTTCGTCTGCTACGGCATCCTGGCCGCTGTCGCCGCACCGATCGCCGCAGCGGGCGGCCTTGTCGCACTCTGGACGGCCTTGGCCCTCGCCAACTTCCTCCAGGCAGTGGGCAAGGCGATTTCCTTCCACCGGCACAGCACCTTCATCGAAACCGCGAACACGCACCAGCCATCGCGTAGAGCAGGTACCGAGCAGCGCGGCGCTCAGAGCTCGAAGCCCATCCGATGACCTGCGCGGGTGAACGCGGAGGACATCCTCACTGAAGTACAGGCCGCCCAGGGCGAGGCGCGCTCAAACCACACCACCACCGCCGATGAGCTCTCACGCGCTGCAGCTTTCTCTCGTGATGGCCGAGCGCCTTCGCGACAACGGGGCCGGGTCCGCACCTGCCTGTAGAGCGGGCCGATTGAGCCTGTCTTCGGAGGGCGGACTACTCTCCCGTGGCACGCTGCCATGGAGCCGACCTCAGGGGAACTCGGGCGGGCAGCATCCAGATGGCCGTTTGGCTCTGTAGGTGAGAAGCAGGCCTGATGTGACCAGGCGCCGTGTGCCATCGCCGGACGGGCTCGCGGCAATCTGTTCGCGTGGCGTCTTCCCGGCCACGTACGGTCTGCGCATGACCAGGACCACGCCGGCCAGACCGGTTTCCGTGGAGTCCGTGTTCCCGGAACTGGCCGCGCAGCGGGGCCGGACGACCCGGCTGCATCCCAGGCCGGGGCGGCCCGGCATGCGCGACAGCCATGTCGGCGGGCCGATGCTGTGGCCGGCCGGCGAGCCGTGGCCGGTCTGCCACGAGCCCCACCAGCGCGAGACCGAGGGGTATGTGCCGGACGAGATCCGCAGCGCCCGGGCCGCGGGAGTATGGCCGCGGAGCCGGCAGTGGCCCGGCGTCGGCACGCCTGGGGAGGACGGACCGGTGCCGTTCGTGGGACTCGCCCAGTTCTTCCACCGAGACATCCCGGGCCTCGCGGCCGGGCCTGACGGCGCTGACCTGCTGCAGCTCTTCCGCTGCCCGTTCACCCACGGTCCGTACCTGGAGCGCCGCTACCGCCTGCGGTGGCGACGGGCCGCAGCCACAGAGCGCACGGAACGCTTCCTGGCTGCCCCGCCCGAAGTTCCCCTGCTGCGATGGGAGCACGAACTCCCCGAACCTTGCGTTCTGCACCCCGAAGAAGTGGACACCTACCCCTGGGCGGAGGACGACACGCTGCCCGCCCCGCTGATCGCCCTCATCGACGCATGGGACGATGCCCAGGCGGTGGAACACGGCCCCGATGCCCCCAGCTACCAGTGCGACCTGTCGATCCCGCCCGGCTGGCGGGTCGGCGGCTTTCCCAGCTGGGCGTCGACGGGCCCGATGGCCATCGGCTGCGAATCCTGCGCGACCCCGATGCGCCTGCTGCTGACCGCCGGGGGCGACGAGATGGACGCCGGCTCGCACAGCTGGGTGCCGCTGGAAGACCGCAACCCGTCCCTGCAGGGGAAGGCCTCGGTCCGGGGCGGTCCGTCCGTTGCCCAACCCACTCGGCTCCGCTTCGGCCGAGACCGGGACCTGCACGTTTTCACCTGCCCGGTGGACCCCGGACACCCGCCCCAATGGGTGCTCTCCTAAGGCGCTTCAGGGGACGGACTTACCAGCGAGCCTGCTTCCCGCACACGCGGGAATGAGCCTGTGAACGCGGTGCGTGCGGGGTGCTATTCCGTGCCAGGCCACTCGTACACGGTCGACTCCACTGACAGGTCCCGTACGCCCTTGAGACGGACGTCCGTTGGCGGTTCGACTTCGAAGCGGTGGACGGGATCGTTCACCAGCCGGAGGGTCGGCCTGCCGGCGCCCTTCTCCAGGTGTGATGCGATCACGAGTGTGTAGTTCTCGCCTTCCGACCAGGCCCGTACGAACTCCGAACGCGTCAGCGTCAGCTCGCCCGGGACATCTCGCCCGTGTGCCTTGATCTCGTAGTAGCGCCCGGTCGAGTCGTATGCGTCGGCACCCATGCCCGAGACACGGCGCTGGTCGTCCAGCTTGACGCCCTGCTCCTGCAGGATCCGGCGGAGCGCCTTGATGACGAGTTCCTCCTTGTCGCGGTCTGAGTAGCCGAGAGGTGAGACCTCGCTGCGGAGCGGGGCCCCTCCGGGCCTGGGCTGGGGGAGTGAGGTCCCGTGGCGGCGGGGCGGGGGCCCCGACGTCCCCGCCGTACGGGCAGGGGTGCTGCCCGATGTGGACGGAGTGCCGGTAGGGGTGACCTTGCCGGGCAGCACGTCGAAGGTGGCCGTGTCCACCAGGGGGCGCGCGGCCGGCGCGTGCTGCGGGCCGAGCCGGGTGCCGGGTCCGGGGTTTGCGGGCGCAGGTGCGGGAGCTGAACCGGTGCGGGGCGGCGGGATGATGCCGGTGGGGCCGGCGGGGACAGCCGGGCCGGTGGCCGTGCCCTGCTGAGCGGCCGGCTTTCCGTTCGGCATCGGCGCGGCGGGGGCCAGCTGTGCACGCCGGCGCAGTTCTTCGGCGAGCCGTTGCCGTTCCTCGCGCTCCAGCTGCCCTGTCGATGTGAGCGCAGTCCCGGCCCCTGCCTCCACCAGGCGTTCCTCCCATACGTCCCGCCAGCTGTGGCCCACGCGCGACCGTTCTTCCGCGAAGTGGGCAGCGACGGCCGCGCCCGCACCCGCCTTGGTGGTCAGCGCCGAATGCGAGTGCAGGAACAGCGTGTTGCGGCCGCGGTCGATCTGCGCCTCGACGGGGAGCTCGATGGGCTCGTAGGTGCCTCCCGGATCGAGACGGATCCGCAGGCCGGGGAGCAGCCGGACCTCCAGGCCCGCCAGCCAGGTCCAGCCGGTGAAAGCCTCCGCCGTCTCGGGCTCGTCGCGTACCAGAAGGTCCTGGAGCGCGGCGACTCCCCGCCGGAAGTCCTCCGTGAGGCTCGCATCGGCCGGCTGGCCCAGGGCTGCGTCCCCGGCCCCGTCCACGCCTCCGGTCTCGTACGTGACATGGGCGCCCGCGACGTCCAGGGGTGTGACGTGCAGCCGTCCGAACAGTGGCGTGAACTGCTGCACGTTCCCTCCCGGCTTCCACAGGGGCAGACGGTCCGCCAGGACCCGCTCGACCCCGGAGTCGGCCACGGCGAACACCGATCGGCCCTTGCCCTTGACCCAGCCGGCCGTGGTCCACAGCGGCAGACTCCGCAGCCTGCTCTGCAGTCCCGGCGGCATCGGCCTGTCGTCGGAGGCGATCACGTCCCGCAGGCGGCGCAGAGCCTCGAGCATCACCCTTTCGCACTCGGCGTCGGGAGCGGCACCGGTCCCGGAGATCTCCTTCAGCACGTCGATGAGGTCATCGGGGCCGGGCTCGGGGATGCCCAGTACCTGCCACAGCGGGTCGACGTCCTCCCCTGTCAAGGTGAAGGGACGGAACCCGCGCAGAATCGCGGGTCCCTGGAAGCAGTCACCGGACTTCCGCCAGCCCTGGTCGGTCAGTACGAGGTCCTGGTACCGGAACGCGTTGCGGACCTGCTTCTCCACCGCCGTCTGGGGAGCATCCGTCGAGCGGTGCGTCAGCCGCCGGGCCAGGGACTGGTAGACCAGTAGCGCCTCCGCCCTCAGGCTGTCCGGTACGTCCGCGTCGGCGGCGTGGCCGGTGCGACGGACCCGGAGTTCACGCAGCCGTTCCATCAGGCGCGGCACGTCGGGATCGCCCGAGACGCCGAGAGCGGTGAGGACCTCCGTGCGGGTGGCCAGGGCCCCGTGGATCGCCGGGTGCAGGTATCCCGGATCCTCCGGTCCGTACAGCGCTTCCGTATCCGGTGTACGCAGGGTGAGTTCTTTCGGCGGCCGGAGCCTGCCCTGGCTGTCCTCCAGCCAGGAAGTCTCCCGGAGCTGCCACACCCAGATGGCCGCCGTCTCACCCGTGACGTTCCACTTGTAGTGGCCCCGGGCCATTGGGACGACGGCCTGGTCTGAACTGGTCAGCGGTGCGGTGAGCGTGCGCAGCAGGGCGGCGGTGCGGCGTCGTCGCTCGTCCGGGTCCTTCTCGGCCGTGATGTTCTTGACCACGGAGACGAGGTCGTTGCTGGTCAGATCGTCCAGGGTGTGGTCGGCTCCCTTGAGCACCATCTCCTTCCACCGGCCTGTGACGGACCACCTGCAGTCCAGTGCGAGGCCGAGACGGAGATCGCCCGGGTACGTCTTGGTGTCCGCCGGGTAATAGACCCGGTGTGCCGGAGTGAGCCGGGGGGTGTCCGCCACGCCCAGCAACCGTAGGAAGGCCGTTCTGCTCAGCCCGCCTGCCTGGGCGGCGGAGAGCAGTGATCGTGCGTAGGAGCGGCGCACCCAGATGAGACCGGGAGTCTTGCGTGCCGCGATCTCGAACCGGTCTCCGTCGGCGGTCTCCAACGCCTGGGGGAGATAGGCGGAGCCGGGCTTCACGCGGTGGGACTGTTCGGTCCCTTCCTTGTCGTAGGCGAAGCCGTTGAGGAGGATGGCCCGTCCGATGCCCGGACCGAGCGGGTCGCGCAGTTTCTTGGGCAGCTCGCCGAGTGCCTGCTGCAGGGCGACGAGCCGGGCGGCCTCCGTCGCCTCGTCGCCGTCGGCAAGTTGCCCGCCGGCTTTTCCGAGCCGGGAGACGATCTTCAG
The DNA here is from genome assembly GCF_040689505.1 of Streptomyces sp. NPDC051211. Classification (NCBI taxonomy): domain Bacteria; kingdom Bacillati; phylum Actinomycetota; class Actinomycetes; order Kitasatosporales; family Streptomycetaceae; genus Streptomyces; species Streptomyces sp. NPDC051211. The sequence goes on from NZ_JBFBAV010000012.1 coordinate 20,046, forward strand.
CACGGCTGCCGTGTCGTCGCGGCGCACCAGGCAGTCCCGCCGACGCAGCCATGCGGTGACGGCCTTCGCCCAGGCGTTGTCCTCCGCGTAGGCGGGATGCAGGTCCAGAACGACGCCCAGCACATCCAAGGGGCCGGTGGCCTCGCCGGACGCGTCGGCGAACGCATTCTCGGCGGGCTGCGGCCGCAGTCGGCGCCCGTCGGCGGTGACCAGGCACGCCCGGCCGGCCAGCACATACTCGTGGCCCGTTTCGAGGGCGACCGCGGCGAGCCGTACGAGCCGCGCGACGTCCTGCCACTCGTCGTCGGAGAACAGGCTGAGCGCGTCCATGACCTGCACCTCCGCGCGCAGGTCCGCGGCACCCGCCGCACGCCAGTCCGCGAGGACCTTTCGCCAGCGGCCGCCACTGTCGCGGACGGCGTTGGGCAAGGCGTACGACGCTTTGCCCAGTCGGGCGACGTCGGTGTCGTCGAGGACCCCCGACAGCGCGGCCTCCTCGACCGCGAAATCGGCCAACGGGGCGTCGGGGCCACCCTTCGCGACCGGGAGGGTCAGCTCGGCGGCGAGTGACTGCCGTGCGCGGGTGAGCAGCTCGGTGCAGATCCGGTCCTGGAGCAGGTGGGCCGGTGCGGAGCCCGGCGGGGAGGGAAGCGGAATGAGGTGCCACGCCGTGGGATCCACTCTCTCCAGGACGTCGCGTACGCCGGCTGCCCACAGGTCGGCGACCACCGGGACGAGCTGCGTGTTGAGGAGGCTGCCGACGAAACCGTCGCGACTGGCGACGGGGTCGAACTGGGTGTGGACGCGGGCCGCCACGTTCAGCGGGGCGACGGGCAGGCCGGCATGGACGCTGCCGCTCGCCCCACGTTCCAGGGGGAGCGCGATGCCCACGGGAACGCTCGAGCCCAGCGCCTTGTGGCTCCGTTCCCAGTCGGGGTGCGCTGCCACCTGCGCCGTGTACACACGCCACAGCGCTCCGTCGGTGGCTCGGGCGTGCTGCACATTCACCTCGTGCTCGACGCCGTCGATAAGGAGCCGACGCTGTGTCACGTCCTCCCAGGACAGGGTCAGTACGGTGTTGTGCTCGCCTGCCGTCACCTCGAGGCGGTGGAGGTGACGCAGGAAGAGGAGGGAGGCGTCGTTCCAGTTCTCGAACCATTCGAGGAGCTGGGCCGCGGTCAGCTTGCCGGGGGCCAGCGGGATGCGGAAGACGGTCCACTCGGGTCCGGAGATCCCGTCGGGGAGTTCCGGCGGCGCCGCGGGTTCGAGGTGGCTACCGGAGAAGCGCACGTGGAAGGGGTGGCAATGGACCTCCCACACCGTGGTGAGGGCCCTGAGCGTGGACAGTCCGATGCCGAACCGGCCAGTGGCATCGGCGTCGTTCGTCTTGCCGCTCAGCCAGGGCATGCCGAGCAGCAGGAGATCGGGCAGGCGCAGGCCGGCTCCGTCGTGGGCGACCAGCATGTCGTCGGACCGCAGCAGGATGCGCAGCTGCCCGGCACCCGCGTCGTCGGAGTTCTGGACGAACTCGGAGAGGACCTGGAGCGGGTCGATCGAGATCGATCCGGCGCCGCGCTGTGCGCCCGCGGCCATCTTGCGGTAGACCCCAAGCCCGCCACGCAGCCCCTGGTCGAACAGCAGGACGGCGCGTGCCGCCTCTTCCGCGGTCGGCACCTCCAGCTCCGTATACGCGTCCGGATCTTCCAGAAGCGTGTGTACCGCCGCTGCGAGAGCGTCCACGTCCGTATCCCTCCCGTTGGTGCCCTGTGTCGTCGACAAGCCTGGGGTCCGGGACGGTTCCCGATCACCGGGCGGGTCTGATCCAGCCATGTTCGTGAGGGGCCTTGGCGTGCGGGGCATTTCGGCCGCGTCCTGAGGTGTTACGGATACGAGGAGCGGAGCAGATGACGGCACGCTCCGGCATGGCGTGGAACGCGGCGGAAACGCGTTCCGATCGCCGTTCGGTTGTCAGACCGGTCTGGTAGAGCGCCTCGGCAGGCCAGAACCGGTCGCGAAGCCGAAACCGTCATGCTCGCCGTCCACAGACGCTCCGGAGCGAACAGGTCCGGGCGCGGTCCGTCCACCTCTACACCCTCGCCGACACCGTCGGCATGGACCTGACCCGGCTGGACGCGGCGAGCAGTTCACCGCCACCTTGCTCTCCGTCCGGGTCGAGGACATCAGTACGCGTGGCGCCTTGCTGTTCCGCACCACCTTCGGCGAACCGGAACACCTGCGTACCGACCGCGGCGACACCGAGGCCGGCCGGGCAATGTTCGAGCGGGCCCGGGCCCGGGCCCGGGCGCTGGTCGGCCACCGGTTGCGCGTGTACCGGCTCAACGAGCAGATGGCCTCCTACGCCAAGCTCCAGGTCCGCACCGTCGTCCACCTCACCGACCACGGCCCCGACACCGACCCGTCCAGGAGCACAGCGCGCAGGAGAACGTGCCGGCCGCCGCCGAGGGCGAGGAGGAAGCCGCCCGCAGCGCCTGGCGATTCGTGCATCACACCCAGGTGTAGTTCGCGTCGGTGACGGCGGCCAGGGTGGCGTCGGTGACGGCGGCGCGGGGGTCGGTGAGGGCGGCGAGGGCGGGACCGATGGGCGGGAAGATCGGCAGCTCGGCGGTCTTGCGGTAGTCGATCCACTCGATCACGCCGACCTCGTGGCTGCCGTCGGGGAGCTCGTCCAGCTCTTGTTCGGCGAGGGTCGCGCGGATGTCGTGGCTGATGTGGAAGCGGTAGATCAGGTGGAGCTTGCGCGGGGGCGGAGTGGGGCCGGGGCGGGTGACGCGCTGGTCGACCACCCACATCAGGTCCCCGCCCTCGGCCAGTGTGGTGTCGAAGCCGAGTTCTTCGGCGAGCTCGCGCGCGAGCGCGACGGTGAGGTCTTCGCCGTCCTCGACGTTTCCGCCGGGCGGGGTGTAGTGGGTGGAGTCGGCTCGGTCGCGGCGGATGAGGGCGACGTCGTCGCCGCAGAGCACCAGCGCCCCGGTGCGGATTTTGATCCTGGAGAACGGGGCGGGTGTGGAAGGGGTGTTCGTCATGGCCCACCAGTATTCCGGCGGGCCCCGGGTGCCGGGCGGGCCTCGCCCCGAGTTCATTCGCCCAGCGGCGCGCCAGTCCGCAGGTTGCGAACCTCGCGCTGGAGGGCCCGCAGCAGCGACGGGCCGGCCGTGGGGGCAGCGAGTCTGCCTATGGAAGCTCAGCCCGTCGGCTGAGTCGGCTCGGCCGCCTCGTCAGCCGATCCGGCCTGCCCGCCGCAGAACACCTCCTCGACGAGCCGCTGCTGCGCCTTCTGGAACGCCCCGGCCAGGGACATTGCAGCGTCGTCCACATAGTTCAGCGCGGCGGTAAGGGTCTTGCTGCCGTCGGGCGTGCTGTACATCAACGCCGCGTGGCCGCCGTGGCCGCCGTTGTGGAAGAGGACGGTGCCGCCGTTGGGCCCAGTATCTTGCACACGCAAACCCAGGCCGAAGCCGCTCTTGGGATGCGGCTTGCGCATCTCGGCGAGCAGCCGGGCCGGCAGGAGCTCGCCGCGCACCAGTGCGGAAATGAACGTGTGGAGGTCCTGGGTGGTGGAGATCATGTCACCGCCGGCGGATATCCAGGAGGGGTTGTGGCGGGTGACGTCGACCGTCTTCTGCCGGCCGGCGTCCTCGTACCGGTAGTAGGCGTGGGCGTGCGGTTCGGGGATCTCCGGCGAGGTATCCGGCACCACGCTGCCCGACAGGCCGAGCGGCTGCAGGATCCGCTCCTGCGTTTCCTCGCCGCACGAGCGGCCGGTGACCTTCTCGATCAGCAGCCTGGCCAGCACGTAGTTGGTGTTGGAGTAACTCCAGCCCGTCCCCGGCTCAAACCGCGCCGGCTTCGACAAGGACAGCCGTACCAGCTCCTCGGGCCGGTAGGTCTCGAACCGGTTGTCCACCCACTCCTGGCCCGCGATCGTGGAGGGGATCCCGTGCACGACCGTCCCGTCCTCCAAAAGCTCGCCGGTGTGGTTGAACACACCGCTGGTGTGTTGCAGCAGCATCCGCACCGTGATCCGCCGGTCCAGCCCGAACTCGGGCAGGTAGTCGGCCGCCGGGGCGTCCAGTCCGATCTTGCCTTCGGCCACCAGTTGCAGCACCAGAGTTGCGGTGAACGTCTTGGTGTTGCTGCCGATCCGGACGTGCCCGTCGACCGGCGGCTTGGCGGTCTCGCCCAGAACGGCCACCCCGGCGCTGCCGACCCACTGGCCCCGCTCATCGTGCACGCGCAGCTGCACTCCGGCGATACCGCAATCGACGATCTCCTGGATGGCCTTATGCAGTTCCGGGCGATCCGGCCCAACAGCGGAGTTCTTCGTGGTGTGGAGGGACTCACCCATGGTCATTCCTTATCTCGCGATGGATAGGTGTGTGGCACAGCCCGAAGCACAACGGTGGCTCTGGTGGCTACCAGCCCTTCGAGGCGGCAATGCGATGAGCGTGCACCCTGACCCAAGGTCAAGGTCAACCTCCATCGCGACCATGGGCTGACCGGCACCGACCACAAGCGCCTGGCCTTTACCAGGCGTTGGCCGCGCTCCCCGTCGGCCAGTACGTCGAGATCGCCATCGAGTCCCACGCACTCCACGCTGCCCTCGGCCCGGTCCTCGACACGTTGACCGTCCCGGTGCGATACGTGGTCGCTCGGGCGCCAGCCTCGGCGACCAGGGGTGATGGGCTGGAACAGATGCGCGCTACCCTCGCCCATGTGATCGCCCGCAATCCGTACCTCAAGGTGAGCGCGAAGGCCGCCATCGACCACGGCTCGATCCTGCGCAAGGACTACCGTGCCGTCGCCGGCGCGGTTCGCGAGACCGAAGCCGCCCACGATCTGGCCGCCCACGATCTGGAGGTGCACTGAACCGATGGCAGACGGGCTCACGATCGGTCAGGCGGCGGCGTTCGTCGGCGTCACGATCAAGACCGTGCGGCACTACCACCGGCTCGGTCTGGTCGCCGAGCCGGAACGTGACGGTTCCGGCTACCGGCGTTACGGGTCGGCCGACCTGCTCCGCATGGTCCAGGTCCGGACCCTGGCCGGGGCCGGCGTGCCGCTGGCCGAGATCGGTGACCTGCTGGACGCCGATCCCGAGCGGTTCGCCGCCGCCCTGGACGACGTCCATCGTCGGCTCAACGAACGGATCGAGGACCTGATCGCCCGCCGCGACACGCTGCACCGGCTCACCCGTGGGGACCGGGCCCTGCTGCCCGACCGGGCCTGCGCGGTCTTGGACCGACTCGCCGATCTCGGCTTCAGTGCCGACTACCTGGCCGGTCAACGGGAGGCGCTGGTGCTGGCCCGGGCGCTGGTTCCGGAGATCTTCGAAAGCTTCCTGATCCGGCTCGAACATGGCCTCGAGGATCCCGAATACGTCGAGCTGACCAAGCGCGGTTGGGATGCGAGATCCTGGGATCCGGGCGACCCGCGGCTCGAGGAGCTGGCGTGCGCGCTGGCCGGCAAGCTGCTGGCCAACCGCGCGCTGCTGGCGATGCCGACCGGGTTTCAGAACCAGTCCGACGCTGCCTCCCGGTACGGACTGGTCAACCACCACCGGGAAGACCAGGAACCGTCCATCGCCCGGTTGAACGGGCTGGTCGAGGCGAACCTGCGCGCGGCCGGCATCGATGTCCCACATCAGTGACGACCGCCCAAGTGTCCGCCCCGCCGTGCCTGCGGCCCGGTTGGCCAAGGGAAGACGTCCTCCAGATGCCCCAGGACCCGCTCGGTGAGTGGCCGGTCACGCCGGAAAGGGACCGGCCACGCTGGGGCTGGACGCCGCTGGAGAGCGTCGGGCCTGTTCGGTTCGGGATGAGCCCGCGTCAGGTGGCCGTGGCGTTGGGCGGCAAAGTGCCGGCCGTTCGGCGGGGCCACTTTCCCTGGCCGGTGTACCGCCGGTCTGAGCACTGGTACCTGAACGAGGACTGGTTCGACAAGGCTGGGGTGACCGCGCACTACTGGTACCGGGAAGGCGTCCCCACCGCGCGCGCCGTTTGGACCTGGTGGGCTATCGCTTGGCAGCCTTCGCGAGCCGCCCGGCGATCTGGGCGGCCTCTTGGGTGGTGTTGGCAGGGGCGGAAGGGCAGACCGCCACGGCCAGGGGGCGGCCGCTCGGGGGCGGGGTGAACGCCAGGGCCCAGGAGACCGAGGCTGAGGGCACCCAGGCGCTTGCCGAGTTGCCGATGGCGGACCGCAGTTCGTCGGCGGTGTGCTGGGAGACGGCGCGCCGGGCGGGCTCGGGCGTCTTGGGGCTGGTCACCATCCGGGGAATGCACCCGTGTGCCGCCGTTGCCGATCGCGGCCATCACCATCGCCATGTGCACGGGGGGCCTTGGTGTCGAAGAGGCCGTTGGCCGTGAGTGCGAGCTGCGCGGAGTTTCCCGGCTGGCGGGGCCACGTGCTGACGAAGGTCCGTAGCGGCGTGTCCAGGTTCTCCTGGTTGAAGCCGAAGGCCATGGCCGTGGAGGCCAGAGCGTCCCGGTCAGGAGCGGGCCGGCTGCTCCTGCCGCGCCTGCCGGCACGGCTTGCAGAGGGGATTCTCCAGGCCGAGTTCGACGGCTGAGTTTCGGCGCCCGAGGGCGGGGGATCCTCGCCGCATGGGACGCCCAGCGCGGTGGGGGGCCGTCGTCGTAGCGACGGCCATGGTGTTCGGAGTGTGCTTCGCGCTCGCCCGGGAGGATCCGTTCGGCTGGCTGCCGGAGAGGGACGCCGGGGCCTTCGCGGGTGCGATGGCCGCGGCCGTAGTGGCCTGCGGGTCCTGGTGGGCCGGCGGTTCCGATCGGCCTCGGAGGTCCGTGGTGATCCGCGGCGATGCGGATCGTCGTGGCGAGGTGCTTCAAAGAGGGTGGGGGGCGGGCGAGGAGAACGTCGATCTGAACGGTCGGGCCGACCGCGGCGCGCGCGTGGTGCAGGACCGGGAGGACAGCGCAAGAGCCACTCCGCCGGACCGGGGCGGGCAGGGCAGCGCGTAGTGCCTGCCGAGCGGCCGGGCAAGCGGCCTGCCACCCAATGGGACGTGTCGATCAAAGCCGACCGGGGCGGCAGCTCCCAGTTCGTCGCGGGGAACCTGTACCAGTACCTCCCCGCCCCGCCGGTCGCCGCCCTGAAGGCACTGCCCGACGCGCCGGACGTGCTGGTGGGCCGGGGCCGGCTGGTCGAGGAATTGCTCGGGATGCTGGAGCCCGGCGGGCCGAGGGCCGTGGTGGTGGCCGGGCTGGCCGGGGTCGGGAAGAGCGCACTGGCGCTGACGGTGGCCCAGCAGGCCTTGGAACGAGGCCTGTTCGATGGCGGCGTGCTGTTCGTCGGTCTGCGCGGGTACGACCCCGGCGGGGCGGCGGTGAGCGCCGGTCAGGCAGTGGACACGCTGCTCGGGGAGCTCGGCGTCCAGGACGCAGACCTGCCGGGGACGGCACAGGGGCGGCTCGCGCTGCTGAGGTCGGAGCTGGCCGCGCGGGCGGAGGTGGGCCGGCGGGTGCTGATCGTCGCCGACGACGCGGGGGAGGTCGCGCAGGTCCGGGACCTGGTCCCGCCGGGGGAGGCGCACCGGCTGCTGGTGACCTCGCGGGAGCGGCTGGTCGGGCCGGAGCTCCGGGCACGGGTGCTGGCGCTGGACGAGCTCGCGCAAGGCGCGGCGACCGAACTGGTCGCGGACGCGCTGCGGCGGGCCTGGCCGGAAGATCCGCGCCCCGGGCGCGAGCCAGAGGCGCTGGTGGCGATCGCCGGGCACTGCGGGCGGCTCCCGCTGGCGCTGACGGTGGCGGCGGCCACGCTGGCCGGCGACCCGGGGCTCGCGCTCGCGGAGCTGGCGCGACAGCTGGCGGATACCCGCTCCCGGCTGGACGCGCTCAGCCCTGCGGACGGAGGCGGTCTGCCGACGGGGGTGCGGGCGGCGTTCGACCACTCGTACGCGCGGCTGCCGGCCGACCAGGCCCGGCTGCTGCGGCTGCTGACGGCCAGTCCCGGGCCGGATATTCACACGGAGTTCGCGACGGTGCTGGGGCTCGTACCGGGTGAGGATCCGGACGCGGAACGCGCGGTCAGGGCTACGCGCGCGCTGCTGGCCGCGCTCGCCCGCACGGGGTTCCTCGCGGAACAGCCCGTGGGCTCGAACCGCTGGCGCATGCACGACCTGGTCCGCCTGTACGCCACCGAGCAGGCCGACCGGCATGCCGGGAGCGACGGGCGGGAGGAAGCGGCGCACCGTGTTCTCTCGCTCTACGGAGCGGTGTTGTACGGCGCTCACGGTCGCCTGCAGGCCCGGAGCGATGTCGACGAGGTGGAGCGTTTCCCGGACGCGGGGTCGGCGCTGCGCTGGCTCGACATGGAACGGGCCAACCTGATCGCCGCGGTGGTCCTGTGTGCCGATCTCGGCCTGGCTGACGACGCGGTGGACTTCGCGGCGTTCTTGATGGGGTATCTCTCCAGGCGCCGCCTGTTCGACGCGGCGATCCACGTGGGCCGGATCGGCGAGGCGCAGGCGCACCGGACCGGTGACCGGGATGCCCAGCACTTGCTGCTGCACGAGATCGCTCTGGCCTTGACCGAGGCCCGGCGGTTCGATGAGGCCGCCGAGCTGTTCGAGCGGTTGGTGGCCTTTCACGCTGTGCGGGAGCCGACCACGGGCAGGGCCCTGGTGCTGCTCAATTCCTCGTCCCTGTGGACGCTGACCGGCCGTCTGGACGAGGCGGCGGCCGCCCTCGAAGAGGCACTCGCGCTCTTCCGTACGTTCGGCGACCGTCGACGGGAGGCTGAGGCACTGGGCGGTCTCGGCACGCTGCTGTTGAGCCAGCGGCGCGTGGCGGAGTCCATCGCCGTACTGGAAGAGGCAGTGGACCTCCTGGCAGAGCACGGCACGCCCCTCGTGACCGCCAAGGCACTGTCAAACCTCGGCAACGCGCTGTGCGCCGACGGTCGCCTCGGCGACGCGATCGTTCGGTACGGGCGGTCCCTGGCCATGTTCCGGGAGCTCGACGACTGGTATGGGGTGGCTTTCGCCGCGGGTCGGCTGGGGGTGGTGTTGCACGAAGCGGGCCGTCCGGACGAGGCCGTCCAGCCGCTGAAGCAGGCGATCGAGGCGTGCCGGGCGGGTGGCGAACGCGGCGGCGAGGCACAGGGGTATCTCGCGCTGGGTTCCGTGCTGACCGACACGGCGGATGACACGGGAGCGTTGCAGGCGTTCGAGCGGGCCATGGCGCTCTATCAGGACGTCGGGGACCGGGCGGGGCTGGACACGGCGATGCGCGCTCTCGGCGCGACGTACGGGCGGCTGGGGGACACCGTCCGCGCGGCCGAACTCCTGCTTTTCGCGGGGATGCTCCAGAGCGGCGAGGGCGAGTTGGTGATACGGGCGGATGAGGAGGGAAACCGGAGGATGGCCCGGGCCAGCCCCTGGCGGCGGCTGCGGGCCCGCTTCGGGTGGTCCGGCGGTGGAGCAGCGCCGTCGCCGGACGACCCCTAAGGCGTGTCCGCAAAGCGACTTGGTCGTCTGGGATCGGGAGGCGGGCCGGTTGTCGTTCGAGGCGTTGAAGCGTCGGGCTGCCGCCCGTGGCCGTAGCGCCGCGGGCCTGGCCGGGCGGTGGCCGGCCTGCTTCGCGGCGTTCGACCTGTTGCAGCAGGAGGGCCAGGAGGTGCTGAACCGTCCTTACAAGGAGCGCCGCGCCCGCCTGGAGGCCCTGTTCAACGACCACCCCCTGACGGCCCGGTGGACCCTGTGCCCGATGACGAGGACCTGACCAAGGCCAGCGAGTGGCTGGAGTCCTGGACGGACCGTAGCCGGCGTCGAAGGCTGGACGATGTCCTCGGTGTCGGTGCCTTCGATATCACCGGGGTTCTGGAGCGCCCAACCTCGTGCCCCGACGCCTCACCCGCCAGAACAAACCCAATGGGCGCGACGCCTGACCGCAATGGAATAGACAACCGAGAATCCAACGCTCACTCAATTCTGTCCCGTGGTGGGATTAACCAGCGCCGCGAAGGGCTCCCGTACCTTCCCGGTGAACATGATGAAGAGACCGTAGCTCTCAGAGGTTTCCTCCCAATCTCACATACCACGCGACGTCAAAACCGGTGGCAACACCGGTGGCAACCCCGTGCGGACTGATTGCTCGTTTCCGGACACATTCCATGACGCGTGCACACGTAGTGTGATCACGGCTGCCGAGTGGATGAGTAGGCAACGGCGCATGGACCAGAGTCAGTCCTTGCGTGCTTTCGGCGCCTGCATGCTCAGTAGTTGGCCAGCTGCCTCGATCGCTTTCTCCTTCAGCGCCTCTACGGAGACCCCGCAGCCCTCGTGCCAGTCATCCAGTTCGACCGCGCACCAGACGAGAGGCTTCAGGTCTTCGGGATAGTCGAGGTCCTCGGCGACGTCGCCCCAGATCAGACCGGCACCAGTAGCGGGATCGAGAGATCCGTCCACGATGCGACCGGCGATCCAGTAGGCCATGGCCCACTTCCCTGCGTCGAAGTCGGCCGGCGGTTGGAAGCGGAGCCCGAGCTCTTCCAGGACCTGGTCGAAGAGAGCTGGGGCTTCCGGTTCTTCGCGCCGCAAGAGGCCGGCCAGCAGGGCGAGCGAAGGGCTCTCAACCCCGGCCATCAGGGCGTCCAACCCCGCCTGGATGAGACGGTCGGATCCGACGCGCAGGCCGAACACCCGCTCATGCGCCATGTGGCTGAGCTGCCGGACAGCATCGTCGTGGGTCATCTCGGTCTCTCCGTCGGTGGCTGTAGCCAACACGCTTCCACAGCCGCCAAAGGCGGCGCCATCGAGTTCCCTGCCCGCAAACCCCCGCGAAGCATCAGAAGACGATGTCCTATGAGTTGGGCAGTACACGGTTGCGGAGGAGATCGAAGCCGGCCCGGCCGAACATCTGGCGCCTGAGCGCCTTGATCCGGCTGACGTGTCCTTCGACGACGCCGGAGGTCCAGGGATTGTGGTCGCGGGCGCTGGTGGAGGTCGCCGAGCCGGAGGCGGTCCGCGCGGCGCTGCGGAGGGCCGGTGGGTGCGGGGTGGGCGGCGGACCGGCTGACGGAGGCCCACCTAGTACTCCAGTGCGGCTTCGTGATCTGTCCGGCTCCAGCGTTGGCGACGGGCCGATCACAGTGTCGGTGGCTGGTGATACCTGTAGGCGCGAAAGGACGCAACCTGCGTCCGGACGCCGCATTGGGGGACTTGGGTGGTTTCGGTCAACTGGCTCGATGGGACGGACTTCGGCTACTACGCCCTGTGTCCCGCGAGCTATCTCCAGGATTGGGACGGCACCGAGGCGAACGAGGTGTTCCAGGCTTACGTCAGCAAGGTCCCACTTCCCGACCACGGGGAGGTTCTCACGATTGGCGGCGAGGCTCTGCCTGTGACGTACCTTCCGGAGAGCATGACCTTCGTACAGAACGTCGGCTCCGACGAGAAGGTCGACCTTCACAAGGAGGCGGAGCGGGCCATGGACGCACAGGGATGGCAGGACGCTGTCGAGATCGCCCTGGGCGGACGCTACTTCCTCATCGATTCCGGTGTGCCCGGCGCGGAAACGGAAGAGAGGTACATGATCCAGGTCGATGTCCCACACGGCCGCTACCAGGTCCGGTCACTGTCCATCGACCTCCCGCTCGGGGAGTTCTACCTCCATCGGCTGGTGCCCAGCGCTTCACCACGCCTTGGCGATGGACCCGCCCATACTCCAGTGCGACGCCCGTGATCTATCCGGTGGGTTCGTCGCTGGACCATCGTCGGTAGTGGCTGCGTTGGGCTCTTGCCTGGTGGTGTCTGCGCCAGTTCGACCAATGCAGCAGCCCGGCCGCAGCGGCGTTTTGTGGGTGGAGGACGGCGGCGAGTAGGTGGCGGATCTCGGGGGCGGACAACTCGATCGGAGGTGGACCCGGGCCCAGTCGTAGTAGCGCGGCCCCTTCGCACCGGCTCCGGCGCTGTGCCGCTGCCCGGCATAGGCGGGCAGGCGGTGAGCGGGGAGATCCGCGCGGATGGGGGTGCGGCCGCCGTTGATCTGCACCCCGGTGGAGCAGGCAACGGCCAGGAGGTAGCCCCTCCTCCGGGCCTGCAAGGCTGCGAGGAACAGGGAGTCCTGGCTGTAGGCTTCGTCGCCGGTCACCCGGGAAGGCAGTGATCTTGGCGTTCCCCCGACGGGACAGTCGATCCGCTCCTGCAACCAACTCGGCCGACCGGTGCAGGCCCGGCGTCATCGCGTCCTCGGCGTCGGGGGACACCGACACGACGGCGCCGCGACACGGGCCGCTTGCCCTTACCGTACCGGGGCGGCCTGGGCACCGCCGTGTCGCGGGCGATCGTCCCCGCCTTACGATCTTGCCCATGTCGATCACATCTTCTTCCATACCTGTCCTGCAAGGGCGCGGCGCCGCTGTTCTGAGCTGGAAGCAGGGCGAGTTGGTTCTGGAGCGCCGCGGCGAGACGTTGGCGATCCCCGCCAGGGCGGTCGCCCGCCTCCATGCCGAAGCGCGGTGCGTGACGGTCGAGTTGAGGGCCCTTGCGGGGGCGACGCCGGCCGTCCATCGGATCGAGGACGTGAGCGAGGCGGCGGCCGTCGTCTTCGCGGACGCCGTGAACGCGTTGCTGCCCGACCCGGTCGAGGAGGTCGACGGCGGGGCCCTGGTCGTCGTGCGCTCCTTCGCCAGAACCAGGTTGCAGAAGTTCCGGCGCAGACTCGCGTGGTGCGTGCTCGGGGCTCTGGGAGGGGTCGTCGGCCTGTCCGTGGCCCTCATCGCCACGGCGGACGCTTCCGATGCGAAGGGCAGCGCCTTCGTGAGCGGGATCATCGGTGGCCTCACGGTCCTGTTCATCGGGGCCTTTGTGCTGTTCACGGGGTCGTCGTTCCACGAGCGTCGCCTGCGCCGGCACGGCGTGACGGTTGTCGCGGTGCGGACCGACAGGCCGAGGGTGTACCAGTACGAGGACAACACCGGTACGACTCGTTACCTCTCATACCTGAGCGCCGCACCGTTCGAACAGGTCAGTTACAACCCGGGGGACACGTCGGACGTGCTCGTACCCCGCACTCGGTTCGCACGGATCCTCGACAACTCGATGGCTTGGCTCTCCCTCCTCGGCGGGCTCAGCACCGCCCCTCTGACGATCTGGTTGGTCGTCAGCGCGCTCCGCTGACCCAGGTCCCCGGCGGGTCTGGCCCCGTTCTGGCGTCTGTGCGGGGATCTATGCTGGTCGAACGGGATGCGGGGATGGCGTCTGGGGGGACGCCATGTCTGCGTGGTTGCTCGCTGTACTGATTCCGGTCGGGCTGGTGAGTGTGGGCGGCGACGATCAGCCAGGTCCAGCGGTCCCCCTGCGGTCCGGGAGCCTGGGCCGGATCCGTCCGTGGCGCCGGTCCTGGACGACCATAGCCAGACGGCCGACGCTTCGCGGTCCTTCGGCAGGTGCTCGACCTTGAGCCGGACCAGCGTGCCCCCGATCACTGGAAGTTCGCCGTGGTGGTCCGGCCGGTTTCGTGAAGCGGAACTCCGGACCGTGCTTTCGGCGGCCGGCGACCCTTCGGGTCGTAGACGCGAGGCGGCGTCGGCAACCGCATCACGCGATCGCCACGAAACCGACCGACCGGCTCGACCGGCAGATCCCGCAGGACTCAGGCCAGGCGGGTGACGTCGTAGCCGGCGTCGCACACGAGTCGCACACAATGACGATGTCCGGTTCGCCTGTCTGCCACTGGCCCGCTGCAATGAGCCGTTGCACGACATCTCGGAGCCGGTAAGCGGTGACAGCGGTCGCGTCGTCGGCAGACCCGAGACGGATCGCGTCCAGGATCGCGGTTCAGAACGTTGCACCCGTCTCCAGCACCGTGACGAACGAGTACGGCCAGCCCGCGATGAACTGCGAAGCCGTTTTCGCGCGGCCATAGACATGGCAGTAGCCGCTCCGGCGAGGACGGGCCGACCAAACCGAAGGGACACTCGCCTGGTCGCCATCGCCGGCCGCTGGCAGCTGCGCCCCGCCTCCGCCCCGGCTCCGACCCGCGCCCGGCTGACGTCCCTCCTGCGCCCACGTCAACTGCTGCTGGAACCGACGGAACGGTACCCGCGCCACTACCACCCAGCGTGCCCACCTCCGAGTGACGGGTTCCGAGCCGTCGGCGGAGCGTTGCGATTCACGATCACGTTTCGTTGGTCCAATCATGATTCGTACACCACGCACTCTCACGGCCGCCGTCAGCTCCGCGGTCGCGACGCTCGCCACCACTGCCCTTGTGTCGTCAGCGGGGGCCGCGCCCCTGGCTCCCAAGCCGGTCGACAAGGTCACCATCGACGTCGTCTCGGTCAACGGCTCCGGGTGTCGGCCCGGCAGCGCCTCCGTCGTTGTCGCGCCGGACAACACGGCCTTCACCGTGACCTACAGCGAATACCTCGCGCAGGTCGGCAAAGGGGCCAAGCCGACCGACTATCGCAAGAACTGCCAGCTTGGCCTGCGGGTCGATGTGCCCAAGGGCTACACCTACGCCGTCGGCCAGGCGGACTACCGTGGCTTTGCAAGCCTGCAGAGGGGAGCAGTCGGAACCCAGAAGGCCAGCTACTACTTCCAGGGCACGCGCGGCACTGACAGTAGGAGCCACAGGTTCCGCGGACCGCTCGAGGACAACTGGCAGGTGAGCGATACGACGCCTGTTGCGGCCGTCGCGTGGCTGCCCTGCGGCCAGAAGCGGAACTTCAACATCAACACCGAGCTGCTCGTGGACGGCGGAGGTTCCGATACGGCAGCTGCCACCAGCTTCATGGCCATGGACTCCACCGACGGCAGCATCAAGACCACGTACCGCCTCTCTTGGAAGAAGTGCCTGGCCCGCTGAGGACTGTTCTGCGAGTCACGGGCGAAGGGTGGGCTGCCCATGCCCAGGGGGTCCTGGCCGTGGCGGAGGATCGGCAGGAGTACCTCGGCGGCGTCGAGCGCCGGCATCGTGGTCAGCGGATGCGCACCGGCCCTCGACCGGCTCGCCGCCTACTTCGGCCGGACCGTCTAACCCCCGGCTGGGTGAACCCCGGTTCCGGCGCGGCAATGAGGGTGTGGGCAGGTAGCGGTGTGGTGTGAAGCATGTCCGCGCCAGTCTGCCGGTGCACCTGCGCGAAGCAGATCGAGCCGCCGACTCGCGACAGGGCCTGCCGGATACGGTCGTTTGCGTTAGACCTTGCTGCCAGCTCCATGCGGCGGGTGTTGACGGGCTGTCCCCGAGGCCGCACGCTCAGGACATGAGAGCGGAAGGTACTCACCGTAGGACGTTCGGGCGTCTTCCGCCTCTTTGGCCCGAGGGCTCGGGCGCGCCGTATCAGATCCAGCTGAATTCAGTAATTGAGGTGATGAGTTGGATCTTACGCAGGGTGCCCTGTGGCGAGCGGCCGAGTATGCCCTGCGAACGCAGGACCCAGCCGAGGGATTCTGGGAGAGTGCGGCCGAGCCCCGAATCTTCGACACAGCGATCGCGCATCTGGCCTTGACCAGGATTGGCCGAGTGAGTCTTGAAGCGAAAGCAAGATCTCTAACATGGCTTGCGGCCGCGGCCCCGCAGGCACATGATCCGGTGGCTCAGGGGATTGAGCGGTGGTTCCGAACCTTGTGCCTCACTTCTACGGACATTGATGGAGTTCCTGTCCCCTTCTCGGAACTGGAACAGGGTAAGCGGGCGCTTCTTGTCAACAGTCTCGCGGTGCATACCCGGGCCTGCGGCGCGAACCCCGGTCGACTGTTGGCCGACGTCGAGCAGTCGCTGCACGCAGCTGGTGGACAGCGTCTCAAACAATGGCAGCGGGTGAGCCTGGCCGCGGCCGACCTTATCGCGCGACGGGCACTCGGGTACGAGCCATCGGCTCGTGCCGTGCGCTGCTCGAGATCGAGCAATCGCTGGACGGATCCTACTGCAGGATGCCGGCCGTCACCGCCGTTGCCTACATGGCGCTCTCCGCAATCCCGTGCTCTGCAAAGCAGCGCTGCCTCGCCTATCTTCTACGCAGCCAACACCCTGATGGCACCTGGCGGTTCGTGTCCAACGAAATCTGGGACACCGCCCTCTTGCCGCTGACACAGCACCCGCAGCTGCCAGCAGCGCACTCTTAGCCACCTGGATGTGCACAATCAGTAAGAAAGAGGTGCCCAGCATGTCGTCTACCCATCTCACTCCCCAGCCCGAATACTCCTTCGGGCAGGCGCCCAGGGCGCTCCCGCTCCTCGGGCACACCCTGCCGCTGCTTCGCGATCCACATTCTTTTCTGACCTCTCTCCCGGCCTTCGGTGATCTGGTTCGGATCCGCATCGGCCCGTCCATAGCGATCATGATCTGCGATCCAGAACTGACCCGCCAGGTCCTGCTGGACGACCGAACCTTCGACAAGGCCGGTCTCGTGTTGGATCGGGTAGCGGAGGTCCTGGGCGACGGAATGGCCACCTGCCCGCACAGTCGGCACCGGCGTCAGCGCCGCCTAGCACAGCCGGCCTTCCATCCCAGCCGGTTTCCCGACTACACACAGACGATGAGAGAGCAGGCCGACCTGATGGTCGACACCTGGCGGGATGGGCAGGTGCTCGATGTGCTGCCCGCGATGGTGTCCCTGACCGCATGTACCACAGCGGAAGCCCTATTCAAGGGCAGCCTCCCACCGCACGCCCAACGCCAGGTCATAGATGACATAATTACCCTGCCCAAAGGGATATACAGGCGCGCGATCTCACCTCACACGTTGAACCGTGTTCCCACACCCGGTAACCGCCGTTATCGCCGGGCCCGTACCCGGCTACGGCAAACGGTCGATGGCATAGTCATCGCCCGCCAAGCCGAGGGCACTGACCACGGCGACCTCCTGTCGGCGCTGCTGGCAACCCGCAACTTCGGCGCCGTCGACGGGCACGACGATCTGGCCCTTACCGATGCCGAGATCAGCGACCAGGCCATTACGTTCTTCCTCGGAGGCGTGGAGACTGCCGCCTCCGCGCTCGCGTGGTCGCTCCACCTGCTTGGGCAACATCCCGCAGTCACGAGCCGACTGCAGGCCGAGATCGACGCCGTCATCGCTGGCGAATCCGTCTCCTACGAACACCTGGCGGAGCTCACCTACACCCGCCAGATCCTTACTGAAACTCTACGGCTCCGCCCTCCCATTTGGATTTCCACAAGAGTCACATCAGTAGACACCAATCTCGGAGGACATCCCATCCCCGCCGGTACAACCATCATCTACAGCCCATATCTGATCCACCACCGAAACGACCTCTACGATAACCCGGAGCATTTCGACCCCGACCGCTGGGACGAGACCAGGATGACCCCACAGCGTAGTGCCCTGGTCCCATTTAGTGGAGGTCCCCGCAAATGCATCGGCGACAACTTCGCCATTGCCGAAGCCATTATCGCGTTGGCCACCATCTACGCTCGTTGGCAGCTGCGCCCCATCCCCAATAACCGAGTCCGTCCCGCCTTTAACATCACTCTCACCCCCCACCATCTCCGCATGGTAATCACAGAACGCGAGACAAAGCGCGAAAAATTGAGATCATAAAGAATTCCGGAAGGCTATTCAAAACGGTCCGATCATGGTGGGCTCCAGGTGCGGAGGAGTTCGAGCTGGGTGACGGTCTCAAGGTCAAAGGCTCCTGGCCATACCGGCCGAACGCCGCCGCCTCCCGCTCGGTCAGGAATCCACCATCGGCATGGCCACAACGTAGAACCGAGCCCACCCGGGCCATCCCAAAGCAAACAAACCGTTACAGTCCGTTCACAGACACAGGACAGGCCCGCCTCGATCGCGCGGCAGCTGGGGATCAACCCCCGAAGCGATGCGGACAAAACCATGGATCCGGGTAGATACCAGAGAGCGCCCACACCACGGTTGCTGCGGCACCCGCGCGGCCACATGAGCCTCGGTAGAGAGTGAGTCCTGCGCATGAGCCACCCCCTCGACAGACGGCCATCACCGATCCTGGAACTACGCTGCCCCTTCCCGTCTCGGTTCGACAGTGAGCTCGCCGAAGAGATCGACGAGCGGATAGCCGAATGGGCGCAGGAGATCGGAGTCTTCGCGGGGGCGCTGAAGAAGTTTCGCCAGTTCCGGTTCGGCGCGTTCGCGGTACTCGTCCATCCCGACACGAAGGACCGAGACCGGTTGCTACTGGAAGCACAGCTGACCACCGCCATGTTCGCCGCAGATGATCACTATTGCGATGATGAGTCGCTAGGGGCTGACGCAGAGACGGCGGCGGCACGGCTGACCTTGATCTCAGTGGCACTCGACATGCCGCTGTCAAGCCCCGAGGCCGAGGTGATTCACCGGCAGGTGGCCAGCGACCCGGTACTCAGAGCGTTCCGGGAGCTCCTGGTCCGCGTCACCACGCTCGGCACGCCGACACAGACGGGGCGGGTCCGGTACGGCATCATCTCGACACTCCTGGCGATGGCGGGCGAGAACTCGTGGCGGCTGGGCCACCTGCACCCCCCAGCGTGGGAGTACCTGGCCGTTCGCCCCTACAACGGAGCTCTGTCGAACTTCTCGCTCAGCGACGTCGTAGACGACTACGAGCTTCCGGCACGTGACTTCGAGGCCCCCGCCGTCCGCGCGCTGAGCCTCATAGCCTCCACCCTCATCATGCACGTCAACGACCTGTACTCCAAAGCAAAGGAAGACCGGACCAGCGTCGGCAGCTACAGCCTGCCGCGCATCCTGGAGGCCGCCCACGCCACAGATGGACTGCAGGAAACCGTCAGGATTCACAACGAACAGATGTCGCGCTACCTCGACGCCGAGGCGATGGTCATGGCCGCCGACCCCTCCACAGAACTCGCACAATATCTCCGAGGCCTGCGCAACTGGATGCGGGGAAACCTCGACTGGCACCGGATCAGCGGTCGATACGACTGACGCCGCCGACCTTTATTTGATCTTGTTCGTTACTGGTGACTTCCGGACAACATCAGTGCGTCGAGCTGCAACGCCGCGAAAACGCACTCCAAGCCACCCGCACAACCGCCCCCAACAGCACCCCGCTGACCTCGACGAACTCATCCATACCGACCGGGTGAAGGCAGACCGCCCCTACTTCTCCGGCAAACATCGGGTGCACGGGATGAATGTCCAGGTGAATGAATCCGCAAGATTGCTCACCGCTACTTTGCGGCTCGCCGTAGCTTTAGAAGTCATCTCATTTGGACGACTCGGTAGAGTGTTGGCCATGGTGGGGATCGTTGAGCGACTGGTGCCGGACGAGTTGTGGGAGTTGTTCCAGCGGGTGGTGCCGGAGGCGCCGTCGAGGCCGCAGGGCGGTGGGCGGCGTCGGCACGGCGACCGGGAGGTGCTGGCCGCGATCGTCTTCGTGGCTACATCAGGTTGTACCTGGCAGCAGCTGCCTTCGGCGTCGTTCGGCCCGTCCGGAGCGACCGCCCACCGGCGGTTCTCGGAGTGGTCGAAGGCCAGGGTGTGGGCCAAGCTCCACCGCCTGGTCCTCGACGAACTCGGTGCCCGCGGCGAGCTGGACTGGTCGCGGTGCGCGATCGACTCGGTGAACATGCGGGCCCTGAAAAAGGGGATCTGACAGGTCCGAATCCTGTCGACCGGGGCAAGTACGGCTCAAAGATCCACCTGATCACGGAACGGTCAGGTCTGCCCATATCCGTCGGCATTTCCGGGGCCAACCTGCACGACAGCCAGGCCCTGATCCCGCTCGTGCAGGGCATCCCGCCGATCCGCTCGCGCCGTGGCCCACGACGGCGGAGGCCCGGCAAACTCCACGCCGACAAGGGCTACGACTACGCCCAGCTGCGGCGATGGTTACGCGAGCGCGGTATCACCCACCGCATCGCCCGCAAGGGAGTCGAGTCCTCCCAACGGCTGGGCCGCCACCGCTGGACCGTGGACCGCACCATGTCCTGGCTCGCCGGCTGCCGCCGCCTCCACCGACGCTACGAACGCAAGGCCGACCACTTCCTCGCCTTCACCAGCATCGCCTGCACCCTCATCTGCTACCGCAGGCTCGCCAAATGAGATGGCTTCTGAAGCGCCGGCCGTAGCGACGACTGAAGCGCTGGCCATAGCGCCGACCATAGCGATGACTGAACCCACCCCCGTGCCTGCTGAGTCCGGGCGGCGGTCAGGCCTGGCGCGGGAGGTACGCGAGGCCGTGCGCGCCGGGCTCGCCGAGCTTGGCGATGTCCAGCCGGCCCAGGCGCTCCACCGTCTCTAGGTCGACGATGTCGACGGTGGACGAGACGACGCAGGCCACATAGGCGAGCCGGCCGTCGGGGGACGAAGTGATGGTCAGCGGAAAGAGGCCGACCTCGAGGTCGCCCAGCTGCTTGCGGGTGTCGGCGCAGAACACGGTGAGGCGGCCCGGTGCGTGGCGTCCGAGTCGGGAGACCGCGTCGGGCGCCATGCGCACTTCGCCCGCGAGCAGCCTGCCCGTCGAGGTCAAGTGCACCGGCAGGACGATGTCCCCTGTGGGCAGGATGTCGACGACGGCCGCTGTCCGGGTGTCGATGACCCGGATTCCGGCGGGCGGCCGTCCCTCGGCGGTGCCGGAGAAGTTGCCGTAGGGCGCGGCGACGAAGGCGTGCGTGCCGTCGGCGGAGACGGCGAGGCCCTCACTGCCCGGTACCTCGACCTTCGCGGTGAGCGTGCCCCGTTCGAGGTCGACGACCGACACGAACGGGGCTTCCTTGTTGGTGGCGTAGCCCGTCCGCCCCGCCGGATCGATGGCGAACCAGTGCGGGCCGGGCGCGTCCGTGTCGATCCTGCCCAGGGGCCGGCGGGTCTCCGTGTCGATCACCACGACACCGCCGGGCCGGTCGTCCGTACCCTCCACACTGACGTAGAGGCGACCGCGCACCGGGTCCAGCGCCAGTCCGTGCGGCCCGTGTTCCGGGGCGAGGTCGACGACCTCGACGATGCGGCGGGTGTCAGGGTCGATGACGGCCAGTTCGGTGCGCCGGCCGCCGTTCGCGTGGTAGTAGCCCCAGTGGTACGTCAGGGTGCACCACAGCAGTCGCTGCGTCGGGTCGAAGCACAACTCGTGGGGCTCGGCAGGGACTTGCACATCACCGAGGTGCCGGTCGGAGGCGGCGTCGAAGAACGAGACCGTCGGTCCGCTCTGACTGACGACGGCCAGGACGTCGCCTTCCCGGCCGGTACGGGGGGACTGCTGCACAGCGGCTCCTCGAAAGGGGTGAAGGGAGTGCCGCGCGTCTTCGCGGGCATCTCCACTCTCCGCGCCGGAGCATGCAGCGACAATGCAAAGATTGGCACTCAATCATTGACTCAGGCGTAAAAATGCAGCTCAGGAGGCATCGATGGATCTCAACCTGCTGCGAGCCCTGGACGCCCTGCTCCAGGAGAACAGCGTGACCCGCGCAGCGGAGCGCTTGGGCACCTCGCCCGCGGCGGTCAGCCGTACCCTGGCCCGGCTCCGCCGTGCCGTCGGCGACCCGCTGCTGGTCCGGGCCGGCCAGGGGATGGTCCCGACGCCCCGCGCCGTCGAACTCCGGGAGGAGGTAGGCGCGTTGCTGCGCGGCTGCGACAACGTCCTGCGGCCCGGTCCCGGTTTCGACGCCGTGCACCTCCAGCGCACCTTCACGGTGCAGGCCGCCGACCTGCTGCTGGTGGGACTGGCCGGGATCCTGACCGAGCGGATCCACGCGGAGGCCCCGCAGGTGGACGTCGTCTTCCTTCCGGAGGCGGTGGAGGGCGGCCCGGGGCTGCGGCAGGGCCGGGTGGACGTCGAACTGGGCGTCCTTGGACACCTGGACCCGGAAATCCGGACCCGGCAGCTCACCCGGATGCCGCTGGTCGGCATCGCCCGCAGCGGTCATCCCCTCTTCGACGAGCGGATCGACGCCCGCCGTTTCGCCGCGGCCGACCACATCGGCATCTCCCGGCTCGGCAAGCGCCTCGGGCCCATAGACAGCGCGCTCGCGGAACTCGGGCTGCAACGCCGGACCGCGGTCGTGGTGCCCAGCCACACGAGCGCGATGATGCTCGCCCGGGACACCGACCTCGTCGCGCTCAGCCTTGCCGACTGGCTCCCCGACACCGTCACCGCCATGGGACTGCGGACGTTTCCCATCCCCCTCGACCTGGCACCCCTGGACCTCGGGATGGCCTGGCACCCCCGCAACTCGGCCGATCCGGGTCACCGCTGGTTCCGCGATCACCTGGCGGCCGCCGTCCTGGCCCCGGCGGGACCGGGGGCGGTAGCCGCCCGCACTGCCAACTGACTCCCTCCTGCCCAAGCGTTCGCACCTGCCACAGAGCCCGTGCGCTGTGGTGCGCTGCGGGGGTCCCGTAGAGCACGCACCGGCGCAGCGGCCTCTCGGGCACGCGAATCCTCGAAGTCGTCGGCCGGGTGGCGGGTCATGTGCCGCCCAGGCGGCGCGCGTACACGCGCCTCAGGGGTGCGCGGGCCGGGATGATGCACAGGCCGACGCCGAGGACTCCGGTCACCACGACGAGTGCGCAGCCGATCAGCAGTTCTTCGAGCTTGCCGAGCACGAATTTAAGCCGACGTGCGTGTTCAGGCGCTGACGGGTGGTCAATTGAGCTCTGCGGAAGGTGTCACGTGCGACAGGAGGGGCCAGGCTTGTTCGAGAGGTCTGTGCCACCTTGGCTGGGCATGCCCGCCTCCTCATTATCGTCGCCACGACGATAATGGGCTATCGTCGCCCCATGAACGAAGCACGGGACGAGAACACCAACTCCATGGCCAACTCGGCGATCGAGCATGCGAAGCGGGTCGCGGCGCTGGTCACGGCCGAGGCGGCGGGCAAGGCGTGGAAGGAGCACCACATGGCCTTGACCTTCTTCCTGGCCGGCGCACGGTCGTCGCACGAGGAGGACCATCATGCCCGGCAGTTGGACGGGTGGAGGAAGCAGCTCGTCGACTGTCTCGAGGCGGACGCCTACGCCGAGGTCGCCGAACTGCAGGAGCAGCTTCTGGGCTGGATCCTGAGGGAGCTTCGCCATCGTGACAGTGCTCTGGACGCGCTGCTGGCGGCATACTCCCCGCCCAAGCAGCCGCGCGAACCGCGTTCGCTCTTCCCCATGCCGGCTTCGGAGGTCCACGATGGCCAGGCCGAGTTCTACTACGCCGACGTCTTCGAATTCGTCACCAGCTACCTGGCCTACACCATCCGCCGCCCCTTGGACGGTACGACCGCCACGTGGTGCCCGCGCTGGTGGGACCACCCCGAGGCAGGGGCCCGGCTGGCCGCGCTCTGGCTGGCCTGGGAGCACCTGCGCCATGACGTAGGGCTGGGCATGACCACGTGGTGGATCCAGTACGCCGATCCGCACCTGCGCGTCCTGATGGACCCCAAGCAGGGCCCGTTCGCCGCCTGCTCGCCCAAGGGGCACACAGAGACACCGTTCGAACCGCTCCCCAATGACCCGTACGACCCGGCCCGGTGACCTGAGCCGCAGATCCGCCGGCCGGTCTTTCCAAGGCGGCTGCCATCTGCTCTCCAGGTTGACTACGTGGGCAACCCTCGCATGCGGGTACGACAGCACGGTCAGCACGGTCAGCGCGTGTGCCGGGAGCGGTGTGGCCAGCGGCGTTCGCGGACGAAGTTGGTCGCGGACTAGCTGGACCGTGCGCGCCTCGCCGGCCACGTACGCGGTTCCGGGCTCGGCGGAAGGTCGAGGTTGCGCACCGCGTCCACGAGTACGGCGGAGATTGCCGGGGAGACGTCGCCGCGAAGTGCGAGGGCGAGTTCGCCGGCCCGCTGGAGCGGGTGCCGGGCGTCTGCGGTCGCGGAAGCGCACCCTGCCCGGGGCGGGCTGCCCGTGCCGGAGGCGCCAGAGCGGGAAGCCACCGGCAGGTCCCGCTCACCTGCGGTACTGCGAGGGGGAGAGGGCAGCCGGTGCAGGCACGGACTGCCCCTTGCGCCGTCAGTGCAGTCCGCTATAGGCGGCCATGATGATTTCCATGCCGCGGTTGTCCTCCTGCCGGTCCCGGTCGATCATCTGGTTCATGGCATAGGCGACCGTCATGCGTGAGTCGGGATCGCTCATGACCAGCGAGCCGCCCCAGCCGCCCCAGCCGAAGGTGTTGCCGAACTTTCCGAAGCCCACGGTCCAAGACATCGGCGTCCGCAGGACACGGTCGTCGCCGCGGAACACCTCCTGCCACGCGGGCTCACAGCCCTGGGGGGACAGCAGTCGCACACCGCCGGCCGATCCCTGGTTTGCCAGTACCGACTGGGCGAGGGCGACAGAACGAGCGTTGCCGAAGCCGTTCACCGCAGGGATCTGCGCGCGACGCCAGGCCACGGAGTTGACGTCCCTGACCCGGATCGCGGCACCGGTGTCCTCCCGGCGTGCGCCGTCCGGTCCGGGCGGTGCGCTGGAGGCGTACTCGTCGGTCAGCGACGGCGGCGGGATGAGCGGTGCGACGCGGTGGTCATGCTCCGCAGAGAGCCCGATGTGGAAGTCCGCGCCCAGCGGCTTGGCCACCTCTTCGGCGAAGAACTCGCCGAGACTGCGGCCGGTGATGCGGCGGACGATCTCACCGACGAGGAACCCGAAGGTGAGCGCGTGATAGCCGGCGGCCGTTCCGGGCGCCCATTCGGGAGCCTGCGCGGCCAGCCCTGCCGTCACGCTCTCCCAGTCGTAGAGCTCCTCGACCGCCGTCGGCCCGGACAGGTCCGGCAGTCCCGCAGTGTGCGACAGAACGTGCCGTACCAGCACGCTCTCCTTGCCGGCCACGGCGAACTCCGGCCAATAGGCGGCGACCGGCGCGGACAGATCGAGCCGGCCGCGGTCGGCCAGGATCAGCGCACAAAGGGCGCTCATGTTCTTGGTCGTCGAGTTCACGCAGGTGAGGGTGTCGCGTTCCCAGCTGACGGAACGGTCCGCATCGCCGTACCCACCCCAGATGTCGACCACCGGCTCGCCGTCAACGTAGACGGCCGCCGAGGCACCCACGTCGTCCTTGCCGAGCAAAGCTGCAAGTGCCTCACGGACTGCGGCAAACCGCGGCTCGCATACTCCCTCGATATCAGTCATGGGCGTAAGCCTCAGATAACGCCAGGGCTTCCTGCCCAACAATTCCCGCACTGGTTTTGTCGGGCGGGGCACGATCAAATGTTCTCAACTCCGTCAAGACGGCCTGACGGCCGCGCGGTCGACCGCTCCCGTCTCCGCCCCCCGGCCGGCCGACGGCCCGACCGGTCGTCCCAAGACCGGCTGTCGGTAGCCGTTCCCACGGCGAACAGCCCCGGGATCACCCGTCGAGCATGTACGTCACGACAGCCCGGCCGGCGCCCGAGACCGCAGCGCCGACGACCGCCAAGGCGCCGCGTCGCGGCGAGCGGCCCCGGCTTAGGCTCGGGTGCCGGCCGCGGCGGCTCCTGCGGTTGCGGCCGGTTGGCAGGGTGGGCGTTCCTACAGTGGAGACACGAGGAAGAAGGACGGATACACGTGCTGGAGCGGCTGAATCAGGCGCTGGACCACCTGGAGGCCTGCCTCGACCGGGAGATCGACATGGCCGAGGTGGCCCGGATCGCCGCGGTGTCGGAGTATCACTTCCGGCGGCTGTTCTCCGCGCTAGCCGGGATGCCGCTCCCGGTCTACGTACGGCGCCGGCGGATGACGCTCGCCGGGGCCGAGGTGCTGGCGGGGGAGCGGACGCTGCTCGATGTCGCGGTGCGCTACGGGTACGGCTCGGGCGAGGCGTTCGCCCGGGCGTTCCGGTCGGTGCACGGCATCGGGCCGGGCGAGGCCCGGCGCACGGGTGCGGTGCTCACGGCACAGCCGCGCATGTCCTTCCGTGTCGTCGTCGAAGGGGGCACGGCCATGCGGTACCGGATCGTGGAGAAGGAGTCGTTTCGGGTCGTCGGTAGGAGGGCCCGGGTCCCGCTCGTACACGAGGGGGTCAACGCGGCTGCCGCGGCGCACGTGGCGAGCCTGGACGAGCAGACGATCGTACGGATGAAGGAGCTGGTCCACCGGGAGCCGGAGGGGGTCCTGTCGGCGGTGGTGCACCTGACCGACAGTCGGGAGGAGGGCGCCGAGGTGGATTACTGGATCGGCGTGGTGACCGGTCCCGAGGCGGCCGCCGAGGAGCTCGACGCCCTCGACGTGCCGGCCGGGACCTGGGCGGTCTTCGACAACCACGGGCCCTATCCGAGCGCCCTCCAGGAGCTGTGGCGAGATGTGTTCACGCAGTGGTTCCCTTCGAACCCGTACGCGAGCCGGCCGGGTCCGGAGCTCCTGCGGACGCAGCCGGTGGAGATCGGCGCGGAGACCGGCTCCCAGCTGTGGATCCCGGTCGAGCGGCGCAGCAGCGGGGGCGCCGGGGCGTGAACTCCGGCACTTGGAAGTCGCCCTCCGCACGGAAGGTCGGCTGCGGGGCATGCCGGCTCTGCGGGACCCTCTCGCACAACGATGGGCCGGCGGGGGCGTAACTCGTGATCTTGCCACGCGTTGATCTTCTCGGGCCTCACATATCGGACGACGTGATATGTCCGGCCCTGAGAGACAGGATCCAATGCCTCTATGTGGGGCCGGGAAGAATGCCTGAGGTCGCTTGCCGTGTACTCCATCACGAAGAAGATCGCTGCGGGGATCGGAACAGCGGCCGCCGCACTCGGCTGCGTCGTCGCCGCCGGACCGCCCGCAGCGGCTGAGGGCAAATGGTGCAATAACTCTGTCTGCATCGAGACCTACGACCATGGCACCTACCTGGGCAGGGTCGAGGTGTCGGTCACCAACACCAACCAGCCAAACCGCATCCACGCCCGCGTGTGGACCACCAACGGCTGGAGCGCTGACACCAAGGTCGAAGACGTCGCCAAGTTCAGGACCTACCGGGACCAGGCATACCCTCAACGGCACTTCCCTGCGGGCACGCGGCTCTGCGCGGAAGGGTTCCGCGGGGGTTCCAGCGTGGGCCTGGCCTGCGTCACCATCACTGAATGACCCGCCCTCACACGTTCACTTGGAAATGCGTAGTCAGCACGGAAGAGGGGCCACACCCAACTACGGCGCCAATTCACACGGGTCCGGGTCGCTGGACGGTCAGGTGTTAGGGGAGTAGCCAGGAAGGCCGTAGGGGTCGCATGGCGCATCGGGTCGATACATCCCTGAGTTCCAGGGGCCCCTCTCCTCACGCGCCGGCGGCGTATCCGGATCCGAATACCGAGGGTTTCTCAGTCTCCGATGAAGAGCAGGTAGCCCGAGCGGCGGATCGGCTGGTGGCTCTGCTCGACGATGTGCCTCACCACAGGCGTCTGCTCCTCTTCCGGAAGCTGCTCGAGTTCGAGGACGAGACGCTCCAGTTGGGGGGTGTTGAACATGGTCAGATCGTACGGCGACATGCACGGTCACCACGATGGTGAGGTAGTGGGTTTCCGTGACCATCCAGATTGCGGAGGCTGAGCGCGTCGCGCGCCGCCAGGGTCAAGAAACCGAACCGGGCGGCTCTGCCGAACGAGTTCGGTCACGGAACTTGACCTCATTCATAGTCGAGGGTGAAGGCAAGCGCCGTGACTGCCGTCGTTGCCGGCGTCCGGCCGATCGCATTGCCCCCCGAGGCGGGTCAGGCGGTGGTGGCCGCGGTGGCGCTCAGAGCGACGACGATCTCCTCGTCCTCGAAGTCGCCGGTGGGCTCGAAGCCCAACGACTTGTAGAGGACGGCGGCGGGCGCGTTGTCCGGGTGGTACGAGAGGCGGACCTCCCGGCAGTCCGGCAGGGCCGCGAGGCGGCGCAACAGGGTTCGCACCGCGGCGCGGCCGACGCCCTTGCCCTGCTGGTCGGCGTTGACGATCATGCCGCCGATCCAGTGGGTGCCGTCCTCGTCGTCGTACGCCCACATGACGTGGCCCACGACCTCGTCGCCAGCCCGGACGGCCAGGGAATTCCAGAGCCCGCCGCGCGAGGAGAGCAGCAGATAGCGCGCGCCGAGAGCGGCCACGAAGCGGCGCTGATCGTCGGCAGGGGCCACGTCAGCGACGTTCCGCCAGTTCTCGTCGGTGATTTCCTCGAGCACCACGCGCCGGCCCTGACGGTCAGTGAATTCCATCATCCGTTCCGTTCTTTCGTTTGACGTCGTATTCATCATCCATCCGCGACGGACGGCCTCGGGGCCCGCCTGGAACGTGCTCTGCGCGTTGAACCTCTTCATCAGGTCAGCCATCGTGCGCCGCACGGTCCGGATGAAGACACCCATCCGCGTTCGACTCGGCGGGCGACGCCCGCGTCGTTCGCGGGTGGCCGCCTCGGCGGTCGGCCGCCCTGTCCGTGCCGGCCTGAGCCGAGGACCCCGGCGGCAAATGTGCCGCCGGGGTCCTCGGCTGTTCACGGTCGTGCTGCAGTACCGCACCGCCCGCCATTCGCACCGGCAGCGGTTGTCCTCCTCGGGGCTGGGCCCGACGCGGAGCCCTGCGGCCGCGAGCGCCTCCCCGCCGGGCGACAGCTCAGAAGATCAGGAGATCAGGAGATCCCCTTGTAGCCGCCGAAACCGGTGGCGATCTTCACGGTGGCCTGGAGGCCGCCCTTGCCGTCGCCGTTGTTGCGCAGCAGCTCGCCGGCCGCGTTGCGGGACACGATGTCGGCCTTGCCGTCGCCGGAGATGTCGCCGACGCCGATCAGCTGGACCCGGCCGGCCGCCCAGCCCGCGCCGTTCACCTGGACACGGGCCTTGAACGTGCCGTTCCCCGCCCCGTCGAACCGCCACAGGGTGTTCTTGTCGTCGACCGCGAGGAGGTCGCCCTGGCCGTCGCCGTTCAGGTCGCCGGCGCCGAGCAGCTGCTTGTACGCCTTCCAGCCGCCGGACACCTTCAGGCCCGACTTGAGCCCGCCCTTGCCGTCGTGCGCGAACAGGTACAGGTCGCCGGTGGTGGCCTGTCGACCCAGCAGGTCGGGGCGGCCGTCGCCGGTCACGTCCCCGGCCGAGGTCAGCACGTCGTACGCGTTGAAGCCGGTGCCGAGCCACTTCGAGCCGGTCGACGGCGTCACGGCCGTCCCGCACTTCGGCTGGTACGAGCGGAGCGTGCCCGCCGAGTTCCTTACCAGCACGTCGTTGCACCGTCCGCCGTCGACGTCGCCGAACGGAATGACGGTCGAGGTCGTCGGCCAGCCGGCACCGGTCACCTTGGGTCCGCCGAAACCGCCCTTGCCGTCGCCCTGGTGGAAGGTCAGCGCGCCCTTGGCGTCCAGGGTGACGAGCTCGCCGAAGCCGTCCAGGCCGGCGAAGTCACGCCGCTGCTCGACCCCGGCGGCGTAGCCGAACGAGCCGGTCGCCTTCAGATCGGCGGCCCCCTCGGCAGCGGGCTTGGCCGTCAGCGTCCACACGTACTCGCCGATGGGCACGAGCTTGCCCGCCTCGTCCTTGCCGTCCCACGTCAGGCGGATGTAACCGCGCGCCTCACCGCCCTTGAAGGTCCGGACAACCGTGCCGCCGGCCTTGCGGGTGAGGGTGAGGGTCCACGAGGCGGCCGGCTGGTTCAGCCACCAGCGAGGCACCCAGTAGTTGTACCTGGGCGTCTCGACGATCCGGTCGTACGAGGAGAGGGCGGCCGCCGGAACCCCGGCATCCACCACGTGCACCGCCTGCGAGGCGTCCACGTAGCCGATCCGGCCGGACTGCTTGTCGACCGTCCAGCCCTCACCGGGACGCACGTTCACCGGCGTGCCGATCCGGCGGGCGCCCGGCGTCCCGCGGAGCGCGGTGGAGTTGAGAACGCCGTCCTTCTCCCAGGCGACGAAGCCGTTGCCGAGCCGGGCGCTGTTGTGCGCGGGCATCGGCGTGGTCAGCTTCGTCGCGGTGTCGTACACGCCCGAATCCGCGTCGCACTTCCAGTAGACGGAACTCGCCCACGCCTGAAGCGACGTGATGTCACAGGCGGCAGTGATCGCCTCCGTGCGGACCACCGAGCCGGTCCGCACGTCCACGGCCTCCAGCACACCCGTGGACTTCTCCCGCCACACCCAGGACCCGGACAGGGCGAACACCCCGTCGGCCGCCGGAATCGGAGCCGTGCCCAGCTTCCACTCGGACAGGTTGTAGGTCTGGACGGAGGTCCGGTCGGGGCTGGTCCAGGCCACGTACTGCCCGGACGTCTGGACGCTGCCCCGGACCTTGGAGAGCCTGCCGATGTCCGAGGGGGAGGTGCTCTCCGCGTCCATGCGCCCGAAGTTGCCCGAAGCTGCCTCGGCCACCAGTCCGCCGTCTCCCGTGGGCAGCAGCTCGGGGCAGTACGCGGTCCCGCAGCCACCCGGGAAGTACTTCTGGAAGGCGGCCCCGCGGGACGTCCACGTGCCCTCCGCGGGTGCCCCGCCGGGAGGCATCACGTACTGGCTGAGCGTCGGCTGTTCCAGCGGGTACCGGTCGATGGTGTGGACCCGGCCGTTGTCCATCGCGATCCGGACGACCCGCTGCGTGACCTCCGGCAGGACGCTCCGGCGGACGACGGCCCGTCCGTCCTCGCCCCGCAGCACCCCGTAGACGGCCAGGTCACTGCCGGACAGCGGTCCGGTGGCCACGACCGTTCCGCCGGGGGCGCCCTTGACCGAGGTCGCCTTGTCGACCAGCACCCGGGGCGCACCGCCGTCCAGCGGCAGCGCGTACAACTTGCCGTCGGCACCCAGCTGCACGGCGTCGCTGCCGACGACGCCGCCGAGGTTGCCGCCGGAGTGCAGGTACGCCTCGTTGAACTGCTTCGCGGCCTCCGGGGCCACGGATCCCTTGGTGTCCCACACCTTGAACCACCGGACGAGGGTGTCGTCGGTCCGCTCGGAGGTCACCAGCCAGTCCCCGGCGGCCCACGCCGACCTGAGGTGGGCGGCGTCGCGCATCCCGCCGTCACGGCCCACCCAGGTGTAGTGGGTCCCGGCGCCGGAGGTGTAGGTGGAGAGCAGCACACCGTGCCGGGTGACGGCCTCCGCCTCGTCCAGGTACGTGCCCGGGGCCCGGCCCGCGGACCGCTCCACCTGCTGCCCGTTCTCCACGGTCAGCCAGCGCAGGTCGACCTGGCCGCTGGGGATTTGGGTCGTCGTGAGGACGGCGTCACCGGCGACGGCCACGTACGACTGGCCCGCGGGCACGGAAATCTCGTACGAGGACCCGTTCCGCATGTCGCGGAAGGCGACGGCCGTCCGGCCGTCCCTGGATCCCACGAAAGCGACCGTGTGCTCCCCTGCCTGCTGGGGTGTGCCGGGGAACGGCCCCACCGGCCTGGCCTCGTCGCTCCCGTAAGCCGTCCACAGGTAGGTGCCGGTCGCGGGACCCTTCCGCAGGAACCCGTCGGCGGTCATGGCCACCGGGGCCGCGTGGGGCTCGGTCAGCTTCCGGGCCGGGACCACGTACTCGGCGGCCGGGGCCGGATCCTCCGCGGCGACCGCGGCTCCGGCCGCCGAGGTGAGCGGTATCGCGGTGGCGACCGCGGCCACCACGGCGGTGGCGACGGCGGTCCGCCGCAGCGTGCTGTGCTTCGTGCGCATCAGTGGATCCCCTTGTAGCCGCCGAAACCGGTGGCGATCTTCGTCGTGGCGAGCAGCCCGCCCTTGCCGTCACCGCTGTTGCGCAGCAGCTCCCCGGCAGCGTTCCGGGAGACGATGTCCGCCTTGCCGTCAGCGGTGATGTCGCCGACGCCGATGAACTGCACCCGGCCGTTCGCCCAGCCCGCCGCGTTGACCTGGGCCCGGGGCCTGAACGTGCCGTCGGCCAGGCCGTCGAACCGCCACAGCGTGTTCGCGGCGTCCACGGCGAGCAGGTCGCCCTGACCGTCCCCGTTCAGGTCACCGGCACCGACCAGCTGCTTGTACGCCTTCCAGCCACCGGAGACCTTCGTCCTCTGCCCGAAGCCCTTGCCGGTCCAGCGGTGCAGGTAGAGGTCGCCGGTGGTCTTCTCGCGGGTGAGGAGGTCCTTGCCGCCGCCGGTCGCGATCAGTGCGTCGTACGCGTTCCAGCCCGTGCCGAGCGAGGTCTGCCGGTTCTCCGGGCCGGGGGTCATCGCCCTGCCGCACCACTGGTAGTACGCCTTCAGCTCGCCGGAGGCCAGCCGCACGAACATGTCGTTGCAGTGGTCGTAGTCCAGCTTGCCGGCCGGGATGAAGGTGGCGTCCGTCGGCCAGCCCGCTCCGGTGACCTTCGCACCGCCGAAGCCGCCGTTGCCGTCGGCCGCGTGGAAGGACAGCCCTCCCTTGGCGTCCAGGCTCACCAGGTCACCGAGGCCGTCGTACTCCAGGTAGTCGCGGTCCCCCGGCCGGCTGGTGGTGATCGCCACCGAGCCGGTCTGCTTCAGCTCGGGGCCCTGGCCATCGGCGGGCTTCGCCGTCAGCGTCCAGTCGTAGAGGCCGTTCTGCTCGTTGCCGACCTGCCACTTCGCGCGGACCGCGCCACGTGCGTCGGAACCGCCGAACTCCTTGACCACGAGGCCGGTGGCCCGGGAGCGGATGGTGAGGACCCACGAGGAGGCAGGCTTGTTCAGGAACCAGGCGGCCTGCCACTCGCCGTCGAGCGTGCGGTTCTGGACCGTGGCGGTGGCCCGGTCGACGGCGGACAGGTTCGGCTTCGCCGCGATGCCCGCATCGACCACGCGGACGTTGTGTCCGGCGTCGCGGTAGGCGATCCGCCCGGAGTACCGGTCGACCGTCCAGCCCTGGGCGTAGCCGGCATGGGCCAGCTTGCCGATCGTGCGGGTACCCGTGGTCCCCCGCAGATCGGTGGACTTCACGACCCCGTCCTTCTCCCAGGCCACGAAGCCCAGCCCGAGCCGTGCCGTCCTGTGCGCCGGCAGCGCGACCACGTTCTTCTTGGCCGAGGTGTCGTACACCCCTGCCTTGGCGTCGCACTTCCAGTAGACCGACGTACCCCAGGCATCCAGCGCCTTGATGTCGCAGTCCGCGACCTTCTCCGTGCGGACCACCGCACCGGTGCGGACGTTCACGGCCTCCAGCAGACCCGCGGACTTCTCCCGCCACAGCCAGTACCCGGACAGCGCGAACGTCCCGCCGGGCGCGGCGATGGTCGGGAACGTCCTCCGCGCGTCGAGGTCGTACACCTCCGCCGTGGGCTGGGTCTGCCCCCGCTTCAGGTAGGCGATGTGACGGCCGGACACCTGCGTGGTGCCCTCCTGGAGGGAGGACGGGTAGGACGGGTCGGCCGGATAGAGGTAGTCCTGGCCCGCCCTGGCGAAGTGGGCGTTCCGGTCGGCGAAGACCACCCCGCCGTCGCCCGTGCCGGCCATGGGCAGGCAGCCGGCCGCGGAGCACTGACTGGGGTCGGCCCAGTCGAGGCGCCACGTCCCGGGGACCCAGGTGGCGGCCCGCGGCTGCCCGGTGGACGGCATCAGGTACTGGCCGAGCAACCCGTACTCCTCCCCGGTTCCGAAATGGGCCGTGAACAGGCGCCCGTTGTCCATCGCCAGGCCGCTGATCTTCCGCGGCACCTGCGGAGCGTCGAGCAGCGTCTTGACCACGGCCTTGCCGTCGGGGCCCTTCTCGACGAGGTGGATCCCCTGGCTGCCCCCGCGGGCCGTGCCGACGACGACGATCCGGTCACCGGGCAGCGCGTGGCTCCAGTTGGGCCAGCCCTCGAACAGGTCCCGGCTCGCCGAGCCCTTCAGGGGGACCGCGGACCTCGTGTGGATCAGCTCGTTCCCGACGATGCCGTGGACGGTCCCGGTGGTGAAGTGCCCGTCCTTGGCGTCCAGGGATCCGCGGGTGTCCCAGACCGTGTAGTCCGGGTAGGTCTCGCCGGTGTCGTGGTCCTGGTGCGAACCCACCTCGATGAGGGCGTCGCCGCGCAGCAGGCCCTTCCGCGCGGCGCGGACCTTGCCCGCCGGGGTGACGAAGAAGTAGTCGTCGCCGACACCGAGTACGGCCCCGGAACCGCTGTGGCTGACCAGGGAGGCCCCGCCCGGCGGCAGTACCGTGATCGGGCTGTCCTTGACCTGGCCGTTCTCCAGGCTGAGCCAGTGCATCAGCGTGCCGCCGGTCCCGACGGTGGCGCTGAGCACGGCGTCTCCGACGACCGCCTGGAAGGTGTGGCCGGCCGGCAGGGTGAGCACCGACTCGGCGCCGTTGCGCATGTCGCGGA
Source organism: Streptomyces sp. NPDC051211 (assembly GCF_040689505.1). Classification (NCBI taxonomy): domain Bacteria; kingdom Bacillati; phylum Actinomycetota; class Actinomycetes; order Kitasatosporales; family Streptomycetaceae; genus Streptomyces; species Streptomyces sp. NPDC051211. The sequence goes on from NZ_JBFBAV010000012.1 coordinate 54,103, forward strand.
AGGTCACGGCCGCCGGAGCGGAACCCGTCGCCGTCTTCACGAACGCGAGGGAGTTCGGCCCGGCCTCGGTCATGGTGGTGCCGGACGGCACGACCAGCGGAGTGCCCGTGGTCTGCCCGTACGGTCGCCAGACGAGGCTGCCGGGAGTCTGCCCCTTCAGCACATAGCCTGACGAGGCGGCGAGGACCGGGGTCCAGGAGTGGTCCGCCTCCATCCGGGCCGGGATGACGTACTCGGCGGCGGCGGCGGACGCGGCCGGCACTTCGACGGCGACCACGGTGGTGGCAGCGGTCAGCGGGACGGCGGTGGCGAAGGTCGCCACGACGGCGACGGCCACGGAAGTTCTGCGTAGCAAGGTTCCCCCTGGAATCAGGCTCATGAGGGGCGAGCGCACGCGTGCAGCGTGCGGCGCCGCAGGGTCTGACTCACGCGGAACGCCCAGGGATGTACACCATCGAGAAAGTGATATGTGACTTTCCGCTTCCTCCCGTTTGGGAACGCAACGGGCCCGTACGGCACGGGAGGCGGTACGGGCCCGGCCCGGGTGGCGGAGGGCCGGGGAGACCCCACGGGCCGTGCCACCGTCCGGTCGACACACCGCACCCGTCGGGGGACGATGGAGCCCTACGGCCGTCCAGGCGATGGCAGGACCACAGCGTCCGGCCGGCGGCTGCCCGGTGAGCGTGGCGGCCGCCGGGCCAAATAGCCGGGGACCTGCTCCCGGCCGGAGCCCTACCCGTCCGGCACCGTCGCGTACAGGCGACGGCAAGGGCAGGCCGGTGGTGCACGGGTCCACGCCGCCTTCGGCCAAGAGCCCTGACGAGGAGAAGCACCATGCACCGACGCGCGCGCACCACCACCGCTGCCGCCGCCCTGATCGTGCTGGGCGTCCCGGCGCTCGCGGCGGCGCCGACGACGTTCGCCCAGTCCCTGGCCGCGCCCACCGCGACCTGCACCGTGTCCGCCGCCGACTCGGCGGACCGGGTCAGCGTTTCGGGCGAAGGGTTCACGGAGGGGCAGGCCCAGTTGTCCTCGCCGGGCGCGGGCACGACGTCCTTCAACGTCCCAGGCGGTGGCTCCTTCCAGATCGGGGACAAGACCGACGACAGGTACGCGGTGACACAGGCGGGCCGGACCACCGTGTGCACCGGGGGCTCCGAGCCCGCCGCCACCCCCGGCACGACCTACAAGGCGGGTCTCACCGCCGGCTGGGACGCCGTGCGTGAGGGCTGCGACGCCCGGCCTCCGGCGTCGGCGAACCAGGCGTTCTCGGACGGCTGGAACAAGGGCGCCGCCGTGGCCAAGGAAGTCTTCTGCCCGTGACGGCCGAAGGACAGGCCTCGGTCAGAGCGGATTCCGCGACGGTCGTCCGCGCGCAGAGCACAGAATGCCGTCGTAGTGGAAGTGCCACACCCCTCCGGTGAGCTTGCAGCCGTTCCTCGCCCCCGCTTCCCCGGCCCAGGCTGACGAGGTCACGTCGGTCGAACGCGTCGCCTGCCACCGCCGCGTGAGCTGGATAGGGCGGATCGAAGCGGTCCCCCGCCGTCGTCCCGATGTCACCACCCCGCTGTAGCTTTCCCGCATGGTCAAATACGGGAACGGGGAATGGGAGTGGACCGAGTCCGGGGGAGGGCCGCTCATCGTGGTGCCCGAACAGGTCCTGACGTCCTGGCAGGGATGCGACTTCGAGTCGACCACGAGCGACGACGACTACAGCAGGGCCTGCGAGGTCGAGGGCTACCTCGGTGTGATCCCCGTCGGGCGCGCGGAGGCCCTGGTTCTCGGGGAGCCCTGGTCAACCACCTACGTGCCCGACCACGGCTGCTTCGTGCGCTGGATCGGCGCCGACTCGCAGGACGCCATGCTGGACAGTGTCGAAGAGGCGCTTGAGGCCGCGTCGTGGGAGGCGGAGGTGCTCTGGGAGGTTCCGGGCCCGGTAGTCCTGCTGGACTCCGGCCGGCCCGGCGTTCCCGGTCCCGACGCCGAGTTCGACGACCTCGACCGGCTGCGCATCGACCTGGAGGCGGGGCGCTATCTGGTCCGCGCTGCCCATGCCAAGCCCGCGCCCAGGACGACCATGGTCCTCGTCGGGCTCACGCGGCTCTCACCGGACGAGCCGGGAGTTTCGCCGGGGGACATGACCGAGTAGAACAAGGCCCTCCATCATAGTTGTCCGCCCCTCCGCCGTCGCGATCCCCCTTGACTTGCTCAGGCGCCCGCGACCGGTTTCCCGACCCGGTGGCGGCCGCCGAGGAGCAGTTGCCGCACGGCCTGGTCTTCGATGGCGAGCTGCCGCTGTGGGACGCGGAGGCGGGGCGGTCGTCGTTCGAGGCGTTGCAGCGCCGGGCCGCCGCCCGTGGCCGTAGCGCCGCGGGCCTGGCCGGGCGGTGGCCGGCCTACTTCTCTTGGGTTCGACGAGTTGCAGCCGGACGGCCAGGAGCTGTTGACCCGCCCGTACAAGAAGCGGTGCGCACTGCTGGAGGAGCTGTTCACCGACCACGCCCTGACTGCCCCGTCGGCCCTGTGCTTCCCGATCTGGAAGTCAAGAGGAGTGCACTCCTGTCGGCGGCGCGGCCGTTGTCGACGCCCGCGTGTACGCCTGCTCCTACCGGATTTGCACCTGTGCCTACGGGGGTTTCATGTCCATGGAGGTCCCACCGCCCGGCCCGCCGCCGCCCGGACATGTTCACCTGCCGCCTCCGCCTCCGCCGGAGGAGCGCCTGGCGAAGGCTTTCGCATGCTCCTGCCTCGGCGGCCTTGTCGGCATGTTGCTGGTCTTCTCGGTGATTCTTTTCACCGGTCACTGGATTTGAACAGCAGCGAGCCATACGTGCTGCGCATCACCGCTACCTGAGCCCCTCAGCACTGTCACAAGGCGATAGACGGGGCTCAGCAGGCGCCCGGAGGACCCGTACAGGCCTTTGCCTCTGGGGCCGTGGCCCAGGGTGCGCCAACGGCGGGCCGCGGTCCGCCCTGCGGGCCCTTCGAGTGAACCGCCGGGCGCCTTCGGCGAGTTCACCGGAGATGCGGTCCGCTGTGCGGACCATGCCGGATGCGCCGGCCGGCTCAACTGCGCCAGGCCGTCGTCCAGGCCGCGAGCGGGACCCGACGGGCAGATCCCGGAGCCCTGTTCGTAGTCACCGACCCCGGATCCGTCCGAGGACGAACCTGCCACCGACGTGCTGCCTGGTCCGGCCGGACATCCGCGGTTGAAGGATCTGTGGCGGTATCGGGATGGTCCGGTCCCAGTGCTTGGAGTTGCGCCTCGAGCAGTTCTTCGAACGCGTTGGCCGCACCCGCCGCGTTCCCCGCTACGCCCCGCCAGTACGCGAGGTTTCCCCGGGTGGCGAGAGTGCGGGGGTGGTCCGGGCCCAGGCGGTGGAGGTACCGTTCCGGCTGCTGGGCGAACGCGTGCGCCAGGCCGGCCGGATTCGCTCGAACGGCATGTTTCTGTCGTACTCCGGCTGACTCCCATCACGCCCTGCTCGGCGAACCGGGCGCCATCACCCGCTTCCAGGCCGGCGCTCGGGCGGCGTCGCGCGGCTGGCTCTGAGGCCCGGACGGTGCACGGGCCGCCTCACGGCCGCCGTGCCGGAACCGGGTCGCGGACGCGGGCCCGCCCCCGCCGGCTGATGCCGGTGGGCGGGCCCGCGCCGTCGCTCCTCGCGGCCTGGCGGCCGCGGGGCTCAGAGCATGTTCTTGTAGATGTTCCAGCCGGTGCCGAACTTCACCCGGGCGGCGAAGGTCGCGGTGCCGGCGTTGCCCGTCGAGGTGTACAGGTACATGTCGCCGTTCGCGAGGCGGGCGAGCACGTCGCCCTTGCTGTCGCCGTCGATGTCACCCGGCACGACCAGCATGTCGTACACGCCCCAGCCGGTCGCGATCTGCTCCCGGGCAGCGAACGGCGCGGTGGCCGTCCCCGTGCCCTTGTAGAGGAACAGTCGGCCGGAGGTGTCCCGGGCGAGCAGGTCGGGCCGCCCGTCGCCGGAGTAGTCGCCGGCGCCGACGAGCGAGTTGTAGCCGTTCCAGCCGGTGCCGACCTTGATGCGCGTGCCGAGCTTGGTGTACACCGCCCCGTCGCCGGGGTGCAGCCACAGGACGCCGGCGGAGTCGCGGCTGAGCAGGTCGCCCTTGCCGTCGCCGGTGAGGTCGCCGGGGCCGACCATCAGGTTGTAGTTCCACGTCGTGCTGACCTTCTGGCCGCGGATGAACAGGTCGCTGCCGATGTTCTGCACGTAGCTGGCGTGGTTGTGGCTGTTGAGCGCGGTGGCGTACGTGTTGCGGGACCCGGGCGTCTCGGTGCCGGCGTTGGTCGGCGGCGACAGGTAGTCGCCGTTGGCCAGGGCGTAGTACTTGGCCAGGGTGTTGTTGGTCTGGGTCATGAGGTTCTGACCCTTGCCGTAGAGCTGTGTGGTGCCCGCGCCGACGATGAACTCGTTGCGTTCCCACCCGCTGCCGTAGTACGTCTTCGCGGCGAACTTACCGCCGCCTATCGACTTGTAGAAGTACTGCAGGCCGTCGCGGTTGCGGGCGATCAGGTCGCTCATGCCGTCGCCGTCGACGTCGTCCGGGCCGGTGATCACGTTGTACGTGTTCCAGCCGGTGCCGACCTTGACGCGGGCCTTGAGCGGGGCGCTGGCGCTGCCGGCTCCCTTGTGGAACCACAGCTCGCCGGTCAGGGTGCGGGTGATGACGTCGCCGAGGCCGTCGCCGTCGACGTCGCTGGCGCCGACGATCTGGTCGTAGATCCCCCAGCCGGAGCCGACCTTGGCCCGCGTGTTGAAGGGCTTGCTGACGGTTCCGGTCCCCGTGTAGAGCCACAGGTCGCCGGCGTGGTCGCGGGCCAGCAGGTCGGGGCGGCGGTCTCCGGTGATGTCCCCGGTGGCGATGAGGCGGTTGTACTTCTGCCAGCCGCCGCCGGACCACAGGGGCGCCGAAGTGGACTTCAGGCCGGCCTCGTAGAGCGTGAGGACGCCGTCGAAGGAGAGGGAGAGCAGCTCGGGCTTGGTCGTGCCGCCCACATCGCCCACCGGCAGCAGATCCTTGAACGAGGCTTCGGGGTCGGTCTTGTAGATCGCGTAGTCGCTCCAGGCCTGGATCGACGACAGGTAGACGGCCGTCTCCTGGTCGTACTCCATGACGATCATGTCACTGAGGCCGTCGCCGTCGACGTCGTGCCGCGGCTTGGCAGCGGCAGCCACCCGCGCGGACGGCGTGGCCCGGCCAGGCATGACGACGGTCGGGTGCGCCCCGGCTCGGCGCGGCGCGGCATCGGAGGCCGACTCCGGTATCGAGGCGGTCGCAGGCCGCGCGACGGCGGAGCCGGGCGCGCGGTGCTGCGGGGCGGCAGTGCTCGGGGCGGCGGCGAGAGCGCCGGCAGCCAGGGCGAGTACGCCCCCGGCGGCCAGGAGGCGCAGCCGTCCGCGGTGCGGTGTAGTCAAGATCCCCCCTGAGGATCGAGCCGTGGGGGGCCCACCCGGGCACGTCGTGCTCTGTGACCGGGAACACGCGTCCGTGCGTGAACGGTCCCCCACTTCCGTCCGTGCAGCGTACGTCGGACCACTGACAGCGGAGGGGTCACGCCGCGCCGACTCCCTTGCGCGGGAGGTTGGTTGGTGAGCCGAGGCGATCGGTTCGTGTTGGTGGGGAGCCCAGCCGCAGGACACCGTCAGCGCCACCACCGCTATGAGAGCGATTGAGCGCCGCAGCTGTCGGCTCACACCAACCGCTCCCGTACCCCCGGGCAGCCGCCCTGCTCACGGCCTCATCGGCCGAACCCCGAACTACTTGCAGACGAACTCTGCTGCTGAAAGTGAACGAAGCCGCTAAGGCCTTGCAGTGACCGCGGCCGGTCTGGGCGAGGGCCTCGGCGAGCTGGTCGTGGTTCATGGGATGCCGGCCGCGGCCGCCTTCTTGCACAGCTCGGCCTTCGTCGACGGCATCAGCTCCCGGCCTTTGGCCGTCGCGCCGGAGCCCGCCCGCTTCTGTATGTGCCGTGCACCAACTGGTCCCGGCGGTACGTCGTGCGGGATGCCTCGCCCCCGGGAGGGGCCACGGCTCCGCCCCGGTCGACCCCGGGCCTGTCCGCCGGCTCCCCGGCCGTCGCGCTGATCGCGTCGACCGAGGTCTTCCGCCCGGCCGGGTAAGTCATGCTGCGGCGCCGGTTCCCCTCCCTGTCGAACGGCGAGGGGGACCGGCGCCGCTCTGCCACCGGACGTGGCGCTACTGGATGAACAGGCTCATGCCGGGGGCGGGGCGGAGGAGCTGTCCCGGCAGGACGACGCCCGTCACCTGCCCGTCACAGTGGGGCCCCGACCATACGAAGGCGGCCTCGTCCGTCAAGTTGGCCACCTCCGAGGGCACGAAGTCGCCCAACGGGTAGCAGCCGGACGGGTCGTGCACCGGGGCCCGATCGATGAACAGCACCCCGTTGGCCGCCTGCGCCGTACCCGGCGCCGCCAGCGTCAGCGTCAGCGCCGCCGCGCACGCCCCCAGTACCCGCGCCACGCGTCGTGTCTCGCGCATCCCGGTCCACCTGCCTCTTTCATCTTGCCGCAATCATTGCCGTCACGGAGAGTAGGACAACGCTACTCGCTGTGAGACGGTGTGTGTGTGGGGGTGAAACAGGGGGCGCGTGAAGCGCCAGGAGACCCTCGCTGTGCCGGCCGTGTCCGGCGCGGCGAGAGGGCCGGCCTGCTTGCTGGTGTCCTGAACGTGGACCGGATCGCCGACAAGGCGCCCCACAGCGCCGACTCGTCTGGTTGATGCAGCACTTGGGGCTTTCCGAGTTCTCCGCCACCCGCTCCTGCCGAGGGTCCTCGTCGAGGTCGGCCCGTTCGGCGAGGCGCTTCTCGTCCTGATCGTCATCCAGCTCGCCCTCGCGTGGCCCTGCATGCTCGGGCCACGCACCAGCCGCCGGACAGAAGGTCTCTGACGCTGCGACCACCCCGAATGGGCCGGGAAGGCCGTGGCCCGCCTGTTCCGCCTGGACGCACCCGTAGGCCGCGCGATCGTCTTCACCGGTGCGACGCGCAGCCCGGCCTCACCGCGACGAGCCGGGGATGGACGGGGAGGGAGCGAAGTGGAGCTTCTGGGGGCCCTTCCCGTCGTCCTTCCAGTCGAGGAACAAGATCACGTCGGTGAAGAGGCGGTGACGGTTGGACCAGCGCGAGGAGTAGGACGCGGGGGTCGCGGACCCGTCCTTCGCCTTGTTCAGACGCTGGGCCAGGTCAGTGCGCTTCGTGACGGCCAGGCCGCCCCCGACGATCATTGCCGTAACTTCGACGTTCGTGCCCGTCGCGTTGAAGATGGGGCCCCGGCCGGTGGAGGCTTCTGGCACGTCCCATGAAACCGTCGCCCAGTGCCGGATGTCCGCGCCGGACTCGGTCACACAGGCCTTGACGGTGAAATCCCAGTTGTCCGGCCAGGGACCACTGTAGGCAGGGTTGTCGATGGTCTTGGACGACACCTTGCACCGCTCCACCGCGTGCGCAGGGCTGATCCCCGCGGCGCCCGCGATGACGGAGGCTGCCACCATTACCGCCGAGAGCCGCCGGGTGGGGGTTGCCATGAGCATGAGGTGTGCCTCCAATGGTCGATTGACCAGGTCAACGAGACGGCACCGAGAAGGAAGCGCACCCCCGCCGGCCCGGCGCAAGCAGCCCTGCGACGGCGCCGATCACCGTCACCGGTTCCTCGACCGATCCCAGCATGGAATCGCCCGCCCCCTGGGTCCTCGCCGGACCAGGGCGGACCCCGTGGCTGCGTAGGTTTCAAGCGAGAGCACTCGTTGATCGGTTTCGGCATCACGAGTGGCCGGACGAGCGCGCGAATGTTGGTGAGAAGTAGGAGCACTCGAAGCGGCGCGGGCTCGCAGAGATCGCGTGCGGGGGTTGTGCGGACCGTGGCAAGATGCCGGCATGTTGATCCGAAAGGCCGATGCCGCGTAGGCGTCCGAAGAGGCTGCGCGCGAAGCGTTGGCGGTCCAGACGAGGTGTCCCGGTTTGCCGGATCCGCGGTGTGTCCGCGGCGACTCGCGTAGCGATCCGGAAGTTGGAAGAAGAGCGTCTGTGGCCGGGGGATGTGGCCGCGGCCCTGGCGGAGTGCCGGTGGTATCTGGGACAACCAGGGCGCGTTCTGCCAGATCCGGTGGTGGGCTGCGACTGCTGTGATCCGCTGTTGGCGCGAGACCGTCTGGAGGACGTGCTGCTGTGGCTTCCCCGTGGTGCTCGGACTGACCTCGGCAGGCTCGTTGCCGTGTTGGATGCCGAGTTCGACCGCAGGGCCGTCTCCCTCAGCTCTCACCTCATGCTGGCAACTCCGTTCAGTGCTTGCGGGTACTGGCACCAGCGGTTCATGGCGAACTGAGGGTCGGGGGGTTCCTCAACGCTCAGGCGTCGACGAACTCGGGGCCGACGGCCTCACCTCTGCATTGCGACATGTGTTCGACCCGTCTCGCCGAACTTTGACGACTCTCATCAGAGTTCGACCGCCTGGCTCTTGAGGCTGCGATCCGAGAATCCCCGCGCGCGACGGGGTGGATCTATAGGATCGACATCCATTGATGATCTTGAAGTGGAGGAGCTGAACGATGCCTGCCATATCCAGCCCACCGCGCCTCAACACGGCGCTCGCCCAGGCCCTGGGTCCTTACCTGCCCTACGAGACGGACTTGGTCTTCGAGCTGTCGGACCCGGCGACGCTGGTCCGCCCAACGGTAAGCATGGCCCTGGTCGAGACCTCTTTGACCGCCGACCCCCAAGCCCGCCCGGAGCAGCGGTCTGCCTATATCGGGGCGCTGGACTACGTGATCACGTACTGGAGGCCTGTCGCGGAACGGGACCGCGGATCGTTCCTCGACGGGTCTGTGCTGGTTCCGTTGTTGAATGGCCTGCTCCGCGCCCAGCCGCTCCAGGGCATCGCCAACTCGACCACCCGGGTCCTGTCCTCCGAGGACCTCTCCCAACGGGCCTCCCGCCTCCTCCAGGAGGCCGGCGTCGACTCCGTCGCTCCCTGCCTGCGGGTGCGGATCACGGCACCGATCGATCAGCTGGGGCTGGCCGAGGAACAAGACGTCTCCGGCGAGGTCTCTGAGCGGCTGCACACCATGGGCCTGACGCTGAACGCCACGGACAGGCAGCGCGCTGCGGAGTACCTCCAAGAACACCCCGACGCCACCGGAGAGCAGCTCATCGGCTTCCTGACCTCCGACTCGTAGAAGCCGGCCTGCCCGGCACCAAGCTGACCTCCCGGGATGGCCACGGCCACCGTGCTCCCCCCTGCTGCGGGATGCCCGGTGGCCGACTCGACGGGAACCCCGCGGTTGCCGACCAAGTGCAGTCAGCGCAATCCCGGGCGGTCAAACTCCGATGAGACTCGTCAAAGTTCGGTGAGACGGGACAGCCGGGGTCGCCACCAAAAAGAGGTGGGCTTGGTCGTCGATACGGCCGAGCGCGAGCCACTCCTGCGCTACGCCGCCGACTGCCCGAACACCACCCTCGCCTACGCCCCGGCGGAATAGCCGACGGCGGCACAGATACCGACAAGGAGGCATGTAGCGTGCTCGAGACCTCAGCAGCCACGGCTCTGGAGATCCCTCCTGTGCCGGTCAACAGGCCTCTGCGGCCATGTCGCCCGCCTGATGCCGGGTCAGCCGCCAGATTAGATCCTCGCCGGTCTCGGCAGGGGCGAGGCGCTCGGCGGGGCGACGCAGGTGTTCGGTGAAGCCGAGGCGGGCCGGGACGGCGCCGCTGGCGCGGTTGGCCGGGTCATGGATGACCTCGACGTACTCGACGCCGGGGAGGAGGAAGGCTTGCGCGACCAGAGCACGGGCGGCTCGGGTGGCCACTCCGCGGCCGGTGGCGCCGGGATGCAGCCAGTATCCGATCTCGCGGCCGTCGTCCGGGGTGTCGTCGCGCCGGAGGAGCCAGCAGACGCCGACGATCGTGCCGTTCAGCGCGATCACGTAGGTGAACTCCTCACCACTCGCCCAGCGCTCCGCGCGGTGGGCCAGGAAGTCGGCGGTCTTGGCCGGGCTGTGCTCGGCGACCCAGGCCATCCACGGGCGCAGGTGCTCCAACGACTCTTCAATGACCCGGAGGAGCTCCGGAAGGTCTGTCTCGCCCTTGAAGCGGCGCAGCGTCAGGTCGTCCAGTTCGATCGCCTGCTGTGGAAGGTCCATGCCAGGAGGATCGTACGCGACCGCTTCCGTCGGCAACGGGATTGCGGACTCCGCGGCCCCGCCGGCAGTCGTGCCCGTTTCAAGAGTCGACTGAGTACAGGATGGCCGGGTTCTGCGACGTACAGTTCCCTGGGTACGTAGCCGTGTACCGAAGTGGGTACTTTCACGCGAACGCCGACACCGGGGTCGCCCGCACTGCTGCGCCTACTGCTCGCCGAGGTCGGGACTCCAGACGGCGGGCCCGCCGCCGCGCCACTCGATGAGCTGTGGATCGTCCATGCGGACGGTGTCGGGGTCCAGGCCGGCCCGTCGCAGGAACTCCAGCAGGTCGGCGGGACTAGGGCGCGGCCGAGGATCTCGCCGTCGCAGCGGACGCGGCGCCCGCCCTGGGCATCCGGCGGATGGACGACTACACGCGGGGCATGGCTCATCCCCTCACCCTGCCGGTACCCGGTCCTCCAGCCCTCCAAGAGCAGTGTCGGGCCGGCAATGGATACATGCGGCCACGCCGTCGGCCAGCAGCCGCCGTATCTGCTCGGGGTCGGCGGGGGCGCAGCGGTGGCCGGTGTCCCAGCAGTCCCCGGTCTGCACGCGGGCCGGAAGCCGGCCGCCTCCGATCCCGCGCTCGACCCGCCACGCGGGTGGCTCCTTCGGCAGCCAACGGGACGCGGCGAGGGCCTCGCGCTCCTCGGCCGCGGCAAGGGCTTGTTCAGCCCGGCCGAGTTCGCCGCGCAGGGAGGTGACCAGCGTCCGCAGCCGAGGCAGGTCGGGCGGCAGGACGTACACCTAGGTGCGGTTGAGTGCGGCCGCGCCGAAGGAGACGTTGAAGCGGTCGCACCAGATGGACAGGCTGGTGTAGTCGGCAAGGTTCACATCGGCCGGGACGGGGTAGTTCTGGTCGCCCTTGTTGCCCTTGAGCTCGCCCAGGCTGACGTGTTTGCCGTCGTCGAAGACGTGCCAGCCGTCGCGGCCCTGGATGACCGGGGCGTCGGTCAGCCAGACACGCAGGTCGGGGCCGTTGCTCGTGTCCAGGTTCTCCAGGCGCAGTGTGTGGGAGCCGTCGGCGAGACGGAGGAGTTTCACCGTGCCGGTGGTGGCGTGTTCGTGGCTGATCAAGGTGCCCTGGGCCACCATCCGCGGTTCCGCCGGCGGCGTAGCCGGCGAGTCGGACTTCGGGGCGGCAGAAGCAGAGGGGACGGCCTCGTTGACCGTATCCTCCACCCACAGTTGCCACGGTTCGAACCAGTACAGGCCGACAGCCAGCCCGGCGCCCGCCACCGCCAACCCGCCGATCAGCAGCGGCCTGCGCCGCCGCCCGTGCTCACCTACCACGCTCAGTCCTCCGTTCCGCTGGGTGCGCCCCGCCGCCTGCGGGCGGTGAGCTTGGGATGTTCTCGCCAGGTCCTGGCGTCAAACTATCGCGGACTGCGACGCCTGGAACCGCACCCGGCTGCGTCTGCACCAACTTCACGATGCGGCAGCTCGCCCCGCTCTTCGGGATCTCCCCGGCCACCGTCTGCCGGATCATCCAGCGCCTTCGTCGGCTCGTCGCGTGCTGGAGCCGGCCCCGCGGCCCCTCGCCGCTGAGTACCGGCCGTCCGGGACCGCACGGTCGGCGCGTCGAGGGCGGGGCTACTTTGACGACCCTCCTTAGGGGCGGTGGAAGCGCACTTCCGGGAAGCGTGCTGTCGGGCCGTACAGCAGCGGGGTGTTCCGTCCGCGCAAGTGGGTGTCGACGAACGCCGTCACATAGGTCCTGGTGATGGCGTCGGCGCGGTCACCGTCCAGTCGTTGGAGCGGCATGCCGCGCTGCTTGGCCAGGGGCGCCAGGTCGGTGAAGGACAGGTGCCCGGTGCCGTCGATGCTCAGCCAGCGCTTCCATCCGGTCAGTTCGGTCCAGGTCTTGTCCCAGGTCGGGTCGGTGCCGCCGGGTATGTGGCTGGGCTGGCCCAGCATCAGGAACGGCCGGTCCAGGGGCGCGTTGTTCGGGAACCAGAAGTTGCCGTCCATGTTGACCGCCGCCTTGACGCGCGGGTCGCGCAGCATGGCCGGGATCGTGCTGAAACCGCCGGCAGAGTGCCCCACGACGGCGATGCGGTCAGGGTCGATGAGTGCGCCGCGCTTCCAGGCCGGCCGCGCGCCGGTGAGCTCGTCGAGTACGAAGGAGATGTCCTCGGCTCGGACGGCGCCGACCTTGGGATAGTCCCTGTCCACGCAGGCCAGACAGGAGGTGGTGCGCCCGTCGGGGAACGAGATGCCTTCCGCCTCGTAGTTGTGTCCGATGCCGGCGACGGCGTAGCCGCGGGCTGCGAACTCCTCGGCGAGGCCGGTGAGGGTGGCGCGCGGCATGCCGAAGCCCGGTGACAGGATGACGAGGGGCAGTCCGCCGCGGACCTTCGACGGCTCGGCGTCCACCGTCGAGTGGGTCGTCACCTTGGCGAACAGGTCGGCTGGCAGGTCCAGTCCGCTGGCCGCCACGTACTGCTTGGATTCCTCGGCCGTCATGTAGGGCGCGGGCGTGTCCGAGGGCTTGACGGCCGGGTACCAGAGGGAGACCATCAGCTCCCGCTTCTCGGAGGGGACCCACGGGTCGGCCCGGTTCTCGTCCTTCAGGTGCACGGTGGCCCTGCCGACCGGGTGGTGGCCGGACGGCGCGGGCAGCACGAGTGCGGTCGCGGGCGGTTGTACGGGGCGGGTGTCGGCTTGGGCGGTCGTGGTGGAGAAGGTGCCCGCCAGAGCCGTGGCAACGGCGGCACCGACCAGGAACAAGCGTCGTCGCATCGAGTTGTCTCCATCGATGTCTCTCGTGGCATCCGGCCCGGTGCGGGCCGATGCCTCGAACGCTATGCCGGGCGCGAGCGGCTGCCATCGGCCCGGGGATGTAAGTCGGCGACGGCCGTACATCCCCGGGTTGACATCCCCGGGGGGCGGAACGGCGGTTCCGCACGTTGAAGTCCGGCAGAAGCCTTCACCGAAGCGGAGGTACCCGTGTCGAGCTGTACGCGTCCCGCCGCACCGCGTTCGTCGCTGCTGTGTTCTGTCGACTTGACGCCTGACTTCGTGAGGTGTGTCCCACCTTCTGGTGCGGGTTGATCGGGCTATTCGTCAGGTCCGGCCGCCCGAGAGCTCCGGGTGTGTGCCAACGGGTCGTGGCCACGAGATACGACCAGCTCGCCGTCCGCTACGAGGCGACCGTGCCGGGCGCAGTCCTGAACGAGAGTGACTGTGACAGGGGCACTACCGTCAGGTTCCCGCCGCATGACACCGGACGGCCCCCTGCTGCTCCAGGCTCCACTGTCGAGACCCCCGGTGCCGACGCGTCTCCGAAGGACCTCCGGATTACTACACGGAGGAGCTCATGCCCGAGGGCTTCGCAGAGGTGTTCCGCTGGATGCGGAGGACCAGTGCATCGCCGACGAGCATGCGGACCGCACCGTGAGCGGTTCGGAGGCAAGGGCATCACCAGCGCCGAGCTTCTGCAGCAAGCTGATGGAACTGGACTACCCGGCGACGGCGACGCGTATCCACGCCATGCCTGCCCAGGGCGGCTCGCTGTGTGTCCGCCTGGACCTGCGGACCGGTACCCAGGTCGCACTGGAGATCGGTGGCACCTCCAGCACTCTGATCACCGAGCCGTTCGGGGCGCTGCAGCCGCGAACTTGAAGATCACAGACGTCGAGCGCAAAGCAGGTCATGGCGCCCCGTCATCCTGACCTGATATGCCGCGCGTAGTCGTCCGTGGGCTGCAAAGGCTGTCCTGTCGTGCGGCGCTTTGTTTGCCAGCAGACCACCACCCGCGGGGCCAGCGGAACTTCCACACGATCCCGTTCAGGACCGTCCGGTCGTCCAGCCGGGCCCGCCCCAGCGCAGGCCGGGGCAGCAACGGCTGCACGAGATCCCACTCGGCATCGGACAGTTCATGGCGACGTATCACTCGACCTTGATCCACGATGCAAGATCACTTTGACGGCAGACCCTAGGGGGCCGGCCAACGGTCCCATCGCCTACCAGGCCGCACTGCACCTCGCTGCGATCCTCCTGTGGACCCGGCGCTGACCGAGGGTCAGACCCTTGGACAGCGGCCGACCCCAAGGCCCGTCCGGCCGGCGCCGCGAGGCGAGAACGTCATCGTCCTGTCAGCAACGTCATCGTCCTGTCAGCCCTGGCGGACGAGTGCGCGCGCTGAGATGGCAACGGTGACATCGGATCGGGGGACCTCCCGCGCGCACACGTCCTCGTACGACCTCCTCCACAGGATCTTCAGGCAGTACGCCAGACCCAGGCCAGGGCGGCTCCAGGAGTGACGCAGGTCAGGAAGGCGGCCGGACCGGCCGATTCCCATCCCAGGGCGGTCGGCAGCAGCAGGAGCAGTCCGAGGACGAGGATCCCGAGGGCCGGGAGGTGGACGACGGGCCTGAACCGCCGTACCCGGGGCGTCATGTCCCAGTCGAGGGAGCCCTTCAGGATCGCCGTCGGCGGAACGATCAGGAGGAGTCCGAGGAGGAGGTAGAAGTTGAGGTTGGCCAGGCCCGGCCGTTGGCGACGGCCGTCGGTCAGCACGGGCGAATCCGGGCGAGGGTCGCCCGGCGCGTAGTACAGCCGGATCGTCGAGCCCGCCTTCGGAGCGTGCTGGGTGGTCATCGCGCGCTTGGTCACCTCGCGGGGCCCGTTGTCGTAGGGGATCCTCAGGACGAGGTCGGTTCGGTAGTACACCGGCTCGTCGGAGTCGTCCTGCCCGCGGACCGGATCCCCGGCGAGCCGGACCACGGTCGCCGGATGCTCCCCCCATCCGGCTGCGTCCAGCCGAGCCGTCTCCCGTCCGTACTCCGGAGAAACCATGAGCCCCATGGCGAAGCAGGCCAGGGTGGCCAGGGGCACCAGCAAGGCGACGAACCACACCAGCGCGCGGCCGCTGTACTCGCCGTCGTCGGCCGAGGTGTCGCGGAAGGGCCTGGTGCTCGCGGGGCCACGCCGCGGCCAGTACGACTTCCGCCGAGGGGCCCGGAGCGAAGAGATGATCCAGGCGGCGGCGAAGAGCAAGGACAGTGCGGCCATCGCCGTCTCCGCGTACAGCGGCGGGTACGGTCCCACGCCCCACAGCACGCACCCGATTGCCCCGGCGGCGCTGAGCACCATCCCCCAGCCGGTGAGCGTGGTCCACACGCTCCGCCCGTGCCGGTGCTTGCGTTTCCCTGCCGACCGCTTCATTCCCGCCCCCTGTTCGCGTGTTCGCGCGGGGCAGGATAGATCAACTAGACCGGAACAGGTGCTGTTCAGGAGACAGGACCCAGCTGCGCACGCCGCAGGGCCGGCCCAGCAGCAGAACGGCCTGCCCGGCCGCGCGGGGCCTGCACCACGTCCGACCACCCCGGGCCCACGCAGCCTCAACGGCAACCCCGCCGCCTGGCCCAGCACCGGCGGCTGGAGACCGCTGACTCTTGTCAGCTCCAGCGGATTAGCGACACCATGGTCGTCGGCGCCGTCGAGAAGCTGCTCCAGCTCGGCGATCTTCACCGGCTGGGCCCCCGGGGTGGCGAAGTCCGACCGGTAGAGCACCCACTGGTCGCTGTCGGTCTCGGAGAGGAACACGAAGCTCTTGCCGTCCGGGGAGGGGGTGGGGGCTCCGGCGCCCCGGTCGCTCTCCGGGAGGAGTTTCTCGGTCTTGGTGACGCGCTGGTAGTCCGCGCTGAAGGTGAGCTGCTTGAGGCTGTCGTGCCGGCAGACCAGGGTGGTGTCGTCACGCCAGAAGGCCGGGTCGCAGTGCTGCCGCTCACCGGTGTCCCCCGGGCGCGGGCCGGGCGAGCGCAGGGCAGGCGACTTGACCTCCTTCAGAAGGCCCCTCACCGCCTGGATTCACCCGAAACAAGCCGAGCCCCTCTGTGGTGCTGAACTGCGCCACGACCCCCGAGGGCGAGACGGGCGAGTCGTCCTCGCCCGCCGCCAGGACCGTGGTGGCGGTCTCCTTGTCCTTGGCCATGTGGCTCGCGAGCTGCGCGTACGGCACCATCCGCTGGGACGCTGCACCGTCCTTGGGGTCCCGGAGGTACCTTGGCAGACTCACTCCGTAATGGTCCGGGTCGGAGTCGTACCAGAGCTGACTGGTCACAAACGGACGGCGGCGAAAGCCAGTTCGCGTCATGGGGCGGGGTCACGGCACCCGCTTGATGCCTGTCGCCGGCTCCGTGCACTCGACACCCACCGGCGCGAGGCGCCCCGACTGGGGTGGCCGCGAGCCTCGGGCGTGGCACCAGGCCCGGACTTCGGCGACCAGCACGGGCGGGTCAGGCTGCGCTCTTCGGCCGGCAGTGCATCCACGGCCGCGGTGGCGTGGGCGATGCCTCCCGCACTGTCGCCGGATCGGGCGTCATCAGCCCGCGGCGGAGTTCCAGGTGTGTGGCGAAGCGGGGCGGGTTGTCGGGGAGCTCGGCCAGGGATTGCGCGGCACAGCCACCTGACCCGGCGTCACGCCCGATCGTCCGTAGGCACGACCGGGCGGCGCTCTCCGACGCGAATGGACCCCGGTGGTTGAGGTGGTCGGGGTCGGTGAAGGCGGTGTTGCACCGCACCGGTGCCCCGGCCCGCAGGCCCTCCCCCGTTACCCTGCGGTGGGCCTGCGGACCGAGGCCGCTTCGGCGCGACCGGGGACCGGTCAGAGAGTGGGGCTTCCGTGGAGCTCCCACGCTTTCTCACCGCTGACGTCGCGAGAGTCGTAGACCAGGGTGGCGTCACCCGTGACACCACCCGCGGGCAGCGACATCCAAGGCGTGTAGCAGTACCCGGAACTGTTCACCGTGCCGTTCATCCGGGAGGTGAAGTCGCAGGTGGCCGTCTTCTTGACCACGTCACTCTTCTCGAGCCGCAGCTGCAGGTCGATGTTGTGGAAGTCGTTCTGGCCGGCAGCTCCCCACGACAGGTACGCCTTGGCCCGGAACACGCCCGAGCTGTCCTTCTCCACGCACACCTGCGCGTACAGGTTCGGGTTGATGCCGGCCGTCTCGGGGGAGAAGTTCTGGCCTGTCGAGCACTTGCCCGCGATCACCGCGGCACTGGCAGGCGTGACCGTCATGGCCAGCGGGACGAGCGCCGGGGACGACACCAGCAGCGCCTTGCCGACGGCCCCACCGGAAGCGCACCGGGCCATGGCTGACAAACGGGTACCCATGAAATCACCACTCCTGAACACAACGACGAACTCACTAACAACAGGCGGACGACGGACATCGCAGCGGTCCACCCGGCCGGCACGCACACGTGGCACCGGCTACGGACGCCCTCGCCCGCGAGCGGCACCGTCCCCCGCGCGGCGCCGCACCCCAGCATTGCTCGGCCCGACGCGCCCCTGCCATCCGCTCCCGGCGCGGTGGCCGTGCCGTTTGCGGATAGCGCGCGGACGGCCGGGCGGCTATGCGGAACGGCAGTCCTTGCGGCGCAGCGTCTGCGACGGCGTCTCCCCGTACGCCTGCCGGTAGTAGGCGGTGAACCTGCCGGAGTGGGTGAACCCCCACCGCAGTGCCACCTCGGTGACGTTCCCCCGCTCCAGTCCTTCGGCCACGGCCGACAGGTCGCGGCGTACGAGACCCAGCCGGACGGTGCGCAGGTACGCGAGGGGAGTGGTGTCCAGATGGCGGCGGAAGCCCTCGCGCAGGGTCCGTACGGCGACCCCGGCCGCGCGCGCCATGTCGGAGGCGCCGATCGGCTCGTGCGCGTGTTCGGCACAGAACTCCCGGGCGCGGTGTACGGCGCGCAGGACGGCGGCGCTGCCTCCACCGCCCCCGCTGCCGACGCCTGCCACCGCCGAACCGAGTGCATGGGGCTGGACGTCCAGGAGCCCGTTCACGAGGAGCTGCTCGAAGTGCGCCAGCGCGAGGGGGGAGAGAGCCGGCAGTCCGGCGTCAGCGAACTCTGCGAATCGTTCGACCAGGCCCAGCCATACCCGGGTCGGTGCCGTCCGGGCGTCGAAGACGGGATCGAACACCAGGGGGCTGTCCGGCGGTCCGCCGAGGCGGGCGGAGACAGCTTCGTCGACGACTTCGCGAGGGATGATCAGGATCCGGTTACGGCTCTTCTCGTTCCACCGCATCGACACCTCGTGTCCCGGTCCCACGATGCTGAGCGCTGAGGGCAGCTCCTTGCCGTCCACGGTGACGGCGCCGTCGCCGGCGAGCGGGATGTGCACGTTGTAGAAGTCGAGCGGTGCGCCGGGCATGACGTCGACCTCGGCGCCGTACCCGAGTTCGTACAGCCCGACGGGCCCGTCGTGCGTGCAACGGAAGAGGCCGTCCAGCCGGTGGGCGTGCAGGACGTTCATCCGGTTCGGCGCGAACCGCGTGCTGATCAGCTCGTGCAGCACCTCGACGTCGCCGCCCCGGAAGAGCAGGCTCCCGTCCGCGGGTCCGCTCCTCCGCAGGTCCGTTTCTCCGTCGATGCCGCTCATCAGTCTCACCACCGTCAGGCGCGCTTCGGATCGGGGGTGGAAATCCACCCGCCACAAGTCGAACGCATGATCGCATATCCGCCGGGAGCGGGCGGCTCGTGGAAGGCGCCTGCACCTGCGGGGGGCATCCTGCCCCCGCCACGTCGATGGCGCGGGCAAGCCCGTGCGGATGAAACCGGTCCGGCCTTACCAGCCGTGCTCCGAAGGGCCCACGACATCGTGTCCGATCTGCCGGGCCAGGTGTTGCGCCCGTTCTTCCTCGTGGGGCCGGACGTGGACGTACACGGTGTGGCCCGGGGGTCGGCTCGTGATTGGCGTCGATTCCGAAGCAGACCTGTACCCCGGTCCGTGCGTGCTCAGGGCCGAGGTCGAGTTCGGGCACCGCCGGCCAGCTGAGCGCCATCCACGTGATCTGCCCCCACCCCGCCTGACGCAGCACCAGGGGAGCTTTGTCCAGCAGATCGCCTTCCACCGGCTCCACGACGGAGAGCGTCAACGGCAGCAGACGAGCCAGCATCGCGGCATCATCCGGAAGATCGACTCCACGGAAGTGTTCACTGCCTCCTGAGAACAAGCCCTGCGGGAACACCTCGCGGGCCCTTAGGACGTCCTCGACGCGGAGCAACTCGGCGTTGTGGTGTGGCGGTTACGCCGCATCAGCCGGCGAGGGATGCGGTGCTGGCGGCGTTGCGGTCGGGGATCAGCCGGGCCGAGCCGTACGGGCCCTTCGGCGGCCTGCCGGGGCTGGTGCTGGTTCGGGTGGACCGCGGCAAGGAGTTTCTGTGCCGGACGGTGGAACGTGCTCTGGGCGCCTTCGCCGTCCCTGTCGATGATCTTCCTGCCTACACGCCGTACCGCAAGGGAACCGTCGAGGCTCTGAACGACGCGGTCGAGGAGATGTTGCTGGCTTCCCTGCCTGGCCATACCCGCAGGGCCCGCCCGATCGGTGCTCACCGTGCGGATCAGGTGGAGGACCTCCTGTCGTTCGCGGAGTTCGTCGAGGTCCTGCTGGGCTGGGTGCGGTGGCGAACCACTGAGCACCGCCCGTCCGGCCTGGAGTCGGGGCTGACGCCGCTGGCGGCGTGGGCAGCGGATCCGACCCCCGTTGAGGACGTCCCCGAGGAGGAGCTGGCGCTCTTCGCGCTGGAGGACGACGGCCGCATCCGGAAGATCACCACCAACGGGATCTCCTGGCGCGCCGCGCCTACATCGCGGACTGGATGATGTCGACGTACTAGAGCGCCGGGCTACGTGCTTGGAGGCTGTCTCACGTGGCAAGTTTCGCGAGCTTCTTGTCGCAGGTCAGGGCAGCGGCCATGGCCAGGCCTCGGCTCTGCCAGTCGTTGCGGACCACGTACGGGATCTTGAGACCACGAGCAGCCCATGGCAGGCTCATGCCGCATGATCGATGAATTCGCGAAAGACAACCTGCACGGGAGACTGCGGCGGGACCGCAAGGCGCTGCTCTGGAAACTCGACGGCTTGTCCGAATACGACGCCCGCCGGCCTTTGACAGCGACCGGGACCAACCTCCTCGGCCTGGTCAAACACGTGGCCACCGTCGAGGCCAGGTACTTCGGCGAGGTCTTCGACCGCCCTTCCCCGGAACCGCTGCCCCGGTGGCAGGACTCCAACGGCAGCGATCTGTGGGCGACCGAGGACGAGACCCGCGATCAGATCATCGGGTTCTACCGGCGCACGTGGGAACACTCGGACTCGACGATCAACGAGCTTCCCCTCGACGCCCCCGGCCACGTGCCGTGGTGGCCGGAGCCTCATGCCGACACGAACCTGTTCGCCATCATGGTCCATGTCCTCGGCGAGTCCATCCGGCATGCCGGGCACGCCGATATCCTGCGCGAGGGCCTCGACGGCCGGACCGGGTTGCGCGCCGAACACGAGAAGCAGATCGACGAGGAAGCCCGTGCAGCCTACTGCGCGAAGATCGAGCAGGCCGCCAGGTCGGCCGCACCAATCAAGGCTTAGAGGTTGTCTCACGTGACGTGATGTTCCTGCGGCATGATGCCGGTCGTGGGCGCTGATCCATCGAAGCGTCTGACTCCTGATGAACTCTGGGAGCTGGCCGCCCCGTTGCTGCCGTCGTTCGCTGATCGTCCGCAAGGTGGTGGGACCGCTCCGTGTGACGAGCAGGCAGTGTTCACGGCAGTGGTGTACGCGCTGACCAGCGGCTGTGCCTGGCGGCATCTGCCGCCGACGTTCGGCACGTCGCCCGCCACCGCGCATCGCCGCTTCACGGTATGGACCGAGGCCGGCCTGTGGCGGCGGCTGCACCGGGCGGTGCTGGACGAACTCGGGGCCCGCGGTGAGGTGGACTGGACCTCGGCGATCGTCGACGCGGCCTCCGTTCGCGCCAAATGGGGGGATCGCTGACCGGGCCGAACCCGGTCGATCGCGGCAAGAAGGGCAGCAAGCTGCACGTGCTGTCCGATGCCCAGGGCATCCCGCTCGCCGTCGCCGTGTCCGGCGCGAACATGCACGACAGCCTCGCCCTCAAGCCGCTCATCCGCGGCATACCCGCCGTCCGGTCCCGCCGGGGACCACGGCGGCGCCGACCCGTCAAACTCCGCGCGGACGAGGCGTACTTCTCCGCCGAACATCGGCCTGGCTGTGCGAGCGCGGGCTCGTCGCGCGCATCGCGCGGCCCGGCATCGAGTCCGGCGAACGCCTCGGTCGGCACCGCTGGAAGATCGAACGGTCGATCGCCTGGCTCTTCGGCTACCGCCGCCTCGCCGTCCGATACGAACTAAAGGGCTCGCACTTCCTTGCCTTCCTCGGCCTGGCCACCACCCTGACCTGCTACAAGAAGCTCGCGAAACTTGCCACGTGAGACACCCTCTAAGCCGGTTCGGCGGGGATGAACGCGGCCACGTAGTCCTCGAATCCTTCAACGCCGCTGACTATGTCCATCTGCGGACCCTATGCCGTCGTCACAGAGCAATGGTCAAGACTTGTGGATGAGTTGACGTGTTGTTCAGCGTGAGCTCTGCCGCTGGAGGTTGGTTCTGGCGGTGTTGCGGATCCGCTTGGTGCGACCGCGCTCGGCGAGGATCCCGACGGCCTCGGTGTTCGACGATGCGGCCGCTTTGAGTTGAAGCCAGTCGGATGACTCGAGCAGGGTGCCGGGGCGGCAGGGCCGCCTCAGCGTGATGGCCCGGAAGAGGGACCAATCCTGCAGGCGCCGGGTCAGGAACGCATAGCGGGCCGTGACCCGAGCCATCGAGGCGGCCCAGGGTTCGTAGGCGGGTCCCGAGTGGAGTTCGGTGGCGCGGCGGTCCAGGTGCCGCAGAACGGCGGACTGGGCCATCGCCTGGTCCGGGTCGTTGAGGACTTCGCTGACCAGGCCGGCCTCGTCCGCGTCCGTGACGTGCTCCAGCGCGCTCAGGTAGGCCCGGAAGCGGAGGTGCTCGGCTGGTTCGTCCTGCGGCGTGTCGTGGTGGTTCATGCGGCCTGCTCCTGCCGCTCGACCAGGACGCCGTTCTCGAACCGGGCACCGGCTCGGACCAGGGCGACCAAGTGGGCGCCGATGATCGCGCGCCAGCGGTCCTGGGCGGACTCGACCAGCTTGAACACCATCAGGACGCACGAGTGCGCCTGCCCGAGCCGCACCTTGGGGTGAACCCCGTCGGCCCACACGTAGACGAAGTCCCGGTCGGACGGATCACGGGCCTGGAAGGCGGCGTGATCGTCGCCCCACTGCTTCGTCAACCTGGTGACTGTGGCTGGCGACGGGCCGGCGGCCGAGCCGAGGAACTGCTCCAGCGCGGGCACGAAGTCCCCCGACGACAGGCCGCGCAGATGGAGCAGCGGCAGCACCTCGCTGACCTTCGGCGACTTGCCGCACCACGGCGCAAGGATCTTCGAGGAGAACCGCTTGCGCTCGCCGGTGGACTCCTCGATGCGGCGTCCGTTCACCCGCGGCGCACTGACCTCTACCGGCCCGGCTGCCGTGGTCACGGCCCGCGGACGGTGGTGGCCGTTGGGGACCACCAGCCGGCGGCCGCCCGCATCGGTCTCGGACGCCAACTCGGCTATGTACTGGTTGACTTCCGCTTCCAGAGCGGCGGCGACCATCCGGCGGGCGCCCTCGCGGACGATCTCGTCGATCAGGGAGCCGGACTGTGTGGAGCCGTCGTCGGTGACTACGCTGAGCACGGGCGTGCCTTCCCGACCCGCGCTGCAACGCGGGCCTACTCGATGACCATCAAAGGATCATTCGGGAAGGTACGCCCTCCGCGTCCCTCCCGGAACCGAAGTCCTGAGCATTGCTCCTGACATCCCTTTCCGTGAGCCTCCACGGAAAGTGGACCAGAGCCTCAGAAGCAGGAACGTTGTGGGCACGGCGTCGGCGAAGGCGACGGCCGCGGCCGCGCTCACATCCTCGATCCGGTAGAGGGACGGTGTCATCCCGGCGAGCGTCCTCAGCTCGACCGTGACGCTCCGCGCCTCGGCATGGACTCGGGCGATCGCCCTGGTGGGGATCGTCAGCTTCTTGCCGGGGCGTTCCAGGACCAGCCCATCCTGCCCCGAACTCAGGACGGTGGCGCCTCGCCCCCGCAGGACGGGTATGGAGAATGTGTTCGACATGGGCGAGAGTAGGGGACCGGTTATGCCTCTTGGTCGCTCAGCCCTTCCGGCAGGGCCAGTCCCCTTCACCGCGCCCACGCCGAGCGCCGCGCCTACCTGGCACGGCTGCCCTGGAGCGTGGAGCCCATGGCTGGCTGGACGCGGGGCGAGCGCTACTCCCATCGCGGTGACGTGCCCGACAGTCCTGGCTGGAGCGACGAGCAGAAGCAGAAGGTCGACGAGACGCGGGCGGAGATCCTGGAGCTGTCGATCGCCGTTGTGGACCACTCGCACTGGGCGACGGTTCCCGTGAGGAAGTAGTGACCGCCCGCATGGAGCCGAAGAGGCAGGCGGCCCCCGTCAGACGATGCACGAGCAGAGGCGGCGTAGCGCCGCGTGCTCCTTCCCAAGACACGCTGGGCGGACAATTGCGAAAGCGGTGGAACGCAGACGGCCGCGATGCGCGAGCTCAGCCGTCGTGCGTGCCCAAGCTGACGTCCCGGACGACGCGCCGACCCCGATCGCGCAGATGGACCCGATCGGACACGGTCTGAGTGCGGCCTCTGGCGGTGGCCACCACTCTGGAGCCATGGCCGAGTCCAGAGTGACAATCCACCTTCCCGATGAGCGGGGCCGCCGCCTGGTGACCTACCGGCGCGAGGAACTCGGCCGCGCGACCAACGAGCGGGACGTCCGGGAGTTCCTCTACCGGGCAGGCATGGCCGACGTCGAGGACGTCGACCTCACCGACGAGGCCCTCTTCGACTGGCAGGGCACCGGACCCGAGTCCTGGGCCTGAGCCGTGAAGGCCCTGTGGAACGGCGCTCCCAGGATCACCCTGTATTGCCTGTCGGGGGCGCCCGCCTCCCAGGCGGAGAACAGCTCTCGGGCTACCTCGCCCGGCACCGGCACTGTGCGAATCTCGGGCGGCCGACCGATCCATGAAGGTCAGGCAGGAGGAGCGCCAGGAGCAGCAGCGACAGGCCGAGCAGCAGAAGGCCGAGCGCGAGTACCTGGAGCGGGAGACTGCCGCGACCGCCGAGAAGGTCCGAGGCCGGCTCTCCTGCTGCCGGCTCGGTCGAGCCCCCTGATGGGGGCTCGACCGGGTGGGCGAGCAGCGGGCGATCAGGCGTGGTGCCAGACCGGGGCGGTCTGACGGGCGGCGCCCTGGACGAAGTTCGAGAGGGTGCCGTTCGCGTTCAGGACGACGATGGTGTTGTCGCTCTGGAGGATCACGGACTTGCCCTTGGCGAAGTAGGTCCAGTTGCTCCAAGCGCCGCGCGAGGTCATCTGGACGCCGTACAGGCCGTCCTTCTTCACCAGGCGGACCTTCGTGCCGCCCGCGACCTTGTAGACGCCGAGCTTCGGGGAGACGGTGGTGGCGCCGGTCCAGCTGTGGATCTCGCCGTCGATGGTGAGGCGAACGTAGCGCTGACCGACCTTGCGGACGTCCTGGTACGCGGAGGGCGCCGGGCTCAGGAAGCCGACGCGCTTGCCGTTCTCGACGATGTGCGAGCTGAAGGTCTGTGGACCGGCCTTGTAGGTCTTGACGGTCAGGCTGCCGTACTTCGTCGTGGAGTGGAGGCGGCCCGCGGTGTTGCAGTGCTTCGGCAGCTTCGGGAACGGGGTGGGGGCCCACTGCGCGTCGCCGCCCTGGGTGCGCTGCTTGAAGACAGGAGCGGCGGACAGCACACCATCGATCCGCAGGCCTCCGGCCAGGTCCAGCGGCCTGCTCTGGTCGACGGTGTTCAGGACCTTGCCGTTCCTGTCACGCAGCTGGGCCGTGGCGCCGGTGTGGGCGCTGTTGGTCAGCTTGACCGTCAGGCCGGCGGACAGGGACGGGATGACCTTGCTCTCGACGCAGTTCTCGGCGACCACCAGGCTGCGCGGTGGAGAAGCTTGCTCGGCAGGGGAAGAGGCCGCGAAGGCCGCGGCGGGGGTGGCGATCGCCGCGCCGAAGAGGGCGAGGGCGGTGGTAGTGACGCGCAGGGCAGTACGCATGACGACTCCTTGAAGCGTGGGAGGTGTGTAAGGAGAGCCGTATGCCGTGGTCTCTTGCGGTGGAGGCCGTCGAGTTCGGGCTGTTGGCTACATAAGGAAAGTTAGTGATCTTGTTGGGTGGAATGGTCCGGTCCGCGTCACAGGCGTGTGACGGCGGTAAAACTTTGGCCGACCCGGGGCACCCCTTCGGGGGTGCGGTTCGCCGCGATGTGGGGGAGCCGCGAGGACGTCCTGTACGGGGTGCTCGTCCGCCCGGGACCTGGTGGCGGTGGTCAGCACCGACGGGCCAGTTGATCGGGGCGTTTTCCGGCACCCCGATCTGATGGGTTCGCTGCCGGACGTGCGTGTCCCGGACACTTCGGTGGACGACTGGCAGGCGGTGCTTGATCTGGTCCGGTCGCAGGGGTGGTCGTACGAGAGAGAGACCGGGACTGGCGCCTCATTGGAGTCCTGGCCGATTCGGGTGCGGTGCTGCGTGAGGTGGGCCAGGGCGGGTTCGCTGGTCAGAACACCTTCCGGCATGCCATTGGGGTCTGGCAGGGCCGCTAGATGAATGAGACCGATGTCTGTGCTGGTCGCGACCATGGCGAAGGGCGCCCGTTGGTCAGTGTGAAGACAAACCTGGACGCCCTTCTGGCGGCACTGTACGTGTTCATCGACGACCGTGTGGCGCCTTGTCGCCGGATCGGGCGACCTCCGAAACTGACGGACGCCGAACTGCTGTGCCTGGCGGTTGCCCAGGTCCTGCTCGGCTTTTCCTCGGCCCGCCACTGGATCCGCTTCGCGCATGCCCGGCTGGGGCACCTGTTCCGCTATCTGCCCCACCGCCGAACGGTCCGACCTGGCCGGACACTGCGGCTACGGCTACTGCCGCTCCCACTCACGGTTCTCCTGGGGATACCGGCTCTACCCGGTCACCACCGCCGAGGGCATGCCTGGGACCTGTTGTCCGGCCAATCCCAGGATCGGTGAGCGCGAGGCCACGTCGGGTGCGGGTTGACGGGTCGGGCAGGGTCAGGCGCCAAGGGTGGGTCGGGGGTGTGGCGTGCCGCGGCTGGTTGCCGGGCACGCCGTTGCTGCTGGTGGCTGGCAGTTCACTGTCCCCGATGGTGTGGCTGCCGGTCTGGGTTAGCGGCGGTGGTTGTCGTCGTGCTCGTGGTGGCCGCGGCGGCCCCAGGATTCGGTGTCGATGACGCGGCCGCGGTCGTCGCGGAGGGTGGCGGTGTCGCGCTCGTCCCAGATCTGGTGGCGGCGGTCCTGGTAGACGTCGCGGTGGGTGTCGCGGCCGTGGCCGGTGTGGACCCTGACGCTGGAGTGGCCGTCCAGGCGGAGGTGGTCGAACCGGTAGCGGTTGCCGTCGCGGTCGCTGAGGGTGAAGCCGCGCAGGTTGACGGAGCGGCGGCCGGTGTTCTTCACCTCGACCCATTCCCGGTTCAGGGCGCGGTTGTCGCGGCCGCGGCCGCGGCTGTCGTTCTGGACGTCGCCGATGACGATCGAGGAGTGCCGGCCCCGGTGGTCGCGCCGGTCGTCGTCGTGGGCGACGGCCGGCAGAGCGGCCGCGCCGATCAGGGCGCCGGCGGCCAGGACCGTGGCGAGGGCACGGCGAGTGGCGAGAGAAGCAGACATGCAGATGACTCCTTCAACAGTCAGCCCAGCCCGGCCTCGTGCAAGCCGGGCGGACTCCGTACGGTTCCCGGCGTCATTGCCGAGGAGCCACACTCTGGCCCGCACCCACCATCAACCGCCACAACCTTGGACGCGTGTTGCCGAATGCGGACATATCCGTAACTCTCCCTTGCAAGATGCAAGCGTCAAGGTCCGGTTGACGCGGACGGGCGGCGGGAGGCGGGGAGGCCCGTCCGATGTCGAAGCAAGGGGGTTTCAGCCGCATAGGCAGTTCATTCGCGCCATGTCGTTTGCTGTGCGCCGAATGGGTTCAGCGCTCTGTAACGGGAGCCTCTGCCGTTTCTTCGCACGGATTGCGCACCACCGCTCTGATGTGTGGGGGGGGGCGGGCGACGGCTGGCACTTCGGCTCCTGCACCTGGTGCTGTCGCGGTGGTCAGGGGTGTGCTGGCCGAGCGCATGGGCGGGGCCCACGACCCGTGGGGTGCGCCTCCTGCGGGACGGGTACCCGCCCCCGCCCCCGCTCCAGGCGCCAAACCCGGCGCTGGCGTGCCGTCGGTGGGGAAGCCGCCGATCCGTGGGCGTCGCCCGCGAGCACGGATGCGAAGCGCTCCTGGGGACCATTGACCGAAGGGTTGAACCTCCCTCGCGACTTTGACCTCGGCGACAGGGCGAAGGCGTTGGAACAGCTCGGGACGAACCGCCTCGCCACGCCACGATCGATACCGGTCCGAGGCTCCGCGGTCGCTGGTCGCATCCTTGTCCATCCGAACGCGGGAGCCTCGGCACACAGCTCAGCCGACGCCGACTGAGCTGTGGTGTCCATTCACTCGAATGACGGTTTGCGGTCCCGGGTCCGCTTGAGCTCGAAGAAGCCGTCCGTCCCGGCGACGATGACCAGGGCGTCCCAGAGTTGGCCGGCAGCTTCACCGCGGGGGGCCGGCGTGATCACGGGGCCGAACAGGGCAGTGCCGGCGATGCGGAGAACGGGCGTTCCGACATCGAGGCCGACCTCGTTGAATGCCTCGTCGTGCGAGTCCTTGATGAGCTGGTCGAACTCAGTGCTTGTGGCGGCCGAGGCCAGCGACTCGGGTAGGCCCGCCTCCGTGAGGGCCTCGTTGACGACGGCGGGATCGTCGCGGCGACTTTGGTTGTGAAGGCGGGTGCCGAGGGCAGTGTAAAGCGGGCCGAGGACGCCGGGGCCCCCATGCTCAGTGGCCGCTGCGCAGACCCGCACCGGACCCCATGCTTTCGTCATCAGCTGCCGGTAGTCATCGCTGAGGCCCTTGCCCTCACGCTGGACGAGGTTCAGGTAGGCCAGCGACATGATCCGCCAGTCGGCGCGCACCGGCCGGACCTGCTCGACCTCCAGGAGCCACCGCGACGTGATCCACGCCCAGGGACACAGCGGATCGAACCAGAAGGGGACCGCGACGACGTCCGATGGTTCCTTGATCACCAAAATGAGCACCGTCCTATCTCAGACCGGCCTTGTATTCGTTCTCTCCTGCCGAAGGCTAGATGTCGAATGGTCCGGCTTGGACCGGCATGTTGCATTTGGCCGTGCGTCCCGCGATTTTCACCAGAGCCGCAAGATCGCTGAGCTGAGAAGTGTTGTCCGCAGCACTGACCAGCTGGGTGACACCTGCGCCGTGACGTCGACGTCTGCGTAGGCCCTGTGGCAGCCGGGGGCCTGTGCTAACTGCTCCGGGGTCAGGCCGGTTTGGGCCGTACCGGCCGGTGTCACCGGGGCGAACGCGGGAGGCCGGCTGAGGGATGCACTTCTGCCGACCGCCGTCCACGGGCCTTGCTCGTAGCGAAGCGCGAGAGCAGCGACCTCAAGGGGCTGGCCGGGCATCCCATGGGGGTCGTCGTCTCGAAGTCGATGACTACGAACGTCATCGCCTGGAAGGCGGGGCCCTTCGTCAAGCTGCCCATGTATTTCCCGTTCCCGTGGGGTCCGTGGCGTCGCCGGCCCTCGCCCGGCTCATCGAGGATGAGCATGCCCGAGGGCCTGCTCCCGCGGTACGCCTCACTGGCCGATGAGGCGGATAACGGCCTGCGCGGCGTCCTGCAGGTCCGGCGCGTTACCGAGGCGCTCGCCGGTCCAGGTCTCGCTCAGGGACCGGCATAGGCCCGACATCACCGGCAGGAACTCGGACGGCAGTGGTGTGGGCTGCGGCCACCGGCTCCTGGGCACGCCCTCGGAGATCAGCCGGTTGACGGCAGCTCGAGCCCGTTGTCGGCGTACCAGTGGGCCTCGGGCCCGACTCCGGTGAGGCCCTCGTAGGAGGTCAGCGGGCCGCGGATGCAGGAATCGCCTACCGGGTGTCACACGGCACGAGTCGGAAACTGCCGGAGCCTGCGCGAGCCGTGGCAGGGCCCGGTGGCCCTGTCGAGGATCTGGGCGGCGCCGCGGCACGGCGGCCTGAGAACGGCCGGCTCCTCGTGAGCCGGGGCTGCAACGGCGCGCGGAGCCAGAGCTGGGGCTTCTGAACGCCGGCCGCGGCCCGCTCCTCTGGTGAACCACACGACAAGGCGCCCGACCAAGGAGTTCTCCCCAGCCGGACGCCGTCGGTTCAGTCATCAACCCGAACGTCGAGGCGCTCGCCGGGCCCGCTTGCCGAGGCGCGGCCCCTGGTGAAGGATCAGATTACGGGGCGTAGCGCCTATGTATCGCGATGTCATGATTCGCGGCGTGTCGTCCTCTGCCTGCCCGACCTCATGAGGAGTGGCCATGGAAGATAGTCCGCTCAGCCGTCGACGGCTGTTGTGGGGTGCTGCCGGCGCGGCGGGCACGGCTCTGGCCGCTGTCGGGCTGCCTCAGCTGATGGGGCCCGACGAGAAGGTGAAGGCTGGTCAGCCGAGCCCCATGCGCAAGGCTTCCGTCGGCGCCGGGCCGCCTGCCACCCTGCGTCCGGACGGCTCGGTGGACTACGCGCCCGCCGTCTGGGTCGAAGCGTCCGAGTCCAACTACACGCCCTCCGACCGCCCCGATGCGTATCCCATCGAATATGTCGTCATTCACCTGACCACGGACATCTTTCCGCTCATGCTCGCCATGTTCAACGACCCCGCCGAGAGGGTGTCCGCGCACTACGTGATCAGTGCATCCGGCACGCGGATCGCCCAGTGCGTGCGGGAGCGCGACGTCGCCTGGCACTCCGGCAGCATTTGGTACAACTACCGGAGCATCGGCATCGAGCACGAAGGCTGGACCGACCAGCCTGCTTACACCGACGAGATGTACCAGGCGTCCGCCGTGCTCACGGCCACGATCTGCGCGAAGTACGACGTCCCGGTCGACCGGGACCACATCCTGGGCCACGTCGAGATCCCGCTGTCCACTCACGAGGACCCCGGGCCCGTGTGGAACTGGGACAAGTACATGAAGCTCGTCGAGACCGCCCACCAACGCATCAGGACCTGACACCGCGTCGACCCCGTCACGCGGGCTTGCCGTCGCCGTACAGCCACGAGTCCCAGATCGAGTCGAGGTCCCGGCCGGCCTTGTCCTCCGCGTACGCGGTGAAGTCGTCCGTGGAGGCGTGGCCGTGGCGGTGGCGCAGGGTCCAGCCCCGCACCAGGGTACGGAAGGCCTTGTCGCCTACGGTCTGGCGGATCCTGTGGATCACCATCGCACCGCGCACGTACACCGGCTGGCCGGTGATGTCCGAGGCGCTCGGCGGCTCGGCGGGCGGGAAGTCCCACTCGTCGTCGTCCGCGGCCTTGGCGTGGTTGCGGTCGAAGTGGTCCTGGGCGCTGGCCCCGCCGTGGTCCTCGGTCCACAGCCACTCCGCATAGGTTGCGAAGCCCTCGTTGAGCCACATGTCCCGCCAGGTCCGGGGGGTGACGGAGTTGCCGAACCACTGGTGGGCCAGTTCGTGCACCACGTTGGTGGTGTGGAAGATGTCGGCCGGAATGGTCGGCCTGGTCTGAGTCTCCAGGGCGTAGGGCACATCGGCCGCCTGATCGACGATCACCCCGGCGGCGGAGAAGGGGTAGGGACCGAACCACCCTTCGGCCCATTCCATGATCTCGGGGAACCGGCCGATGACCGCTCCGTCCTCGTCCACGCCCGCGGTCGTGTCCATCGCCGACACGACCGGGACGCCCGATCGGGTTCGGGAGGTCCTGATGTCGTATCTGCCGATGGCCACGGTCGCCACATGGCTGGCCATGGGCTCGGCCTGGTGCCAGTGGAAAGTGGCGCGGTCGCCACTTGTGCGCCGGGCGCGCAGCTGCCCGTTGGAGATCGCCTGCACCGCCTTGGGCACCGTCACGGTGATGTCGTACGAGGCCTTGTCCGAGGGGTGATGGTTGCCCGGGAACCAGGACATCGAGCCCGTCGGCTCACCGAACGCGACTGCTCCGTTGTCCGTCCTCAGCCAGCCTTCGCGCCACCCGTGGTCATGGGTGATCGACTCCGGCGTGCCCGCGTAGTCCACGACGCTGCGGAAGGCGGCGCCCTTCCTGAGGTGATCGCGCGGCTGCAGGGTCAGCTCCTGCCCGTCCTGCCGAACCCGCGCCTTGCGGCCGTCGACGGTGGCGCTCAGCACCTCCATGCCGAGGAGGTCGAGATTGAAGGCGCTGAGGTCCTCGGTGGCCTTCGCAGTGATCTCCGCAGTGCCCTTGAGCCGGCCGCTGCCGGGATCGTAGGCCAGAGTCAGGGCGTAGTGGGTGACGTCGTAGCCGCCGTTGCCGAGCCCCGGGAAGTACGGGTCCCCGGCGCCTGCGGCAGCGGGGTGCCCGCCCCGGAACACCGTGCCGGCAGCACCCGTCCGAGCCGTGTCCACGCCGGTGCGGGTACCCGCACCACCGCCACCACGGCCGTCGGACTCCGAGCACGCGGGGAGCGCGGCGAGCACGCCCGCGATCGCGAAGGCGGCCAGACGTCCGGATGTCTTCACGCAGCCGATCATGACCCAGCACCCAGGTGTCCCTGACCCCGCCACGCCGTGCACATGACCCCTCCGGCGGGCACGGCCCGGATGCCGCCGGCCGGGTTGCGCCGACGGAGCGCCATCGAGGGGTATCCCCGAGATACGGACCAAAGGGGCAATGAGTTGATCTTGAGGCCCTTGGCGGGGCGGGCTCAGGCCGTGCTGTCGGCCTCATCGGCTTCGGCGAGGATGCGGTAGACGGTGGCGACCGAGGAACCTGGAGCCGCTCACGGCTTCCGGATGAGTGCCGCCCAACCATGTGCGAGGGGTTCCGTGTGAGACCTCGACGACGAGGGCCGAGGCTGCTGCGGATCATCCGGTCACCCGGTCTTCCTGCGGTCGAACGCCATGGTCGAAAGCGGCGCCACCAAGCCGGCCCAGAACAGGACCTCCGGCACACTCCGATCGGTCCACGGAATCTGGGATATCAGCAGAGCGCAGAGCATGGTCCACGCAGCCTGTCCCAGCACGATCCGGGCCCAGCGGCCACGGCGTACGAGGGAGCGGATGTTGAGCTGCACTCCGGTACGCAGCCGGCGGTAGCGCAACAGCGCGCCGAAGCCCCAGATCGCGGCCATGACCATGAGCACCCAGACCCGGTTGCCGAGCGGTACGGGCAGCTCCCGCAAGGTCGGATCCTTGGCCGTGGCGAACAGGTCGATCATCACTCCCGCAGCTGCCAGGCAGACGAGCGCGAGCCAGCGTGTTCCCCGCAGCAGGCGGTACGTGGCATGGTCGAGGCCGCTGCGCAGCATCGGGGACTGGGGTACGCCCGCCAGGCCCGCGGAGTACATCTCCGCGGCCTGGGCGGCCGTGACGTCCGGGGTGTCGGCCATCGCGTCGATGTGCATGGCCTGTGCTGTCTCGTTGGACGGGTCGAGGCGCAGCCATTCGACCAGTGCCTGCTTCGCGACGTCCTGACGCTGCGTGCGTACGGCCGCGAAGCACAGGGCCTGGTGGGCGTCGGGCTCCTGCGGGGCGAGGCGCACGGCCTCGTGGGCCGCCTCGTACGCTCGCTCGTGATCGGCAGGCGGGGCCGTCGCATAGGCGACGAGCACGCCGGACAGCGCGAAATGCGAGGTCCACTTGTCGGGCGCTCTGCGGATTGCCTCCTCTGCCGCCGCCCGAGCCTCGGCCGGCCTGCCCAGGCGGAGCAGCACCCGGGACAGCAGAATGAGCGCGCCGACGTGCCCGGGCGTGATCCGGAGCATCTCGGTGGCTGCCCGCTCCGCGAGCTCGTACTCGCCGAGTTTCTCGTGGGCGACGGCGAGCACCTGCCAGGCCCATTCGTCGTCCGGCTCCTCGGCGAGGTGGGGGGCCAGCACGGCCTTGGACTCCTCGAACCGGTCTGCCGCCTGCAGCGCACCGGCGCGCGCCACCACCGGATTCACGCTCACAGCTTCCGCCTCTTCTTCAGGTACGTCACCAGGTCGTCGTACATACCGCCCTCGTTGGCGAACATCGCCACGTTCCGCGCCGCCGCGAACCACGGTTCGGTCGACGGGACCACCGACTTCGCAGCGTCGAGCAGGTCCTTCGTTCCGATCATGCGGATCAGGCCGGTGCGTACCGAGTCGAGCAGCGCGCTCTCGGCCGCCGACTCGCACACATGGGCCAGGTCCGCACCCGAGAGGCCGTCCGTCGCCTTGACGAGACGTCCCAGATCGACTGCCTCGATGGGACGTTCGCGCAGGTGGTAGCGGAGAATCGCCTCGCGGGCGGTGGCGTCGGGCGGCAGGACGAGCAGAGTGCGGTCGAGCCGTCCCGGCCGCCGGAGCGCGATGTCCACGTCCCAGGGGACATTGGTGGCGGCGAGGACGAACACGCCTTCATTGGCGGCGGAGTGAATGCCGTCGAGCTCGGTGAGGAGCTGGTTGACGGTGTTGCGCATGCCGCTGTGCTGCGTACGGCTGCGCTTGGCGCCGAGCGCGTCCAGTTCGTCGAGGAAGACGACACAGGGCGCCTGACGGCGGGCGGTCTCGAAGACCTCGTGCATGTTGCGTTCGGAGTTGCCCATCCACATGTCGAGGACGTCGTTGACGGACACGGACAGGAAGCTCGCGCCCAGCTCGCCGGCGACGGCACGGGCGATGAAGGTCTTGCCGCAGCCGGGCGGACCGTAGAGGAGGAGCCCGCCGCGCAGGCTCTTGCCGTACAGCTTGCGCAGTTCGGGGTTGCGCATCGGCGCGAGGAACGCGGCTTCGAGGCGGTCCTTGACCTCCTGCATGCCGCCGACGTCCGCGAGCCGCACGACATCGGGAGCGGACACCTCCCAGGCAGCGGCGTCCCCGGGGTCGCCGCTGCCGCAGGCGCTGAGCGGGGGCTCGACGAAGCGGGGCTCGACGATGCCGTCGACCTCCTGCTCGGCCGCCCGCCAGTCGAACCCGGCGCGGCGGGACGACTCATCGGGTGCGCCTACCGGATCCGCCGGCGCCGCCGATTCGGCGGACGCGGCCGGCTCGACGGACGACACAGGATCAGCGACCGTGGACGTGTTCTGGGCCACGGGCGTGGGGGCTGCCGGCCTTCCCATCGCCCGCACCATCAACTCCCGCGCCGCTCCGTCCCCCGGAGCATGCTGCAAGGCTGCCGCGACCTCCGTCACTGCAGCGTCGTGCAGACCCGCGGAAAGCAGCAACTCCGCGAGGTGCAGCCGCAGAGGGACATCCCCGGGGGCAGCGGCCACGGCTGTGCGCAGGCTCTGTATCAGCGGGGATTCAGGGGTGGGAGACTCTTCCGGCATGATCCATGTTTACGCGGGACCGCCGACGAGAGTCCAGGCGGGGCGGTGTGCGGTGGATCACCAAGGTGGCTGCGCAGGTGAGAGCCAGGTTCTGGCACACATTCCGTGAGGACGACCAACGGCGCTCGAGTTCGTCACCATCCGCAGGCCCTGCCGTTCAATCAGCCCAGCCCTCGGTGTTCGAGCACGACTCGTATGAGTAGCGAGTGTCGCGGTCCCACTCCTCCCCGGTGATGCGTTTGTATGCGCGGTCCGGTACGCAGGCTCGCAGCGGCGCCAGGCCTCGGCCAGGACGGCGAGGGCATGGTGCACCTGCGGTCTACTGGACTCGCGCCCTTGGGACCGGCTGGCCTGTACCGAGTGTGGCCTGCCGATACACGCGAAGACCTCGGACCGTGGCGCACGCTTTTGTGCCCGTGGCTGCGTAGGTCGCCACCAGGAACGTCTGTTGGCGGCTTTCAGGAGCCTTGTCATGAGGTGGCACGCAAGAATGCACAAGGGGCCAAGCATCGCGGTCAGTCACAACGTCGCTGAGACTGAGTCCTTGAGTTGGCCCGAGTGCGCGTCGTGGTCGGCCCGCGATCAACGCCCTTGTCCAGAGAGGGGTTGTTCGGCGAACGAGGTGCGGTAGGTGCGTGGGCTGGTCGCTAGGCGGGATGTGAAGTGCTGTCGCATGGTGACTTCGCTGCCGAAACCGGACCGGCGGGCGACCTCGGGCATGGGAAGGTCGGTGCGTTCCAGGAGCTTCTGGGCCGTCGCGATGCGGTGGTCCACAATCCAGCGCAGCGGGGTGGTTCCGGTGGCCGCCACGAAGTGCCGGGCGAAGGAACGCGGCGACATCCTGGCGCGGGCGGCGAGCGCGGCCACGGTGAGTGGCTCGTCGAGATGCGCCAGGGCGAAGGCACGCACCTCGGCCAGCGCGTCCGCGTCGCGGTCGGCGTGCGGGGTCGGATGTTCTATGAATTGGGCCTGGGTGCCGGTCCGGAAGGGTGCTGTGACCA
The DNA here is from genome assembly GCF_040689505.1 of Streptomyces sp. NPDC051211. Taxonomy (NCBI): domain Bacteria; kingdom Bacillati; phylum Actinomycetota; class Actinomycetes; order Kitasatosporales; family Streptomycetaceae; genus Streptomyces; species Streptomyces sp. NPDC051211. Next base: position 89,614 of record NZ_JBFBAV010000012.1, read on the forward strand.
TGGAGCGGGCGACTGTCGCAGCTGCCTCCGCGCCGTGCGCGGCGCGCACCAGATGCAGGCACAGGTCGATGCCGGCGGCGGTGCCGGCGGCTGTCCATAGGTTGCCGTCCTCGACGAACAGGGCGTCCCGCTCGACCCGCACCTGTGGGTGTCGGGCCTCCAGCAGATCGGTCAGCGCCCAGTGGGTTAGCGCCCGGCGGCCGTCCAGCAGTCCCGCCTGGGCGAGTGTGAACGCGCCGCCGCACAGCGCGGCGATGGTGGTGCCCCGGGCGTGGGCGCGGCGCAGCGCTGCGAGGACGGGCTCGGGCGCTGGGGTGACGTGGTTGTCCAAGCCCGGTACAAGGATCAGCTCGGCGCGGGGTAGCCAGGCGAGGGTGCGGTCGGGTGTGAGCGCGAGCCCGCCGCGCATCGGTACCGGTTCGGAGCCCTCGGCTACCCGGCGCAGCTCGAACGCGGGGACCCCGTGGTCGGTGCGGTCCGTGCCCCATACCTCAGTGATCACCGACACATCGAAGGCCCGGATGCCGGGGAAGGCGAGCAGGGCGATGCGGTGGGCCGGTGCGGGTCGGGTCATCCCGGCAGTAAATCATCGATCGCTGTCTTTGTGCCTCCTGTGAGAGAGCCCACCGGGGCGGCAGGATCGTGGACATGAAGATCACGCAGAACGCGGCGCTGGTAGTGGTGGACGTGCAGAAGGGCTTCGACGAGTCGGAGTTCTGGGGCCCGCGCAACAACCCGGCCGCCGACGAGAACATCGCCTCGCTGATCGCGGCCTGGCAGAGCACGGACAGGCCGGTCGTCTTCGTACGGCATGACTCGAACAAGCCCGGCTCGCCGCTGCGGACCGGGTATGAGGGAAACGATTTCAAGGACTACGTCGAGGAGCGGCGCGGCAAGGGCGGCGGGCCGGAGCTGTTCGTCACCAAGTCCGTGAACTCGGCGTTCTACGGCACCCCCGACCTTGACGGCTGGTTCAAGGCGTCGGGCGTCACCCAGGTCGTACTGGCCGGTATCCAGACCAACATGTGCGTGGAGACCACCGCCCGCATGGGCGGCAACCTCGGTTACGACGTGCTGGTCGCCCTCGACGCTACCCATACCTTCGACCTGACCGGCCCGAATGGCTGGCATCTGACGGCCGACGAACTGGCCCGAGCGAGTGCCGTCTCGCTGCACGGCGGGGGCTTCGCTCGGGTGGTGACGACCGGCGAGCTGGTGGCCGCCGTCCGCCCCTGACACCCCAGGGGGGCGGGCCACCTCCAACGCTCAGCCGGACCAACTCGACCACTCCCGACCAGGTCAAGGACTCGGCCACACCCGCTCGTTTCGCTCGTTCTCCGTAACCGGATTGCCCCCGACCGCCGCTCCTCGATCATCCGGACGAGACCAGGACGCCTGGGCAACCGAAAGGTTGCCCAGGAAACTTCTTCCCTTCCGGAGATGGCCAGGGTTAGCCTCCGAGTACTTGCCGGGGGATCTCTCTGCGCTGAATGTTCCGATGGGGCGTTCGTGCGTGTCCTGCTGTTCGCCCGCGTTCCCCGGCGGCACCACGACTGTCCCTGGGGGGACCTTGTACTCCATGCGCGCCTGGCCAGCCTGGCGGTCTCTCCCGCCGTGGCGCCGTCTGCCGGGCGCCGCCACACGCCGGCGCCCTCCGCCCGCGTCAAGTCGGTAGGCAGTCCGCTCGGCTACAGCGGCGTCTCCTGACGGAGCCTCCGCAATCCATGGCTCGCATAACGCGCTTCTCCCGCCCCAACCGTCCCAGGAGGGACCTTGTCTCGCATGCACCACCGGCGCATGAACCGGCTGGCTGGCTGCACGGCCCTCGCGCTCACCGCAGGGCTCGTGTCGGCCGCCCCGGCGGCCGCCGCGGATTCCCCGGCGGCCACCGGCTACGCCACCGCCCGCGCGAAGGCCCGCTTCGACCTCGACGGCGACGGCCGCAGTGATCGGCTGTACCGCTCGGCCGTGACCGGCAAGCTGACCGTCATCCTGTCCAAGACGGGCACCACCAAGGGGTTCACGGTGGGCGCCGACGACCTTGCCGGCAGCGTCGCCAAAGAGATCCTCCCTGCGGACAACCTCTGGGGCACCGCGAGCCCCGAGCTGCTGACGCTGCACTCCGACGGCACGCTCCGCCTGCACACCACCGTGAGCACCACGGCCACCGACAAGGGCCTCATCTGGCGGGGCACCGGCTGGCAGATCTACAACAAGGTCCTCGCACCCGGCGACCTGACCAAGGACGGCCGCCAGGACCTGCTGGCCCGCACCCCGGCCGGCACCCTCTACCTGTACTCCGGTACCGGCACCGCGTACAACGGCGGCCCGTTCAAGTCGCGCGTCAAGGTCGGCGGCGGCTGGCAGATCTACGACCAGATCGTCGGCACCAACGACCTCGATGGCGACGCCATCGCCGACCTGGTGGCCAGGACGCTCGCCGGCGACCTCTACTTCTACAAGGGGACGGGCTCCGCCACGGCCCCGTTCAAGACCCGCATCAAGATCGGCGGTGGCTGGAACATCTACAACCAGATCGTCGGCACCGACGACGTCAACCATGACGGCAAGGCCGACCTGGTGGCCCGCACCTACGCCGGCTCGTTCTACAAGTACCTCTCCGTCGGCGGCGGCAAGTTCGCCACCCGCACGTACGACAGCGGCGGCGGCCAGAACATCGCCCACTACACCAACCAGGGCGGTGTGCCCGACTACGGCAAACACGGGCTGTTCGCCGTCGACAGGGCGGGGACCGCCTTCACGTACCGCACGCTGGCCAACGGCAAGCTGACCGCAGCCAAGCAGTACGGCCCCGCCGGGGTCCATTACAGCCACTGGGGGATGACCTACGGATCCGCGCTGGGCGAGACCGACCAGCCCTGCGTGCTGACTGCCTACAACCCGGGCTTGTCCTGCGACGGCATCGGCGAGGTCTCCACGAGCCCGGACTTCTACAGCTACTCCGAGACGATCGCGCCGGGCGATGTCACCGGCGACGGCAAGGGCGACGTCATCGGTGTGGACCCCTGGGGCAATCTGTTCCTGCACGCGGGCTTGAAGGAGGGGTGGCCGCAGGTGGGATCAGCTGTGAAGATCGGCACCGGCTGGCGGTTGGACAAGCTGGCCGGCGCCGGCGACATCACCGGCGACGGCCGCCCCGACCTGATCTCCCGCGACGGCGACCGCCTGTACATCCACCCGGGCACGGGCTCGGCAACCGCTCCCTTCGCCACGCGCGTCCTGATCGGCGCGGGCTGGGGCGCATACGAACACCTGGCCACGCCGGGCGACATGAACGGCGACGGCCGCGCCGACCTGCTCGCGGTCACCCCCACCGGTGACGTCTACCGGTACGCGGCCACCGGCCTGAGCGGCACGTCCACCTTCGCCGCCCGAGCCAAGATGGCCACCGGCTGGGCGTACGACCACATCAGCTAGCAGCCAGCACCGGCGCGCTCCTGTACTACCCGAGCGGCGTGTGCGCGCGTGAGCACGTCCGCCAGATTCACGCCGATCGCAGCGACACTCTCCCATGACAGTCGTCCCTGTCTCTCCCCCCCATGGCTGCCGGCGAGGGAGGCCCAGGGACGAACTCCATGACGATCCACGGTGCGCCGCCGTGCTCCGCCATGTCACCGCGCGGGGGAGGAGGTCACCGAGGAGCAGCTGCGGACCCTCTTTGGTGAGGGAGTCCGGAACCATAGGCGGAGCGGATCGAGGACCACGCGGCCGTCATCCGGTTCTCACCAGCGGCATCTACCGCGTCCGGCTGCCCAGCGGTCTGTCACCACGGGCGAGAAGCCGGCCGCCGAGCGCACCACGATGCTGGCAGCGGGACAACGGCGGTGTCAGCGTCGAGTGACACGGGCCTGTCACACAGGCCGCCGGGAGGTGTCACACACAGGCTCTGTCACACGGCTGACCTGGGCTGCACCTGCCGGATCCCCCCGGACCCCCTTGGCGAGCATCCCCGCTCGACGGCTGTCCGGCCGCCGACCCCTTGACCAGGTGTGACCGCATGGCTGGGTACGTTGCAATTCCCCTTGACCTGCTTCGCGACGGGCGACCGTTGGACGGCGGTCAAGGGGTACCTCTGCACGCTCTCCCTCCACGGCCCCGGTGTGGGCGGTGAAAGAGAGCGAAGGATACGACGATGGTGACGATCCACTGCCATCCGGGAGGCAGCCCGCGGCACCCGGCCCCGCCGCGCCTCGAGCTGGGCGCGGGCAAGCCCCGCGCCGGCTGGGCAACCCGAAGTGGGCTCCTCTCCTGTGACATCTAGCTTGCCCGGCACAGCTATTCGGGACCGCCGCGGGAAAGGCGTGGGTGGTGAGTACGTTGCGCCGATAGGCTCGCCCGGCACAAAGGGGGTTGCTGATGAGCCACAAGGTCGTGGCTCTGCCGGACATCCCGAAGTACTCAACGCGGGCGCGGACCTGTTTTGTGCGACTGATGATGAGAACCTTTGGCGCTCGCCCGGGTTTCGCTGTTCAGCTCTTGCGGGCCAACGGTTGCCCGGCGAAGCTCACCCCTTCCAGGCCATGGGCCATGAGGTTGCGAATGTTGCCGTGATCAGTGTCGTTCGGCGTCGCCAGCACACTGCGATAATGCTCACCGAACGCCAACAGCGCCTCTTGGTCGCTCAGCCCTTCCAGCAGGGCCAGTCCCAGCGTCTTGCAGGAACCCTCGTTCTCACCTGCGGCATTTTCCAGTTCCCCGTTGCGGAACGCCTGCGGCTGATACTCGTAATGCGCGGCGACGAAGGCCAAAGTGTCGGCGAACTCGTGCTCACCTGACGCAAGGCTTGCCCGCAGCGAGTTCAGATCAGTCATGTTGGTTCCCCTGGGTTGAACAGACGGTCCGATTGCCGTCCGTGACCGGACGACGGTACCCCCTTATAGCCAGCCAGTAGGAACCGCGCCACATGTCGGAACGAGCGGCATCTCCGCAGGTCACCATGCGCGACTGTGCGACCCGCCGAGAGCCGGTTTCGGTCCGGGCGATCGGCCGCGAGGGCGGTGCTGATCAGCAGGACGTTGCCGTTCCCGCCCTGTGCCGCAGGCGGGTCGGTTGCGTGCCGTGGCAAGGCGGGGTCGGCCGGTGGCGTTGTCAGTGTGGGGCAGGCTGATGACCTTCATGGCCGAAAACAGTGCCCTGTCCTCCGCGACTGCCGGAAAGGGTGTCGGGCCGCAAGCGGGGACTGGCCGTGAACGTCACCGAGCTTCTGGCAAGCCTCCAGGCCCAGCACGACGAGGCCACCACCCGGGCCGGAGAACTACGCGACCGGATCGAACACCTCACCGCGGCCCTGGCCGCGACCGAAGCACGGCTTACGGACCTGGCTACCACCCGAAAGACCATGGTGGAGGTCGCACCGGCAGGTACCGAACCCGGTGCCCTCGGGTCGAACAGCGCCTACCAGGTCATCGTGAGCGCCTTCAACCAGCACCCTGACCGGGCATTCCGAGCCCCTGAACTGCACGAATTCCTAGGCATGCCCACCGACGACGCGTCCGTCAACATCACCCGCAGCCGCCTCGGACGCCTCACCCGTCAAGGCTTCCTCACCCAGCCGAGTCGAGGCCGCTACCAGAAGCGAACTCAGCGGGCTGGGATCGGCACGGCCGCCGGTCGCCATTCTCGCCTGAGCAATCCGAACACCCACGAGTCGGATACCTCGCCGTTCACGACGCAGTCTTCCCGCAACGTCCCTTCACGCACGAATCCGATCTTCTCCAGTACCCGGGCGGATGCCACGTTGCGCGTATCGGTCTCGGCCTGGACTCGGTTCAGGTCCAGTGTGTCGAATGCCCACTGCAGCAAGGCGTGCGCGGCTTCCGTCGCGTAGCCGTGGCCCCACATCGCATCGTCGAGGCAGTAGCCCAACGATGCGCTGCGGTAGTCCGGGTTCCATCCGGTCAGAACGCACCAGCCGACGAACGCCCCGTCGGAAGCACGGTCGATGGCAACCCGCGCCCCGGTGCCCTCGTCCGCCATCTTCCGGCACATCGCGATGAAGCGCTCGGCGCGGGCCCGTTCGGTCCACGGTGGGGAGTCCCAGTAGCGCATCACGTAGGTGCTGCTGTGCAGCGCGAAGAGGGGGTCCGCGTCGATGTCGGTGAAGGGGCGCAGTCGCAGGCGAGCGGTGTGCAGTGTGGGGGTGGCCAAAGTCATGCGCATCATCTTGCGCCCTCACGGGGCGGGCAGAGCACCGAATTTTTCCGATCCAAGGGGGCGACTGCGAGGGAGCGGCGGACGGCCGCCTCGTGAAGGCCGGCCTCCTCGTCTACCTCGGCGGGGACGTGGAGTCCCCGACGCCCACCCGGACCAAGTGGCCGCCCTCGGCCGCCGCCGGGACCTGCCCGCCCTGCTCGACCGGAACGCCCCGCTGGGCCCTGACCAGGCCGCGGTCCGCCTCGGGCTACGCCGTACGGACTTCGGCCAGGTCGTCCGCCTCGGCTCGTCGCCTCGGTCGGCTCGGTGGAGATCGACTACGAGCGGCAGGGCGGCGTTACCACGGTCCAGCTGTACTCCGCCCAGGACATCGCCCTTTGCCGGTCGTCCGGCCCGGGGTGGACTGGCGGGCGGTGCGCACCGTCTTCGCCACCCGCGCCTCCCACGATGGGGTGTCAGACCCGGTCGGTACCGTCTGTCCGTGTGAGACCACCTCAGGAACTCGACACCGTCGACTGGACGTCGTGCTGTCACGCCTACGGTGCTGCCACCGACGTACCGGAGTCGATACGGGCTTTGTACGCAGGTGACGTGGACCGAGCCGAGCGGGCCGTGCGCCTCCTCTTCAACAAGGTGCTCAACCGGGACTCGGTGTATCCGGCGACCGTGGCGGCCGTGCCGTTCCTCGCGCACGCCGCCGTGCACGCCGTCCACGAGCGGGCGAGTGTGCTGGCCTTCCTGGCGGGCGCGGGAGGCCGTGGCCCGGAGCCGCAAGCCGGCATCGAGGAAGAGGGGTATGCGCAGGTCTCGGCCGAGGTATCGGGCCTGCTACACCTCCTCGCAGACGACGACCCGAAGGTCCGCCTCGGCGCGGTACGCGTCGCACGCTGCGCGACCGGGCAGAGCTTCCCCGCGGCACTGCGCGAGCTGACCGCCCGCTACGAGGCCGACCCGGTCGCCGAGGTCCGCATGGACGCGCTGGCTGTTCTCACCCGGCTCGACCCCGACCCGCAGTCGGCGGGCCGGCGCCTGCACGACGCCCTCACGGACCCTCTCCCCGCCGTCCGCGCTGCGGCCTCCCTCGCACTGCTGGAAAGGACGCACGCGCCCTACCCGCCGGACCTCGTCGCGGTCCTGGCCGAGGCCATCGCGACGGCCGACAGCGACCTCACCGTCGACCAGGCGGCGCCCCGCCACTTGGCGGAGCGTCACCAGCGCCTGCTCCGCCAACGGTCCCCTTTCACGCCACGGCTCTTCCCCGGGATCGGAGACACCGACTCCCGCCTCACCGACATCGCCGAGCAGGACGCGTACGCCGCCGCCGCAGTGGCGGGCGGCTTCGTCGCGCGAGGCGATGTCGACGGCCGGGGCTCACGCCGCGCCCATGAGCTCTCCGTCACCTGGCGCGACCGTGAGAACGACACCCTCGCCCTGCTCACCGCGGCCCTGCCGCACGAGCACACGCCCTTCGACCGGTCCCACCTGCTGTACTCCATCGCTTGCTGGACACCCTTCGCCACCCGGCCGCAGCCAGGTCTCGCAGACCATCTCCTCCGGCAGCGACTCTGCGACAACTCCGAGATGGCCAACCGCGCCCAGCTCTCCCTCGGCCGCCTCGGCGACGAACGCCTCCTCACCGCCGTGCCCAACCCGTACGCCGAAGCGGTGGCCGCACTCGCGGCCCGCACCCGCCACCGCGACCACCAGCGCCTCGCCCTCCAGCGGCCGGCGTACCTGGGCTTCGACGACTTCCTCGCCACCCTGGCACTGGACGACGTCCACGCTCTCCTCCCTGACCTCAAGGCCGTACTGCACCGGATGAACCCCGCCGAGCCGGACCGCCCCGAACTGGAGCTCGCCCGCCTGTTCGGCGACTGGGGCGTCCAGGACCCTGAGGTGCTCGGCCTGCTCGACGAAGCCGCCCGCAGCGGCCACGACGAGCTCGCCGCGACCGCAGCCGTATCCGCCGCCCGCCTCGGCGCCGACCCCGAACCGGCCCTGCGCGTGCTGAAGCAGGCCATGGCCGCGGACGATGCCACGTACCACTGCATCGAGGAGGCGGGGCGTCTCGGCCCCGCCGCGGCACCGCTGCTGCCGCTCATCGAGCCGTACCACGGCCACTGGGACGAGTGGGCGCGGCTGCGCGCGGCCGAAGCCGACTGGCGCATCACCCGGGACCCCGCCCGAGCCGTTGCCGCGCTCACCGGACTCATCGAGCTTCCCGCCCACGTGACCAGCGGGTACGCGTACACGACGAGCGTCCGCGCCGTGGAGGTGCTCGCGCGTATCGGCACGACGCCCGACGCCCTGCGCCGGCGCGTCGAGCACTGGGCCACCTCGCCCCGCCGCGTCATCAGACCCGACGACTTCTTCGAACCTGTCCATGAGCAGCGCTGCCTCGACGAAGACCTACGCGAGGCCGCCCTCCACCTGCTACTGCGGTGACGTGACCCTCCCTGCGCACCAACTGAGGTGACCGGCTCGGGGTCGATCACCAGCAGTTGCAGCAGTTCACGACCTGCTCGACTTGGGCCTCCGCAGCTGCGGTGTCAGTGGGCCGGGCTATCCTTCCCGACACCGCACACCGACCGTGAGGATCACCAGAAGTGACCGGCCTGTCCGCCTTCCCGCTGCCCTTCCAGACCTCCCGTTCCCAGGCGTTCGCGGCGCCCCGGACACTGGGGGAACTGCAGATGATGCAGTGCAGCTCGCACCTGCGCGCCAAGCCCGCTTGGTTCGACAAGATGAACGACGCCGACATCGTCGCCAGGTGGACGCAGGAAGCGGTGGCGCAGGGCCTGACCGAAGCGCAGGTGCGCTACGTGCTCGCCGAGCTGGAGCACTACGCCGTGCTCCGGGACGCGCGGACCGGCATCGAGGTGTCCGCGGTCGACGGGGTCTGGCAGTCGGACACCCTCGTCGACGAGCAGCTCGGGTCCCGGTTGCGGGAGGCGGTCCGGGTCCTGGAAGAGGTCCCCGAAGCGGAGCGGGACTGGCATCCCGGATCCGAGGGCCAGGTGTTGGATCTCGTGCACCCCTCGCTGTTCTGCCTGGTGCGGGAGGTGAGCGGAGGGCCGGAGCGGGCCTGGCAGAACCCGACGAACCACTACGCGAAGTACGAGTTCTCGGAGAGGTTCCAGTGGCTGCCCACGGACCTCGACGTCAGTGACGACGGCGCCGTCGCCTTCCGCTCGTACGTCAACAACGTCCACCCCGAGGTGCATCGCGCACTGGCCTCCGTCCTCCCGGACGTGTTCGCGCGCCTGCGCCCGCTGTTCGAGAACGTGCTCACCGATCTGCGGCACCCGCGGCCCCTGCGGATCGAGGCCGATCCCTACGGCTGGTACGACTCGGAACCGGAGTATCCGCGCCAGTCGTCCTACAGTGACAACGCGACCTACATGGATGCCCGCGCTGCCTGGGAAGAGGCCCATGAGGCCTGGTGGGAGAACCGCAGCCCGATCGTCCCGGACGCTCCGGCCTTCAGCCCGCCCGCACTGCCCGACGCATCCGCCCGTGCTGACCTGCGCGGCCGCCGACTCCAGGTCATCGTCAAGCTCGCCACCGTCCACCTCACCCCGGACAAGCCCGCGTACCCCGGCGGTTCGTGGCACGTCGAGGGCATGCTGAACGAACGGATCGTCTCGACCGGCATCTACTACTGGGACAGCGAGAACATCACCGAAAGCCGGCTGGGATTCCGGGCCGCACTCGACGACCCGCATTACGAACAGAACGACGACGCCGGGCTGCGCGAGGTCTACGGCCTTGAGGACGAAGACGCGCTGAACCAGGTGCTGGGCTCGGTACCGACGCCTGCGGGCCGCTGCCTGGCGTTCCCCAACGTCCTGCAGCACCGCGTGGACGCGTTCCGCCTCGCGGACCCCACCCGCCCGGGACACCGCAAAATCCTCGCGTTCTTCCTGGTCGATCCGGCAGAGCAGATCGTCTCGACCTCCGACGTGCCGCCGCAGCAGCCCTGGTCCGACACCTCGACCATGACGCTCGAGCAGGCCAAGACATACCGCGAAGAACTCATGAAGGAAAGGAAGTTCTTCGTCGACGAACACAACGAGCAGCTCTACGAACGGGAGTTCTCCCTCTGTGAGCACTGAACCGCCGGTGCGGGGACCCGGTCAGGGGCTGTCGTCGGTCAGTGAACCGAGTAGTCGTCATGCTCGTGACGGCGCGGCCCAAGTCGCACCGTCCTCCGAAAGCTGGGTGACATCGGCCCTGGGATGTCCGTAGAAGTCTCGACGGCCTACGTCCCCCTCCAGACGTAGTCGTCACGGAAGCGCGGTCAGAACCGGGGAACCCGCAGGCGTGCTCATGCGGTGACGCGGCGGCCGCATGGTTCGAGCTGGACTTCCTGGGCGGGGTGGAGCGGCGACGGTGATCAGGAAGCGGTGTCGGCGAGGATCGCACGCCGGGCGTCGATCGCGGCAGCGAGCAGGCGCTCGTCCAGCATCGTCTCGCCGTCCCGTGTGGAGTCGTTGACCGGTATACGGGTACGCCGGTCGATCAGCGCCGTCACCGACGGCAGCGCGGGCATCGCGTGCCGGCCCATTCGTGCCAGGCCTTCCGAGTAGTACTCGCCCATCACGTAGTCACCGAGGTGCGGTGTCATGAGAGCGAGAATGCGGGGCAGAGCTGTGGGGCCGGCGTGCCGCAGCCATAGTGGAGCGCATACCGCCTGCATGCGTCCAGGCCGTTCGAAGGTGAGGTTGTACAGCTGGGCCGCCTGCCGGAAGGTCAGCGGACCCGCGTCCAGCAGGGCCCCGAAGATCTCGGGGGCATGGTGAAGTCGCCCGATGTCCACGGGCTTGGCTTGAAGGACCGCGGCGGCGGTGGTGCTGTCGTACGACGGCGTCGGACTGCCGGAAGGCCGACGGGCTTTGGGGTACTGAGTGAAGGGGACTGCGGCGACCAGTGCGCCGTGTATGTGCATCGCAGCCTCCGAGATGGAGGCGGTGGTGAGGGCTTTGGCCATGGCGGGGCTGATTCCTCGTTCGCAGTGACGGACGAGCAGGGGCAGGAGTTCGACCGGGGCCGCCCGCCAGTCATGACAGGCCTCCCGGGCCAATCCGGCGCCGATGTCCCGGGTGGCGGGATCGCCGAGGAGTCGCACCGCCAGGGCGTAGACGTGACGCTCGCGTCCCAGCCCGTACAGGACCCGACCCCAGCGCCACCCGACGCCGTCCAGGTGGCTCGCGGCCTCCCGGGCATCGGCGAGCAGCGCCCTGTCGAGCGGCGGCCACTGCTGCGGAGGGGCGACGCTCAGGGTCTCCAGTCGGGCAAGGAAGCGGACGGAGGCCAAGGGGTCGTCTTGTAGGTGCGCGACGGCGCCCCGGAGCCAATCGGCGAGGGCAGTGCGCACCACGGGCTCGGTGAGTTCACCGAGAGCCCTGAGCGCGACATCGCGGCTTCCGGCGTGCACGACGAGATACGCGGCCCGGCGCCGTACCTCTTCATCAGGGTCGGTGAGTCGAGCGAGCGCGGCCTCGGCGGCTTCAGGCCAAGGACGCCTTCCCCCGGCGGATGACAGGAGGTCCATGACCTCACGACGTACGAACGCGTCGTCGGCCCGGGAAAGCTGAAGCAGCCGGACGGGTACGGGGCCGGTGCGGTCGGCGCGTATCGAGTCTATGACCGCGATGCGGGCAGGGTGGGCGGCAGTCGTGGCGTGTCCCGCGGACACGGCCTCGTCCAGCCACTTCATCGGACGGGGCGGTGGCCGCCCTTCCGTGCAGAGAATTCGGTCATGCGGCTGATCATGGCACGCGCAGCAACCGCTGGGCCACGGCATTTGTCCTCTGAGGCAGGGACACTCGCATGCTGTGCGTGCTGAGCGTCCACCAGCAGCCTCTGATCTGAGTGCTGTAGTTGGCCGGCTTGGCCAACTACAGCACTCAGTCACACGTCTGGTGGCACAGCGCGGTGACGGCGGGGCCGCTGACGCCGTGCGCCGCGCGGCACAGCTCTGCCATGTCCGCGGCGCCCGCCCCGGCCGCAGGCCGGACCGGGGGGTGCGGCGTGGGCGTGCGGGTGCTCGGCCGCACCCTTTTGCCTTCGCCTTGGACTTCGCGGTGCGGGTACTCGGGCAGGTCCTGGACCGGCCGTCCGGCGAGGCGCAGGCCTCCGGGGCGGCGGAGGCGGGATCGGGCAAGCGGGTGGGCGGCAGCGCGGTCCCGGTATCGAGCCGCGCGGGCTGGGGCGCGGCCGGCTGTGCCGCCGGATCCCCTCTGCGCCGCCCCCGGCCAGGAGAGCGCGGCCGGGGCGGTAAGGGCGCGTTCTTCGGACGAATCTCTCGCGATACGACGCGAAGTGGCGGACCATCAGCCAGTAGGGCATGTCATGACAGGGGAGGGCCGGTATGTCGCAGGGGTGGAAGATCACGGTCATCGTGCTGGCGGCAGCTGGAGTCCTCTCCACACCGTTGATATGGCTGCTGGACAGCCCCGACGCGGGGCAACTGGCCGGGGCCTCCGTCCAGGCGGCCGTCGGCATCGCGGCCCTGGTCTGGGCGCTGTTCCAGACTCCGGGAAGCCGCACGGACGACGTGGCCGTCCGGACCGGAAGAGCGCGGGCCGGCGGCGGGGGTCATGCAGTCACCGGGGTGAGGCGTCCGGCGGGTCGGGGCGGCGGATCCCGCGCGCGGCTGCCAGGTCCTCCTCCCACGCGACGTCGTAGTGCGACCAGATCATGCCCAGCTTTTTGAGCTGCTTGACGCGCTCGGCGTCCATGTCGCCGCGGGCGTAGAAGCGGCGGTCGTGGCGATCCACTGCCCCAGCGGAAAGGCCGCGAGCGAGGCTCCTGGCCTGCGCGGCCTTGTAGGAGCTCGGGGCCTGCTGCTCTGCGAGCTGCTCCACCACCCGGGTGTCGTGCGCCCTGAGCGCCTCCAGCAGCTTCGCCAGCCCGCCGAACGCCCGGGACGTGAGCAGGTTGTCCGCCGTCTCGCCCGGCCCAAGCAGCACCGGCGGGCCCGTACCCGTACCGTGGAGGTGTGAAGGTGCTACGAGTGCGCGGGGTGCGCGGACGCTGGCACGTGGACGTATGCCTCCCGCGCAGGCGGCGGTGAAGGGCGAGAGGGCGCGGGGAGCCCGCCTTGCTGCGTCGAGGGCCTGGTGATCAAGGGCGAGTCGTGGTGAGACGTCGACCTCGGCGAGCGCGGCCATCGCTTCCGAGTGCCGCCTCGTCCGTGGCCCGAGGGATGAGGAGGCGGCCGTGCGTGCCCGTGACCTGGCCGAGCCGTACCCGTTCGTCACGACGGACGACGACGCCTTGACTGCGGCGCGGATGCTCGCGCAGAAGTCGTTGCCGGCCCTGCTCGTGCTCGACGCGGACGGCCAGCCGTACGCGATCGTGCCCGGCTCCCAGGTGCTGCGACAGGCGCTGCCCGAGTATCTGGTCGACGACCCCTTGCTGGCTCCCGCACTCCGCGGCCGGGCGGATGCGGAGATCGCCGAACGGCTGGAAGGGCTCACCGTCGCCGAGTGGCTCCCACGCCGCCTGTATCCGCCGCCCTACGTCGGTCCGGACGCCCTGCCCATGGAGGTCGCCGCGCTCATGGCCCGCACGCACAGTCCGCTGATCGCGGTGATCGAGCGCGAAGCCGACAAGGTACAGCTGCTGGGCACCGTGACCGCGGCCCGCCTGATGAACTGCTTCCTTCCCGGGTCCGCCTCTGCCACCTGACCCGTCCTCGCGGACCAAGATGCTGCCTCATCCGGATGGAACTCTCCCCCTTGCCGGGGATCACCCCACACGTGGTTCACGGGGCAAGCCTCCGCCCTCCATGGCTGAGTTTCTGTCCTGCGGCCCGGTGCGGATGGGCGTCACAGGCCCGAGCGCACCACGCTGACGGGGCAGTTGGCGTGGTGCAGGACGGCCTGACTGACCGAGCCCAGCAGCAGTCCGGCGAATCCGCCACGTCCGCGCGCGCCCACCACGATCAGCTGGGCGCCGTCGCTCGCCTCGATCAGCGTCGGCCGGACCCCACCCCGAAGGACCCGGGGGCGTACGGTCACCTCCGGGTACCGCTGGCGGTGCTCGGACAGCGTCTGGGCCAGCAGCCGCTCCCGCGCCGCCTGTAGCTGGTCCACGTCTGCGATCAGGTCCGCCAGCTCCACGGGATGGCCCGGGCCGCTCTCGCCGTGATCGCTCCACGTGCTCCAGACGTGCAGGGCCACCAGTTCACTGCCCCGAAGCGATGCCTCGGCGAACGCGAACGCGATCGCGCCCCGACCCTGGGGGGAGCCGTCCACCGCCACCAGCACAGGCCCCTCGGGCTCACTCCGGCCGCGTACGACCATCACCGGGCAGTGGCCGTGTGCGGCAAGGTGGACGGCCGTCGACCCCAGGAGAAGCCCGCTGATGCCCCCCGAGCCGCGGTGGCCCACCACTACAAGCTGCGCGGTCCGTGATTCCGCTTCCAGGGCCGCCACCGCCTCACCGGGTATCACCGCACTGGTGGCCCGCACTCCCGGGGCCGCGGACCGGGCCCGGGCGACGGCCTCGTGGAGCAGCTGCTCGACCAACTCCCGCACGCCGCCGGCGGGCGGCCCGAGAGGTGAGGTGTCGGGCGGGACGTGCAGGGCGGGCCAGAGGAAGGCGTGGACCACATGCAGCTCGGCGCCTCTGAGCAGCGCCGCCCGGGCAGCGGCGTCCACGGCGGCCATGGCGGAGGGCGAGCCGTCCACCCCGACCACGATCGGACCGGACATCGCCCCGCCTCCTCACCCACAAGCCCCTCTGCCGGGGGCTGGGCACGCCGTGCCTCTTCCCAGCTTCTCCCGCGCGCCACCCCCGCGCCACCAGCAGCAGCCGCGCAAGGCACCGCCCTCCAGGTCACAGCAGCAACAAGCCGTTCGGACGCCGGGGAGAGGTCTTCGGCGACGACACCGTCGCCGCCGCGATGATCGACCGCCTGGTCCACCACGCCGAAGTGATCTCCCTCAGGGGCGACAGCTACCGCATGCGCGGCCGCGACCTCGGCGCACTGCTGGGATACGGAGCCCAGCAGGAGGCTGGCGAAGCCGCCCCGGCCCCTGATGCCCACGACCAGCAGCTCGGCGCCCTCAGACGCCGCTGTCAGCACTCGGGCCGGGTTGCCCCGAACCACGTGCTCTTCCAAAGGCACTTCACCCGTCTGGACGAGCACGGTCCGAATCTCGTCGGACACAGCCTGTCTGGCTTGCTTCTCATCGAATGATCAAAGCAAGGCAACCTTCATGAACACCAGCACCAGCGCGCCGGGCGCGCCTCTGCGCCTTACTCTTCACTCTTCCCGAGATGCTCGTGACCGCCTGCGCCACAGCCCTCACCGCCGTCCGCAGCGCCCCTCTCACGGTCACACCGGCCCAGACGCTGGTCCGGCTCTCCACCACTCTGGCGGCGGCGCTCGCCGCGGCCCGCCTTGCCGCCCTCGACCTCACCCCCGCCCGCCCCGCCATCCCGCATACGCCCGCCCCGTACAGCCTCGACGGCGCCGAGGCCACCCTGATCGCCTCCTGCGCCACCGCCGCCGCGTTCATCGCCCCGCCGGCGACCACCACGACCGACGTCATCCTCCTGACCGGCGGCGCTCCCCTGGCCGCCGCCGTCGCCCTCCGACTTGCCGGCTGCCGCCCCCCGTAGCTCAAGTGTTGCTCTGGGATGGCGGGAAGAGGGTTGGTCGCTGTGCTGTCAGGTGACACTGCCGACAGATGAAGTGGGCCGAAACGGGGGCGGATCCGGTATGCGGTGGGTGTTCCGGTGGATCGTAAGGGGCTCGGGCGAGACGCGGACTCTGGATGTGTATGACGTCGCGTTCCTGGCGGGCGGGGCCCGGCGGGTGGTGGACAGCGCGGTCGTCGCGCTGAACCGGCGCGGGTTGCTCGTGGTGCACGCCTCGCAGGTGCGTACTGTGGATGGGGAGCAACCCCTGCATGCGGTCGAGCGCGCTGTCGTTGCCTTCTGCGGGCGCACCAAGAGCATCGACACCGTACGCGCTGGCCTGCAACGCTCCCCGGAGGTTGAAGAGATCGGCCGTGGGCTGGCCGTATGGGGCCTGGTGGCGGGCGCGGACCGTCAGGTGACCCGTACGGGCCGGCGACACCTCCAGCAGGCCGAGCGCGACCCGAACATACCTGAGTACGTCCTGGTCGGGGCCGCCGGCCTCCTGGACGGGACGGTGCGACGCCCGGTCGGCCGCGCGCAGGCGGTCCCACCCCGTCGCGGCCCCAGTACGAGGCGCAGCGGCCAGGGCCCGACGTCGGGACGCAGGTCCCCGCGCCTGGACGTCGACTCCGGTCCACACTTCGACGGAGGCGGAGGCGGAGGCGGAGGCGGCGGAGGCGGAGGCGGCGGGGGTGGCGGCGGCGGGGGCGAGTGAGTGCTCATGGGCCAGTTCACTACGGGTCGGATCGCTCAAACCTCCCTACGTTGTTCTGCGGGACCGGGCGAGCCCTTCGTATGGTTGGCCCACCCAGCGGTGTCGGGTGTAGGGCCGGTGATGGAGTGGCACCCCGCGCGGCGGGATCCGTTGCGCGGAATTGGCCCGGGGACGTGCCGAGGTGCCCGCCTTGCAGTGATGTCCACGGCGTTCGCGCAGCGCCGAGAGAGGCGATCAGAAGAAGCACGGGCGGGCCCGTTCCGAGGGTGCCGGTTCCGTGTCAGCGCCCCTGACCCGCCAACAGGCCCACGGGCGCAGGGCGGTAGACAGGGCAGGGGCCTGGAACCGCTGTGTCGCCGTGTCACATGCTCAAGACGAGAGCGGAGTTCGGGGCTGCATTCGACTATCCCTTATTCTGGTTGTCGATGCCTGTCACGCCAGCGAAGGCGAATTTGCCGCCATATGGCTGGGCGTTGGTGAGGCTGATGTGACTGTCCCTCGTAGGGGCGTCGCTTGCGTTGCCAGCGGCCGCATCGCCGGGAATCTCGATTGTGGTGATCCCCTCGTCGGATGAGGCCTCCCCAGCGGGAGACTCCGCAGCGGAAGCATCCACTGCAGAAGTATCCACTGCGGGAGCCTCCGCATCGACTGAACTGGCCCCGCCGGGGTTGGGGTCGGCGTGAGCGGGGCCGGAAAGGGTCAGGGTGGCTCCGGTGAGGACCAGGGCGGCAAGTACGCGCTTCACGTTCATGTGCTGCCAAACGATGGACTTGGGCCGAGGATGTGCGCCGCTCGTTTGGTTCCTGGCCAGGCATAACCCCGTCCCGCTCCCGCCGGAGGCCCGGCTGCGCTGTCCGTCATCGGGACGGCGACACCAGTCCCACCTCGTAGGCGATGATGACGAGTTTGACCCGGTCGCGGACGCCGAGCTTGGAGAGAAGGCTTGCGACGTGAGTCTTGGCGGTACCCGGGCTGATGTGAAGGTGGGCCGCGAGCTCGCCGTTACGTGAAGGTGCTGTTGGACTGGGTGGCCTGGTGGAACACCGAGCACCGTCCGGCCGGCCTCACCGGCGGCCGCACGCCCGCGCAGGTCTGGGAGGCGGACCCGGCACCTGTCGAGGACGTCCCGGAGGAGCGGTTGGCGTTCTTCGCGCTGGAGGACGACGGCCGCGTCCGGAAGATCACCACGAACGGGATCTCCTGGCGGCGCCGCGCCTACATCGCGGACTGGGTGACCGGCCATGTCGGTACTAGGGTGCGGCTGCGGTACCTGCCGCATTTCGACGGGCGGATCGAGGTGTTCTCCACCGACGGCTGGGACCGTCACCTGGGCAGCGCCTATCTTGCCGAGGCCGCGACGCCGGCTCAGCGCCGGGCCCTGTCCCGGGTCCGTGACAGCAGAGCCAGAGCGCTGAAGGCTGTCGGACGCTTCCTGGCCTCACGTGCGCGAGGACGCTCAAGCCGTTCCGCAGGCCGCCCCTCCCGCCCAGAGAGCCGCCAGCCTGTTCAACCGGCGGACGGCGCCGAGGCCGACACCCCGCCAGAACGTGATCACCCTAGAACGTGGCGCTTCACCTGCGTTCTTGTACCCGTCTGCACAACGGACGTGTTCGGCTCTCGTTCACACGGTGCGGGTGACCGTGACGAGGACGGTGACCGGCGCGGGTGTCCCGCACTGGGCCAGGCAGGCGGTGACAGCGGTTTGGACGTGCTCGCGCACCTGCCGGGCGACATCCAGAACGCGGTGGTCTTCGTGCACCACGCAGCGAACTTCTACGTGCCAGCCGCCTTCCGGTGTGTGCTCGGTACGAATACCGGCCTCGGCTGGAAGGGGGGCGGCCCCCACGGCCTGCTTCGCGCGGGAGGCCGCGGCGGCCAGGCGGTCGGCGAGGCCCGGCTGGAGTGCGGCCACGCCGGGAACGGAGAGGGCTGCCCGGGCGGCGGTGTGGTGGATGTCTTGGTTGCTGGCGGAGGTCATCGCTGCCCGCTCCGCTCGGACAGCCCGCCGAGGGGCGCGTCGAAGGGGTCCAGCACGGTGTCGATCTCCAGGTCGACGTCGGTGACGGCCAGGCCCAGCGCGTGGTCTGCGGCGTGGAGGACGGCTTGGCGTACTTGGGCGGCCCGGTCGGGCAGCGGCTGGTCGAGCGTCGCAGCCAGGGTCATGGCGACGTGGACGGCAGTGCCGCTGCCGGCGGGGGTGAGGCGGCAGCTGGCGGCGCGGGCGCCGGGCACGGTGTCGGCAGCCTTGCGCAGGACTTTCGCGGCAGCGTTCTCGGCGATCCGCAGGTCCAGGGCGGGGTCGTCCAGCGGCAGCATCGCGCCGAGCCGCACCTCGGCCCGTACCGCGTTGATCACCCGGTCGGCGAGGCTGTGCCCGCTGGGCCGTTCCTTGGCACGCAGCGCGCGAGTCGCCTCATCCAGGGCCGCCAGTCCTTCGACGGCCTGCCTGCAGTAGGGGCAGCTGGCGATGTGCGGGTCTGGCGTGGCGGCCGTGTCGCGTGCCTGCTCCCAGGCGTGGCTGAGGGGGCGTCCGCAGGGCAGCAGCTCGTCGCCGGCGAGCAGTTCTGCTTCAGGCAACAGCGGGGTGCCCGCCTGGTCGGCGCTGTCGGCCGGTGGCGTGCTGCCGGGGCCGGGGTGCGGGTCGTCTAGCGCCATGGGCGCATCGCCTCCTGCAGAGCGTGTCGTGCGCGAAAGAGTCTGCCGCGCACCGTCTGTTCGCTGGTGCCGATCACGTGTGCGATCTCCTCGTAGTGCAGGCCGTGCAGTTCTCTCAGGACCCAGCAGGCCCGCTGCTCGGGGTTGAGCTCGCGAAGTGCCTGGGACAGGGCGGCCGTGGCCGCGTCCGTCTCGGCGGCGCGCGGTGGTGAGCTGCCCGCATCGCGGGCGGCGGGCTCGGGGACGGTGTCCAGGGGGAGGGCGCGGGGGCGGCGGCGCAGCGTGTTGAGGCAGCGGTTGGTGGTGATGCGGTACATCCAGGTGCCGAAAGAGGCGCTGTGGCGGAACTCCGGCAGTTGCCGCCAGGCGCTCAGAAAGGAGTCCTGGACGGCGTCCTCGGCGTCGGCCCGGTTGCCGAGCAGGTGGTGGGCGAGCGCGAGCAGTGGGCTGCTGTGACGGCGGACCAGGACGGCGAACGCGTCGTCGTCCCCCTCGGCAGCCCGTACGGCCAGCAGCCTGTCCGCCAGATCGATGGGATTGCCCCGGCCGGCCTGGGCACCGGCGCTGGGCGGCAGTGCAGGCCCCTGCGGGCGGTCCGCAGACGGCGGGGGCGGGGGTCCGATCCGGTCGCGCATCCACAGCTCGCTTCCTGCCGGGGACCGTCGTCCCGGCGTCCGCACGCACCCCTCGATTCTACGTGATGCCCGTCACACCGATGGTGTGAGGATTGCGGCTGCCGAGTGTCCAATCCTTCGACGGGCACCAAACCGGTACCCGTATGGACATCCTCGGGAGGTCCTCATGTCGGACACCATTAGCGGTCCCGCTGCAGGTGAGAGCCGGCCCGGCACCGCCGACAAGACGCTCAAGGGCCGCAGCGGCGCCGACGCGACGCCCGAGACGCGCGGGCGGACCACCATCGCCGACAGCGTGGTGGAGAAGATCGCAGGCATGGCCACCCGCGAGGTACCGGGCATCCACAGCCTCGGCGCCGGGATGGCCCGCACCTTCGGCGCCGTCCGCGACCGGGTCCCCGGCGGACACCCCAGCGTGACCCGCGGAGTAAAGGTCGAGGTGGGCGAACGCCAGACAGCCGTGGACCTCGACGTGGTCGTCGAGTACGGCGTGGCCATCGTCGACGTCGCCGCCGACGTCCGCGTCAACGTCATCACGGCCGTGGAACGCATGACCGGCCTGGAGGTCGTCGAGGTGAACATCGCCGTCGACGACGTCCACTTGCCCGACGAGGAGGACGAGCAGGAGGAGACCGAGGGCCGCGTGCAGTGACCCCGCCGCCCCCTCCCGCGGTTCGCAGCGGGGTCGCATGGGCCGATCGAGAGATTCGGGTGAGTGAGATGAGCAGAGCGACGGTGGGCCTGCTGGCAGGCATGGCCCTGGGCTTCGCCGCCTACTTCGGCGGCTTCTGGGCTTTCCTTCTCGTGGCGGTCCTGGGTGCGGTGGGCATGGTCGTCGGCAGCATCCTGGACGGCGACCTGGAGGTATCCGACTTCGTCCGGTCCCGGGAGCGGAGGTGACCACGCAACCCGCTGCCGCTTCGCCCGGCGGACTGGAGCACGCAGCCCAGCATCCCGTGCCGGCGGCCAAGCGCGGCGCCACCGTGATCCCCGACAAGGTGGTCGCCCGCATCACGGCCCGCGCCGCCCGTGAGGCACTGACCGGCCAGACGGGCGCGCCCCCCGCACGCCTGGGGCTCGCCACGCCCCGCTCGACGGTCGCGGTCAGCGGCGGATCGGCCCGGCTGGGTCTGTTCCTGGACCTGCCCTACCCGATCGACATCGCTGAAGCCTCCCGCCAGGTGCAGCGCTACGTCGGCGAGCGGGTGGCCCAGCTGACCGGCATCCGCGTCACCGAAGTCACCGTGAGCATCCGGCACCTGGTCCCCGCCGGCGGCCTGGAACGCAGACGAGTGCAATGAACCGGATCGCCTGGCACACCCCCGCCGGGAAGGAGAGCCGGCATGACACGGGACCGAGAACCCCCCGCTGAGACGGAGAGGCCCGCCACCCCCCAAGCGGCCACCTCCCTGACGGTGGCGACGCTCGCCAAAGAGCCGCCAGACGCCCCGCAGCCGCAGCACACCAGCACGCCAGGACACCGGACGCGCCCCGCGCGCCGCCTGTGGTCCGCACGCCGGATACCCGCCGCGCTGACCGCCCTCGTCATCGCGGCCGCCACCGGGATCCTGCTGTTCGACATCTCCATGGTTCGCGCCGGCCAAGAAGCTGCCGCCTGGCGCTCCCGCCTCGCGCACGAACTGGCCACTCGTCCCCTGGACGACATTTGGATGCTCACCGGCGCCGCCCTCACCGCCGCCCTCGGCCTCTGGCTGATCATCCTGGCCCTCACCCCCGGCCTGCGCCACCAACTGCCCCTCAACACCCCCGGCGGCCAGAACCCGGTGCGAGCCGTACTGGACCGCGACGCCGCCGCCCTCCTGCTGCGGGATGCCGCCATGCGCGTCCCCGGCGTCAGCCGCGCCAGGATCCGGGTACGCCGGCACCACATCAAGGCCCGCGCAGACATACGCTTCCGCGACCCGGACGAGGTCAAGACCGAACTCACCGATGTTCTGCACGAGCAACGCGACCAACTCGCCCTCACCCACCCGCCACGGATCACGCTGCGCGTACGGAAGCGCCGCGACTGACCCGCCTGGAACCGCTCGAGGTGGCGAGAAGAAGGCAGGAGACGAAGTGATGTTGAGGCAATCCGCGGCAAACCGGATCCTGCTGGCTCTGGCCGGTCTCGTCCTGCTGGGAGGCGGTCTCCTGATCCTCGCCGGCGGCCTCGATCTCTACCGGCGCCGGCACCTGACGCCACCCGACGGCTGGCCCCTGACCACCCCGCACACCGTCCTGCTCAGCGCCGCCGATCGCACCCGCTGGACCGACGAAGGCTGGTGGTGGCCCGTGGTCATCGCCGCCCTGGCCGTCATCGTCCTGCTCGCTCTGTGGTGGCTCCTCGCCCAACTGCGCCGAACACGCCCCGGCCACATGCCCATCGGAACACCCCCGACAGACGGCGTGGAACTGCGCGACCACGCCCTCAGCGACGCCATCGCCGCCGACGCCCGCCAACTGCCCGGCGTCCAGCATGCGAGGGTGCAGTTGGCCGGCCGGTCCAACCATCCCGAGGCCCGCATCACCCTCACACTCGCCCCCGACAGCGAGCCCGGCCCCGTCCTGCAGGCCCTCTGCGACGGCCCCCTGGAACGCGCCCGCCAGGCCACTGGCTGGACCCAACTCCCCACCCAGGCACGACTGCAGATCACTCGACACAAACCCCACCGCGCCGAATAGCAGACCAATCTCAACTTCTCCACACCGACGACATGGACGATTCCACCGCTCCCCGCCCGGGACTCCCCATCTGCTCCATCGAAGACTGCACCCGAATGCAGCCGATGAAACGAAAGGGCGGACCGGGGAGGGGACGGAGGGCCCGCCGCCGGGCGCGGAAGCGGGACCGTCACACGTATACCGGCGGGGCGCGAGGACAATAACCCCGGACAAGGGGGTGGGCTCGCGACGGCCGCGGGCCCACCCCTTGTCCTGCCTCGTTTCCGAATGCCGCAATCCCGGCCTCACCGCTCTGGCCGTCACCAGCGACCGGCGGCCGGCACGGGGAGCGGGCCGGGCGCAGGCCGCCAGTCAGCCGAAGCTTCGCCTGCGGTCCCCGGTCTGCTGCGGTGGGATGCTGTGCAGCCGACGAGAAGGGCACCTGCTCGTGCGCGCGTCCTCATCACAGAACCGGGCTGCGGCCTCGTCGGATTCCGCGGGTGCCACCGCCGGTGCGAGCGCGATCGCAGCGATGACCGCCGTCACCACGACGAGGATGATTCCGATACTCACGGACATGAGTCCCGCCTTTCGCCTTGACCCTTACAGCTTGTGGCTACTCAGCGTTTCCGATATCGGCCTCCGTAAACACGTTGAGTGATGTTGGGGGGCGGTCAGCGGGCCAGGATCGCGGTGATCGCCTTGCTCCAGCCGGGCTGCGGCTCCACCCTCACGCTATCGGCCAGCCGTTGGAGCATGGGCCAGCCGAAACCGCCGGTGTGGCCGGTGAGGTCGGGGGTGCGGTCCTGCGGGTGGGCGGGGCTGGGATCCGCCACGATCACCTGGATGCTGCGGCGGTCCGCCCGCAGGCTCATCGCGCTGACCCCGCCCCCATGGCGAAGGCCGTTGGTGACGAGTTCGGACACCAGTAGCAGCAGGATCTGCACGATGGCCGCGGGCGGAGGAGAGCGAAGGTCGAGAAGGAACTCAGCCGCGGCCTCCCGCGCCTGTGCGGCCCACTCGGGCCGCCAGGTGCACTCCAGCAGACGCTCGGCACGATTGACGATCATCTGTGACTGCTGCACGTTCCTTCACCCCGTCCCGAGATCCCGCGCGGTCGATTGTTCACCGCGTCTACCCCCCGGTCGCATTCCACAGCGATCAGCACCAACGGCTGCACTGATGGCCCAATGTCGGCGTGGTGGCATGCCCTGCTGTGTCCGCGCTGCGCGGTTGGCGTCGTCCCGGCGGGGGAAGAGGGATGAGTCCGAGGCCGGGGCTGGTTCGCCAAAGCCGCGCCCAGGTCGAGGGGTTGTGGGCCGCGGCCTGCCCCCCGTGCAGGCTGCCGTCCCGGCCTCCCCGGCACCGACGGCGGGCTGGGCGTGATCGTGGCGGGCCAGCCCGCCGCGCCACCCGGGGCAGTGACCTGCGACGGGGGCGATCCTTGAGGGAATGTCATGACGGCAGTGCCAGTCACCCCGCGGGCGCCGGGCCGGCGATCCCGCGGGACCGGCCGGACTTGGCCCCGCCCCGGCTCGTCCGGCAGGCGTCGATCCGTCGGTACGCGAGACGGTTTGAGCAGATCGTGCAGGCGGTCCGCGACGGCGACGACGCGGCCATCCGCGCCCTGCTGGCGATCTGGTCGCCGTCGCGGACACGTCGGCTCCGCTGTATCTGCGCGAGCGGCTGTACGCGACGCGGTGACCTGCGGCCGGTGCGGCGATCACGGCCGGCCGGGCAGCGATGCGGCGGCCGGCAGCTCGTCGGCGGCGCGGGCGATGAAGTGGCGGGTGTGCTCCGGGTTCAGGGCCTGGGCCTGGAGGTGGTCGTACATGACGCTGTAGTGCCGCACGTCGGATCGTTTCTCCAGGTAGAGGTCGCTGGTGAACCGCTCCAAATACACCGTCCCCGCCGTGGTGTCTGGGAATTGGAGGATGGAGAACTGTCCCGAGACGCCGGGGTGGGCTCCCACGTCGTAGGGGAGGACTTGCACGGTGATGTGCGGCTGTGCACCGAGGTGGTTCAGGTACTCGAGCTGTTCGCGCATGATCTCTGGGCTGCCGACCACGCGGCGCAGTGCCGCTTCGTCCAGTACCACCCATAAGCGGAAAGGCCGGGCAGGGTGGTGGGCCCGGGACTGACGGCGCAGCCGGACATCGTGGCGCACCGCGATCTGTTCGGCCGTGGCCTGAGGGATCGTTTCCTCGATGACCGCCCGGGCGTAGGCGGGTGTTTGCAGCAGGCCCGGGATCACCAGGGGCTCGTAGGAGCGGAGGGAAGCGGCTGCCGTCTCCAGGCCGATGTAGACGGCGTACGGGACCTCCCCGCAGGCGACCCACCAGCCCTGCCGGTTCGATTCCGTGGCCATCTGCATCAACGAGTCGATGACCTGCTGGTCTGTGACGTGATAGAGGCCGCACAGGTCCCGCACATCGCGCGGGCTGATGGCGCGGCGGCCGTTCTCCATGTGGCTGATCTTGGGCTGGGAGATCAACAGGTGTTCGGCCACCTGCGTACTGGTCAGGCCACGGGCCAGACGGAGCCGGCGCAGTTCCGCGCCCAGTCGGCGTCGTCTGACGGTCGGGTTTCCGCTCACCGCCACGGGCGGTCTACCTCCGGCTCGGGACTGTTGCCGGCAACGGGAGTTGCCGCGGCTGAGTCCCGCGTGAACGCATTCGCCGCGCAGTGATGATCAACGGGACCTGCTGGCGAGTGTCACGTCGCGCGAACGCAGCCGCGTGCACAGCCCGGGCACACTTCACCCAGATGCCATGACCTTCCACCTATCTGCCGGAAAAGCCCGCTTACCTGCTAAGTCCCGTGGGTGGGGACGTGGTCAGGAGTCTGGCGGCTGTGGAGGTCACGCGCGGGAGAACAGGTCGTCGGTGTCCATCCGGTGCCGGCCGACGAAAGGCAGCCCAGCGCGCCGGGGAACCTCCCGGCCCTCGGCGAGCCACTGCCGCTCGAGGGCGTCGTAGACCGGGGTGTCCGACGCGGGCCAGGACGCCACGCGCAGCCCTGCGAATCGCTGCCGTGGAGGCGAAACGGTTTGCTGCTCCATGCCCAGGTCCAACGAACCCGGTGAGCCGACGTGGCGGCGCGTGACCATTCCGTCATGAGCCGGAGTGAAGACGGCCAAGCCGCCGGGCGAGGAGCCGACGGGGTCCCGGGCGAGGTGGAGGCCGCCACACGGATTCCGGCCCGCGGGGGTGGTGGGCAGGCGGGTACGTGTCGCCACCCTCAACACCCGCGGACGGCCCCCCACGCCGGTTGGGCCGATCAGGTGTGGAGGCGGCTGTTGGGGCCGTCTTGGTCGCCGGCGCTGTCGTCGTTGAACCAGTAGTCACCGGCAGCCAGATACCGGAAGGAGTGTGTGCTTTTGCTGGGCAGCTCGACCGTGACAGCCCGCTTCCCGTCCTTGCGCGGGCGCAGGGTGTGGACGCCGGGCTTCCAGTCGTTGAAGTCGCCCACCACGCTGACCGGCCCGGGCGGGGTGTCGGCGGGAAGGATGAAGGTGACCTCGGTGCGGTCCTTGCGCAGCGTGCGCTCCAGCATGGGAATCGACTCCTGACGGCGCGGGGCGGTGGGGGTAGCGCCCATCCTCGGCACCAGACCCGCAACCCGCATTCCGGCGCCTCCGCATCGGGCGCGCAGATCACCCTCCCGCCACGATCAGTAGCCGAAATGAGACGGGCTGGATGCTTCGTGTCAGCGTGGGTGGGAGGAATCCACACCCACGCATCGAGGAGTCGCCGTCATGGGCGGTACGCAGGACAAGCGCCAGGAGCCGGGCAAGGGCCGCGAGGCGCAGGAGCACCATCGCCCCGGAGACCCCGCGTACCCTCAGCCGGGCAAGCCGTCCCGCAAGCCCGGCCGCGAGGAGAGCTCGCGCCGACGTGAGGACGACCTGCGGCGGCTTCACCACCAAGCTCCACCTGAGCGCGGATGGCCGCTGCCGCCCACTGTCCCTGGTCGTCACGCCGGGTCAGCGGGCTGATGGCACGCAGTTCAAGGCGGTTCTGGAGAAGATCCGTGTCCCGAAGATCGGGCTGGGCAGGCCCCGCAAGAAGCCCGACAGCGTCGCCGCCGACAAGGCCTACAGCAACCGCCCCTACCGCGAGTACCTGCGACGCCGGGGGATCAAGCACACCATCCCGGAGAAAACCGACAGTCAGGCCGCCCGGCTCCGCAAAGGCTCACACGGCGGCCGGCCACCCGGCTTCGATGAAGAGCGGTACAAGAAACGCAACACCGTCGAACGGGCCATCAACCGGCTCAAGCAGCACCGAGCAGTGGCCACCCGCTACGACAAGCGCCGGTACGTCTACCTCGGCACCGCAACCGCCGCAGCCCTCACCATCTGGCTCCGCACGTGATCGCCCGGACAAGTCCTAGACGGGATAGATGCCCAGCCGTGGGTGCATCGCGCGAGTTCGACGCCCTGCCCGCGCAGCCAGGCCCGCAGGGCGATGGCGGCGGGGATGCCGGCTCGGGCGGTCGCGGCCTGGGTCAGGCTGAGCGGACGTTTCTCGAGCTCACCGGTTCGGCCCAATGTCCGTGACGGGCGGGCGCCTCCGGCCGTTGTGGGGGACGTCATCCAGTGCCGTACTTTCCCGCGGCAGAGTGAGTTCAAGGAGATCTTGATGTTCCGTTTCGCCAAGGCCGTAGCCGTTACCGCCGCCACTGGTGCCGTCCTGGCAGGGGGGGCCGGCATGGCCGCCGCCGACGCCACGGCAGAGGGCGCTGCCATCGGCTCCCCGGGTGTCCTGTCCGGCAACGTCGTCCAGGTGCCCATCCACATCCCGATCAACCTCTGCGGCAACACCGTCAACATCGTCGGCCTCATCAACCCCGCCTTCGGCAACACCTGCATCAACAACGGCGGCTCGGACGGGCACCACAAGGCCGACAACCACGGCAAGAACTGACAGCACCAAGTCCTGGATCCGGCGCGCTCGTCGCGCCGGCACATCCAGCGCAGTCATCTGAACCAGCCGCAGCGCACAGCCCGGTGTAGAACGGCCTCCCCTCATCCTCCAAGGGGAGGCCGTTCTCATGACGGGGCCAGCTCCTGCAGCCAGCCAGCCAGCCAGCCGAGCCAAGCCACGGGGAGCGGGTTCCGCTCCTCCCGGTCCGCGTGCCGGACCTCGGTCGCGTGGGGCGGCCCGGTGCTACTGCCGCCAGAGCGCTCTGGTCACCGGGCCTCGCCCGCGCACGCCTTATCGGCGCGGACTGCGCCCGACCATAGCCGGGGCCGACCAGCGCTCCGCAGCACAATCACAGCGTTCGGCATCCTGTGTGAAACGCGGGGGCTAGCGTTGACGCCCGACGCTGACACCGCCCCTTCCATGAGAACCCGCCCCGCGGACCCCTCTCCCGCGTCAGCATCTGGCACCGTGCTCTCCGGCTGGCGGGGCTACCGGTGCACGCGAGCGTGCCGGTTCGCCGGCCTGTCGGTGTGGGCAGTGACTTGAGGCGGGGCGATCGGCTAGGGGATGACATGAGGGCAGTGCCAGGCTCCCCCGGTGGGCGCCGGGCCGGGCGAGGCTGCCGGACCGGCCGGCCTTGGCCCCGCCCCGGCCGGTCCGGACGGCATCGATCCGTCCGTACGCGAGACGGTCGAGCAGATCCTCCAGGCGGTCCGCGACGGCAACGACGCAGCCATCCGCACCCTGCCGGCCGACCTGGCCGCCGCCGCGGACACCGTCGCCCTGCTGTACCTGCGCGAGCGCCTGTACGCGACGCAGTGACCTGCGGCCGGTGCGGCGGCGATCACGCCCGGCCGGGCAGCGATGCGGCGCCCAGCAGCTCCTCAGCGGCGCGGGAGATGAAGCAGCGGGTGCGCTCCGGGTTCAGGGCCTGCGCCTGAAGGTGGTCGAACATGGCGCTGAAGTGCCGCACGTCGGATCGTTTCTCCAGGTAGAGATCGCTGGTGAACCGCTCCAGATGCACCGTCCCCGCCGCGAGGGCGTCTGGGAAGTCGATGATGGAGAACTGCCCCGAGACGCCCGGATGCGCTCCCGCGCTGTGCGGGAGGACCTGCACGGTGATGTGCGGCTGCGTGCCGAGGCGGTTCAGGTACTGGAGCTGTTCGCGCATGATGTTCGGGGCCGTGCTGGCCATCGTGGGCGTGGTGATCGTGGTGCGCAGCCTGATGCGTAAGTTCGAGAAGAACCTCCGTACGGACCGGATGAGCCGGACGGCGCGTCGCATCGTCGCGGCGCTGGGCATCATCGGCGGTGTGGCGTGCGGGGTGGTCGCGGTGGCGACCGGCCTGTTCGTTCTCCTGGCCGCGGTGCGCTTCGACGCCAGCGAGGCAAAGGGCTTGGACGAGACGTTGCGTTCGTTCGCCGATACGCCGGCCGGGCCGGTGCTGCTGATCGCCGCGGCGGTGGGCCTTCTGCTGTTCGGCCTCTACTCGTTCTGCGAGGCCCGCTGGCGTAAAGCCCCTGAACACGACGCCTCGGCAGAGCAGCCGATCAGCCGCGATGCCGGCTGACCGCCCTGCTCGCGCCGCCCCCGCCCGTACCCTGCCGACCGCCCAGTGCACCACGGGCCCCGGGGGATCAGCCATGACATCCCCGGGGCCCGGCTCTATGGAGGCGCGTTGTCCAATCCACAGCGCGGCCCCGGCGTCCCGCAGCGGCCGACTCAGGAACTCCGGGGGCGTCGGCCACCTTCCGGGTCATCGCGGCCACCTGCGGCGGGAGCCGGTGAAGTGAGCTGCGGGTGGTCGTAAGGCTGCACCCGTAGGGGAGGGCGGCCGACACGCGGTACAGCGGTCATCGGTGTTTGACCTCAGGGGGCGACCGGTCGCCCCGGGGCCGTGCCCCTGGGCCGGCGCGTTGACGCTACCGAGCGAGGAGGGCGCTTACGATCTTGCCGCCGGTCGCCTGGCGGGTCACGGCGGTGGCGCGGGCGAGGCGGTTGACCATGGGCCAGCCGAAGCCTCCGGTGCCGCCGTTCAGGTCGGGGGTGCGCGTGCGCGGGGCCCGCGGACTGCTGTCGTGCACGGCCACTTCGATGCTGTCCGGGTGCGCAGTCAGGTTCAAGGCGCAGGTGCCGCCGCCGTGGCGCAGGGCGTTGGTAACGAGCTCCGATACCACCAGGACCACCGTGTCAGCGGCCTCGGCTGCAATCGCCGGTACGAGATCTTCGAGGAAGTGTCGGGCGCTCTCGCGTGCGCCGGCGAGGGATGTCGAGGAGCGGAGGGATGCGATGGTGACGGTCATCGTGTCCATCAGGTCACCCTGGTCTCGATCGTCGCTGCCCGGCCCTGTCTGCCTGGTGCTTGTGCCCCGGCCTGCGGCGGTTAACCCGGCGAGGACCGCCTTGCGCCCTGCCCGCGTCGCTGTTCGCGGTTGATTACCTCACGACCAAGCACACGAAAATCTATGTCAGCCGAAGCCAGGGTTGTCGATGGGCGGCGACGGGGCTGACGACCGGACCGGGTGGCCCGCAGATATCAGGGGCCGCCGCGAGCACTACCGCAGTAAACGCAGTGGCAGTACCCGTAGTAAGTGCAGTTCGCAGTACCCAGCAGTGAAATCAGTGAGCAGCACCTCGGTGAAGGCGTCGGCTGCGGGCGCGCGCACCGGGAGGTTCGGCAGTGGGGTTCCAAGCCAGAGCAGACGCAGGATGGGCGACGGGGCTGGCTGCCGGAGCGTGGCGCTTGGCCAGGTCACGAGCAGTACAAAGCAGTTCGCAGTACCAGCAGTACGAGTATCCCGTTTGGTAGGTAGTCGATCACCGAGGGAAGAACGGAGGAATTGGGCGCCATCAGGATCGCCCGGGTCGGCAGTACGGCGCCCGGGTACCGCAGGACATCGATAGTGAGGTGGTCTCCGGTCACGCATCCGCGATCCCCGCACCCCCGACAGCATTCAGGTCGGGCCTGCGGACAGAGAAGGCCGGCGCAGTACCAGGGCCGGCAGATGGTGTAGCAGTTCCTTCGGGGCCCTGGTGCCATTGGCACCAGGGCCCCTCCGCTTGCTCCAGAAAGAGGTGCGATGACCGCAGACGACTCGTTCGGCCGACTCGACGATGACGATTACCCCGCCTACACGATGGGCCGGGCCGCCGAGATGCTCGGCACCACCCAGGGCTTCCTCCGCGCCATCGGAGAAGCACACCTGATCACCCCGCTCCGCTCCGCAGGCGGACACCGCCGCTACTCCCGCTACCAGCTGCGCATCGCCGCCCGCGCCCGCGAACTCGTCGACCAGGGCACCCCTATTGAGGCCGCCTGCCGGATCGTCATCCTTGAGGACCAGCTCGAGGAAGCGCAGCGTCTCAACGCCGAATACCGGCGCGCCGCCGAACCGGTGAACCCAACGGTCGCGGCTTGAGCCGGGGCGCGCCCGCCGGTCCTCGGCGGGCTTGCGCGCACTGGTCCAAGGCGTGACGCGCACTCGTTTCCTCTGGTGACAGCCCGTTGTGGGCGTGTAGCGTCTGGGTCAGCTGTCGTGGTTCGGAAGTTCCCCCTTTGCCCACGCTTTCGGCGTGGGCGTTTTGCTGTGCTGTGCCGCAGGAACCAGGGCGATCACCTCCGCCTTCCGCATGGAGTGGGAGGCGTTCCATCGACTGGAAGGCATCAGCTGTGGCTACCGGAACTGTGAAGTGGTTCAACGCGGAGAAGGGCTTCGGCTTCATCGCCCAGGACGGCGGCGGCCCGGACGTCTTCGCCCACTACTCCGCGATCAACTCCTCGGGCTTCCGCGAGCTCCAGGAGGGCCAGACCGTGACGTTCGACGTCACCCAGGGCCAGAAGGGCCCCCAGGCCGAGAACATCAACCCGGCCTGACCTTCACCACCCGCCCGCAGGACCGAGGGGACCGCGATCGACGCGTGCGGGTGCCCGTACCGACCGCAACAGCGGACGCCGGACTTGCCCGGCGACGCCGGCGGGGGTCTGAGGCGTACCGAATCGGGGCTGCGCAGCTGTTGCTGCGCAGCCCCGATCTGTGTCGAGACCGGAGTTCGGCCAACGCGCCCCGCAGTGGGTCGAACGGCAGCAACATACTTGTGCTCGTTACTCCCACCGCATCCCGATCGCGGACAGCTGTGCGTTCCCCGGCGGTGCGGGCGGTAGCGGAGCCGCTGCCCCCGCGACGCCCGCGGGTTCGCTTATTGCGCCTCCTGGCACCGGTGCGGGTGGTGACGGTAGCGCGGGCGGTACCGGCAGCGACGGAGCTCGGGGCGGCAACGGCGGGGAAACCACTGCCGGAAGCGGCGCCGGAGACTCGGGCGCCGCTGAGACGAACGGCAGTCTCGGCCAGCTCGGCCGTCCGGGAGGAAATGGTTATGCCGTGATCACCTGGGAGTAGGTCCCGTCGTTGGGGCTGCGGCGCCACGTCGCGGCCCCAACTGCATTCTCTGTGTAGCTCGACGCCCCCATGGTTCGCCCGACCGGGACCGAACGCACACCAAGATCACTCCTCGGCGAGTCGGCGGATGTGCGACCCGCGTCACAGGAGAAACGATCACTGGGTTGTGCCCAGACAAGAGGGTGCTGGCCGTCAAGGTGGGGTGATCCAGACGCTGACGGTCAGCTTCCAGACAGGGCAGAGCCTTCAGGGTGGCAGGACTCGCCCGCACAGCTACAACGGAGTTACCGCACCCAGGAAGGCTTCGCCATGGATCTCGGAATGATGGGCATCTGGAGCCTGGCGTTCACGCACGGGGACCGTGCAGAGGCGCGGGATGCCGCGGCTGAGTTGGAGGAGCTCGGGTACGGTGCCATCTGGCTTGGCGGCAGCCCGGGTGGCAACCCCCGCGGGGACCTGGTCGCAGCAGCTGAGGTCCTGGCCGCGACCAGCCGGGTCACCGTCGCGACGGGGTGTGTGTCCATCTGGGACAGGACCCCGGACCAGCTCGCTGCCAACTACCACGCACTCCCGCAGCAGCACCGGACCCGGCTCTTGGTGGGACTGGGCGTCAGTCACGCCGAGATCGCCGGCCGGTACCGCGAGCCGTACCACGCACTGCGCTCCTACCTGGACGCGTTGGACGCGGTGGCTCCTCCACTGCCGTCGACCGCGCGAATCATCGGTGCGCACGGGCCGCAGATGACCCGGCTGGCAGCAGCCAGATCCACGGGAGTGCACCCCTATCTCGTCAGCCCAGCCCATACCGTGTGGGCCAGGTCGATGCTGGGTGACGGGCCGCTGCTGGCACTGGAGCAGACCGTCATCCTGCACACCGACGCCGAAGCAGCCCGCGCCCAAGCCAGAGCCATGCTCGCTCCCTACCTCACACTGCGGAACTACCGGTCAGCGTGGCTACGCGGGGGATTCACCGCCGAGGACCTGTCCGATGGCGGCAGTGACCGGCTGATCGATGAGCTGTTCGCATGGGGCAAACCGGACGAGATCGCTGCTCGGCTCACCGATCACCGCCGGGCCGGAGCCGACCACATTGCCGTCCAGGTGGTCACTGACAACCCAGGCACCTTCGCCCGCCAGGCGTGGCGTGACCTCGCCCCAGCACTGCTCTCACCATCAGACGCCCGAGATGCTCATCGAGCGGGCGCTCCCGGCCCTCCAGTTGACCGCTGAACCAAGCGGGGAGTCCGAGCAGCCCCCGGAAAAACGCTGATCCCCTCAACACCCCCGACTTTCGCCCGACACGCGACAGCGAGGCCGGGGCAACGCTGATGTCCACGCACACACCACCTGGTGCGGCGTCCGCACAGATCCCCCGGTCGATCACCTCCGACAGTTTCAGGGTGAAGCACCGACTGCCGAACACCCCTTCGGGGTCGTCGTCCATGCTCGCCGCCAGCCCACCCGCGCGCCCCCTCCAGCTCCTGGTCCTCCGTCCGCGACCTTCCACAACCGGGGCGTGGCGGTCCTGTACAACCGGCGCAGGACGGGATCCGGGAGTTGTCATGGACGACTGCTCACGGCTGCCCGATCCGCCCGGACGTGCGGTGTGCCTCGCCACGGTGATCAGGTCCTAGGGCCTGTCTGACAAATGATCACCCGGCGGGCTCGCGGAGCCACAGGACCAGAGCTGCCACAACGATTCCAGCCCGATAGCGATCGGCGAGCTTGTCGAACCTCATCGCGATCGCACGGAACTGCTTGAGACGGGCGAAGCATCGTTCGACCACGTTGCGGTTGCGGTAGATGTCTTTGTCGAAGGCGGGTGGGCGACCGCCGTGGGTTCCGCGTCGCCGGCGGTTGGCCATCTGGTCGCGGCGTTCGGGGATCGTGGCAACGATGCCCCGGCGCCGCAGCAGGTGGCGTATCGCCCGGCTGGAATACGCTTTGTCGCCCAGCACCCGCGCCGGTGTCGTGCGAGGTCGGCCCGTAACAGCGCGCGGAATGCGGATGCTGTCGAGGACCTGGCCGAAGGCGGTGGCGTCGTTGATGTTGCCGGGTGTGAGCACGATGGACAGCGGGAGGCCACGGCCGTCGACGGCGAGGTGGACCTTGGTGGTCAGCCCGCCCCGGGACCGGCCGAGGGCCTGACGCTCCTGCGAGCGGCCCGGATCTTCCAGTTCGTCCCCGTCTGCGGCCCCTTTTTGCGGGCGCCGGCCGAGTGCTGGTGCGCTCGGTTGATCGTGGAGTCGACGGAGACGGTCCACTCCACCCGGCCCACCGCGTCGTCGCGGACCTGGACGTGTTCCAGCAGCTTCGCCCAGGTCCCGTCCGCTTCCCAGCGGGCGAACCGCTCGTAGACGGTCTGCCAGGGTCCGTACCGCTCGGGCAGATCGCGCCACGGAGCCCCGGTCCGCAGCCGCCACAGCACCCCGTTGACCACCTGCCGGTGATCACGCCACGGACGACCACGCCCATCCACCCGCGGCAACAAGGGCTCTATTCGCTCCCACGCCGCATCCGTCAGCTCACCTCGACCTGCCACAAGATCAATGATCAGACCGGCTATAGAGTCCTGCATGTGGCGAATCATCAGGACGAAACCAGGGCGGCCTACGACGGAGTCGTCGAGCTGTACGCATCGCTGTTCGCAGACCGGCTGGAGACACAACCGTTCGCCCGGGCCATGATCAACACCTTCGCCGAACTGGTGCGCGCGACGGGCAACCTGCGGGCAGCTGACGTCGGGTGCGGGCCCGGGCATCTGACGGCCATGCTGCACGAGCTGGGCCTGGACGCCTTCGGGCTCGATCTCTCCCCCGGCATGGTCGACCACGCCCGGCGGGCCCATCCGGCGCTGCACTTCCAGGAGGCGCGGATGGAGTCTCTGCCGATCGAGGACGGTGTGCTCGGCGGTGTACTGGCCCACTACTCGATGATCCACACCGCTCCGGAGGAACTGCCGGGGCTGCTCGCCGAGCAGGTACGCGTTCTGGCTCCGGGTGGTCTGCTCCTGGTGTCCTTCTTCGGGACCGACGGACCGGAGCCGGTCTGGTTCGACCACAAGGTGGCGCCTGCCTACAGCTGGCCGGCGGACCGCCTCGCCGAACTGCTGGCCGATGCCGGGCTCGTTCCCTTCGCCCGGCTGCTCCACGATCCGGGCTCCGAACGGGGCTTCCTCGACGCCCACCTGCTGGCCCGCCGTTCGTGATCCGGCCCGGCAAGACCCGCCGGACGGTCGGAGCACCTCCGGACTGCCGGCTCGGCGGACGCTCGCTGATCCGACGGGAATTGTCAGACGGGCGCTAGCCGGGGAGGCCGGTCTGGTGCGCGCGCTGAGGGTGCCGAGTCCGAGGGAGGCGTACGTGACAAAGACGGGGAAGCCGCCGAAGGGGCGCACCTGCGCGACCAGCGTCCACGTCCGTGAGACCCGGGAGTGTGGAAGTGGGTGTGACGTGGCATGTTGCCGGATCGTTTCAGCCGATGTGAATGATGGATTCCCCTTTTCCGGTCAAGGCTCCCTCTGTCCGGACCGCACCGGCCTGACCAACCGGTACACACCGCCCCGCGTCGCCGTCTGCGTTCCTTGCCCACAAAACGGGGCGGTGGTGTGATGGGCCGGTCGTTCTACTCGTGCCGTTCCTGCCGCCAGCCGCTCTACGCCACCAGTTCCCTCGCGATTCCGGCTGGCTGGGACTGGGAGATCGACCACCAGCAGCCCGGCGACTGCGCCAACGGGCATTTGATGCCCCTGACCGGCACTGCCACCGCCCCCGAAGACCTACCCAACGCCCCACGCGTTCTGCGTGTCTTCGGCTCCTGAGCCCAGCCGGTGCCCCCTGTGCAGGGAGAGGCATTGCCCCCCGTGGCGGGTCTGCCGGTGACGTGTGCGTTACTGCCCGTCACGGCGGCCGACATGGGGTCGTTGGGCTGGCTATGAACCAGGGAACCGTTCCAGGCAGAGGGGTTTCGTTGGTCAGCGTGGGGGCGGGCGGCGGGCGCGTGTCGGATTCGCCGATCTACGACGCCCCTGAGCAGCAGTGGCTTCAGAAAGGCCGGGAGGTTCCCGGCAGAGAGGGACGCGCGCCGAGAGGCAGGCACCGAGCAGAAGGGGATTCGTTTCACTGGGCTGCCAGGGGAGCGCTGCCAGCGTGACGTGTGCTGCGTGCGCCGGGTGTAGCCGACACGGACTCCGGGGAGCACGGGCATGAACACGTACCACCCTCCAGACGATGGTGGAGAGTTCGACGTCCCTGGCGTCTATCGGGAGGCGTTGCGGGCTCAGATGTCTCCCCCACGGTTCCGCACCCTGGTGGCGGCCGTCCAAGAGACGTGCGGGCGATCGACCGGTTGCGGTCGGGGTCGAGCGGGGTGGGAGTCGCGTTGGCGTGGCCGGCCGGCCCGCGTGGCGCTGGCCTCGTCTGCGAGGCCGGCGGGTGGGGTGGTTCGGCACGGGGTGTCGTACGCCGCTCCGGGGGCGGGGTGCTGGTGCGAGCGGCACGACTGCGGCGGCTTGGTCCCGGTGTCCTGGTGCGAGGAGCACGGGGGCGCGGCTGGCCCGGTGATGGAGTGGCACCCCGGCGGCGGAATCCGCTGTGCCGATCTGGCAAGACGTCGGCGGGGCGAGTCTGCGGAGCGGTGCGCCCCCCTTACGGGCTGTCCGCTTCGTGTTCCCTGATCGCTGCCTCAACCAGGGCACGTGCCGCCCAGGTGATGGCCTCCTCTTCGGCCTGCGGGCCAAGGCCCCGGACGTCGCGCAGGGCGATCTGCGCCTCCCAGCCGACCACGATGGTCAGGGCGGAGATCAGCCGCTGGTACGACTCCTGACTCAGGGTGCCGCGGAGTGGTTCGCAGGCCTGCTCCAGCCATTCGATCCGGCGGGGCCCCCGGCGCGGCCCGGTCGGCTCCTCGGTGCCGCTCACCGGCGGATCGACGGTCAGCCGGATCAGTCGCCGGCCCAGGGGAAGCGACTGCGGTGAGTACTTCAACAGCGTCCTTATGAGGGTGTCCACCCGGCCTGCGGGGTCGTCGGCCAGCGCGGGGTCGTTCAACGCTTCCTCGACTGGGGGCTCGTTGAGCGCGCCGGCGGTCGCGTCGATCAGCAGGTGGTCGAGGCTCGGGAAGTAGACGTAGATCGTGCGACGTGACACATCGGCGGAGGCCGCGATCTCGTCGATGGACGGCGTTGCTCCGCCGGCACTCAGCCGGACCGCCGCGTCAACGATTGCTTTGCGGGTGCGGCGGCGCTGTGCTTCGCGTCCGCCGCGTCGGACTGGATCGTCACTGGTCATCGAAGTCTGTCTCCCGTGTCGGTTTGGGTTGGTGATGTCTTGACGCCCCCGCACCGAATGAGTATATCTTCATGCAGTCACTGCACAGGAGTGCAGTGACTGCATCGATGTGATCTCTGCGGTGTGCAGGTCTCACAGCCTCACCTGTCACAGGGATCAGGTCGTCGGTGTCTTGTGCCCAGAACCCCTTGAAACGATGGAGAGACACCATGAACGAGAACACCGATGTGGTCGTCATCGGCGGCGGATACGCCGGCGTCATGGCCGCGAACCGTTTGACGCAGCGCGGCGACCTGACGGTGACGCTGGTCAACCCGCGTCCGGACTTCGTCCACCGGATCCGCCTGCACCAGCTGGTGGGCGGGTCCGACGCGGCGGTCGTCGCCTACCGGGACGTCCTGGCCGAGGGCGTCCGGCTGGTTGTCGACACCGTGGCACGGGTCGACGCGGACGACCGCCGCCTGGCGCTGAAGTCGGTCGGCACGCTCGGGTACGACTACCTGATCTACGCGGTCGGCAGCGGCAGCGCCGACCCGCGGGTGCCCGGAGCGGCGGAGTTCGCCTACCCGATCGCCACACTGGAGGACGCGCAGCGGCTGCGCCCGGCCCTCGACGCCGCGCAGCAAGGGACCGCGGTGACGGTGGTCGGGGCCGGTCCGACCGGTATAGAGACCGCCGCCGAGCTGGCGGAGGCGGGCCGCGCCGTGACCCTGGTCTGCGGAGGTGTCCTCGGCCCGTACCTCCACGCCCGGGGCCGCCGCTCGGTCGCCGGACGGCTGGCCAAGCTCGGTGTGAGCGTCCTCGACGGCCCCGGCACAAAGGTGACAGCGGTGAGCCGCGACGCCGTACAGCTCGCTGACGGCCGCGAACTGCCGAGCCAGGTGACCATATGGACCGCCGGATTCGGCGTGCCGGACCTGGCCGTGCGCAGCGGGCTCAGCACCGATGCGGTGGGCCGCCTGCTCACGGACGAGACCCTGACCAGCGTGGACGACGAGCGCATCGTCGCGGCCGGGGACTCGGCGGCGCCGTCGGACCTGCCGCTGCGGATGAGCTGCCAGGCCGCGATGCCGATGGGCGCGCGGGCCGCGGACACGGTGCTCAGCCGGATCGCGGGTGAGCGGCCCGAGACGCTCAACCAGTCCTTCGCCGCCCAGTGCATCAGCCTGGGCCGCGGTGACGGCATCTTCCAGTTCGCCAACCGGTCGGACGTCGCGGTGTGGTTCAACATCGACGGCCGCCTGGGCGCGAAGCTCAAGGAAGCCGTGTGCAGCGGCGTCGTCAAGCACCTGGCCGACGAGGCGGGCAAGCCCGGCGGCTACCGCCTGCACCGCATCTCGGGAGGCGCCACCCGCCGGCAACTGCTCCAGGCCAAGCGCACCACGGCAGCGGCCACCCGCTGAACAGGCAGCCGGGCCCAAGCACTTACGTGCGATCCGGCCAGGTCGGGCTGCACCGGATCCGAAGCGGATACCGTGCGACGACGCCCCTATGCGCCCGGCTCGGTGTGCCGTCGAGGACGGCGGCCCGCACCACCGCGGCCCGCTGGGCCGCCCGCTACCGGCAGCTCGGGACCGCCGGAACGAGTGACCGCTCCAGCCCGCCCCCGCCACCAGCCCGCCAGCACCCGGCCGCCTTGGCGCAGGGTGTTGGTCACGAGTTCAGAGACGACCTGGACCACGGTCTCGGCAGCTTCGGTCCCGACGGGCGTACGAGGCTGTCGAGGAAGTCCCCGGCCCTCTCGCGTGCGTCGGCGACGATGCTGTGTGCGATGTTCCGGGTTGGTGTCAGTGGGGTGCTGGTAGTGACGGCAGTCAGATGAGCCTGTTTGTCCTGGTCGTATGACCAGGAGCCCGGTTCGTCACTGACGTGGGGGCGGTGTCCGGGGTGGCTGTCACTGTCATGGGGCGGTACACCTCCAGGGTCCTGGCTGTCATGGGAACGGTGCTTCACCCAGTGCCGGCGGGGGTGGTCGGAGCTGCCGGGCCCGGCCCGGAACCCGATTCGGGCCCGGGTATGGACGACCACGCCGCCTGCCTAGGCCGCTGCCCGCCGCCGTGCACGGATCAGAGGCTGCCACCGCGCCCGTACGAGATCAGCGATCTTCTGCGCGTGACGGGGACGCGGGCGTCCTCGGCTTCCGGATTTGCGGGTCACCCATCGCTGGACTGTCCGCTGGGACACGCTCAGGACGGCGGCGACCTGCCGGGTGGAACCCCGCTCCCACCTCAGCAAGGCCTTCAGCTGATCCGCCGTCGTCGAGGGCACCGGCTGCGTGTACAGGAGCCGCTCCAGCCCGTCGCCTATCTCTCGCACGATCCCACCAGCCCCGTCGACACACCATCCCGAGTTCCCGCCGGTCACAACTTCCACGACCGGACAGCAGAGGAGGACGTAACCGGCATACCGCTGACGTCCGGACCGCCATGCGGTAGAGGCCCCGAACGGCCGGCCGGGCCATCGGTTGGGCGCAGTCGATCCCCAGCTCGGCGAGCGCGTAGACGCAGGACCCGGATCAAGACGGAGGGCTGATGGCGCTCTTTGAAAAGATTCGTCGAGCCCCATCAGCCCCGGGGATGGTGCTGCGACCGCCGGTTGAGCCGATGCTGGCGCAGGCTGCGGAGTCGGTGCCGGGCCCGGCCGCGCTGCGCGCAGGAATGGCCTACGAGCAGAAATTGGACGGGCACAGGGCGCTCGTCTTCACCGCGGCCGGCCCGGGTGGGCGGGTGCTGGTGCAGACCCGTCGCGGGTCGCTGGTGCAGGACCGTTGGCCGGACTTGGTGGCGGCCGCCGAGGAGCAGCTGCCGCACGGCCTGGTCCTCGATTTTTCGGCATGCTTCGGGCGCAGCCCGACCGTCGGGCCGCCTGCTGTGCGATCGGAGTGCGATTCATGGCGCGTTCGGTACGTGAGAACTAGGACGAGGGGCAAGTCGCGGGCCGGCTGCGGGTGCCGTTGGCGGCCGGGCGGTGGGCCGCC
This sequence comes from Streptomyces sp. NPDC051211, assembly GCF_040689505.1. Taxonomy (NCBI): domain Bacteria; kingdom Bacillati; phylum Actinomycetota; class Actinomycetes; order Kitasatosporales; family Streptomycetaceae; genus Streptomyces; species Streptomyces sp. NPDC051211. The sequence goes on from NZ_JBFBAV010000012.1 coordinate 129,705, forward strand.
GGCTCGGGCCTGGTCCCGGCCACGGATGCGGGCCCCGGGGTTGTGGTCGCGGGCGCTGGTGGAGGCCGCCGACCCGGAGGCGGTCCGGGCCGCGCTGTGGGGCCCGGTAGGGGTCGGCTGGGTGGCGGACCGGCTGACGGAAGCCTTCGGCGTGCCGCTGCCGCGGTGACGGCCGCGGGTGACCGCCTCGGCGGGCGTCCGCTGCTGAAGCTGTTGAACAGCAGGGCCTGTAACTGCTGCTGTCCGGATGCGGCAGCGTCCTGCCCAGGGTGACACCGTTTTCCTGGAGCGGCTGCGCGATGCCGGTCTTCGTGTGCGCGAGCGCCGGGAGGAGTCCGGGGTCGTTCTCGGGTACGCGGTGGCGCTTACCCGCCATGGGGCATGGCGGGATGGGGACGAATCCGAGTGCAGAAGGAAACGGGGACCACTCCCCGCTTCCGTGTTACCGTCTTGCCTGTCAAGAAAACGGGGACTACTCCCCGCTTTGGCTTGAGGGGTGGGGATCATGACGAACACGGCGTTGGTGCTCGGTGGCGGGGGAGCGGTCGGTCTCGCGTGGACGGTCGGGATGCTGGCCGGGCTGGCCGAGGAGGGCCTCGACCTCTCCGGCGCCGACGTGACGATCGGGACCTCCGCCGGCTCCGTGATCGGTGCACGGCTCACCTCCGGCGTCCGCATCGAGGAGATGTACCGCGAAGAACTCGACGGAGCCCCGGAGATCGATGTCACCGTCACGCTGCGTCAGACGGTCCGCTTCCTCTGGGCCGCACTCGGGTCGCGCGATCCGCAGCGATCCGTTCAGCGTCTCGGGCGGGCCGCGCTGGCCTCCCGTACCGTCCCCGAGTCGGACGTCCACCAGGCGGTCGCGGTGCTCCTGGCCGGCGTATCCGACTGGCCCGCCGCGGCGGACCTGAGGGTGACCGCAGTTGACGCCGCCGGCGGAGAACTGGTCGCCTTCGATTCCGCCTCACCCGTCACCCTCCCCGAAGCGGTGGCGGCGAGCTGCGCCGTACCCGTGGTCTGGCCGCCCGTATCGGCGGCCGGACGCCGGTGGATGGACGGAGGCAGTCGTTCGACGGCCAACGTGCATCTCGCCCGCGGTGCTGACCGCGTCGTCGCCATCACTCCGATCCCCGAAGCCGTCGGCCCGCACCCGAGCGCCACCGAGCAGGGGGCGGAACTCGCCGCGGACGGGTCGCTGGTGGCGGTCCTTACCCCCGACCGTGCGGCACGCAAGGTCTTCGGCCGCAACATGCTCGACCAGACCCGCCGGACAGCCGCCGCCCGGGCCGGCCGTATCCAGGCAGCCTCGTGCGCGGACGCCGTCCGCGCGGTATGGGCCGCTTGACGTACCGAACGGTGTCCGCCTCCGACGGGCGGGCCACCCCCATAGCAGTCACCCACGCGGCCTCTTTCGCCGCGACCCCGAAGCGGAGTGTGATCATGAACAGCAGCACGAACGTCGTAGTGATCGGTGGCGGTTACGCGGGCGTCATGGCGGCCAACCGCCTCACCCGGCGCGGCAATGTGAACGTCACCCTCGTCAACCCGCGCTCCTCGTTCGTCCACCGGATCCGGCTGCACCAGCTGGCCAGCGGGACGGGCACCGCGGTCGTCGCGTACGAGGACGTGCTGGCCGACCGCGTACGGCTGGTCGTGGACACCGTCACCCGGGTCGACGCGGCCGACCGCACTCTCGCCCTCGCGGACGGAGCACGCTGGGTTACGACTACCTGGTCTACGCGGTCGGCAGCGGCAGTGCCGACCCGGAGGTTCCCGGAGCCGCGGAGTTCGCCCACCCGCTCGCCACCCTGGAAGAGGCCGCCCGGCTGCGGTCGGTCCTGGAGGCCGCGCCGGCATCGGCCGCGGTGACGGTGGTCGGAGGGGGCGCCAGCGGCATCGAGACCGCCGCCGAACTGGCGGGGGAGGGCCGCGCCGTCACCCTGGTCTGCGGCGGGGCGCTCGGCCCGTACCTACACTCCCGCGGCCGACGCTCGGTCGCCCGGCGGCTCGCGAAGCTCGGGGTGACCGTGCTCGAAGGCTCCGGAACGCAGGTGACGGCCGTGACCCGCGACGCCGTGTCGCTCACCGATGGCCGTGAGGTGCCGAGTGGGGTGACCGTCTGGGCCGCCGGCTTCGTCGTCCCGGACCTGGCCGTGCGCAGCGGGCTGAGCACCGATGCCGAAGGCCGTCTACTCACCGATGAGACGCTGATCAGCGTGGACGACGGCCGGATCGTCGCGGCCGGCGACTCGGCGGCCCCGTCGGGTCTGCCGCTGCGGATGAGCTGCCAGGCCGCGATGCCGATGGGGGCCCGGGCGGCCGACACCGTGCTCAGCCTGATCGGGGACCAACGGCCCGCCGTGCTCAACCAGGTCTTCGGCGCCCAGTGCCTCAGCCTGGGCCGGGGCGACGGCATCTTCCAGTTCGCCGACCGGTACGACACCGCGGTCTGGTTCAAGGCCGACGGCCGCCTCGGCGCGAAGCTGAAGGAAGTCGTCTGCACGAGCGTCGTCAAGCACCTCGCCGAAGAGGCCCACAAGCCGGGAGGCTACAAGCTCCACCTCATGGAGCGCGGCGGCACGCGCCAGCAACTTGTACGGGCCCAAGGCGCCGGCACACAGGTCACCCTGCCGAAGCCCGCCTGACCGGTCGGAGCCCCCGGCGCGGACCGGCGACGCCGCTGCCCCGCGCCGCCCACCGGGCCCACCGGCCCGTCCTCGCCTGCCTTCCGCCCCCGACCAGAGGACCGGCCTCGCGCCATGCCAGGGACAACCCTCGTTCCGTGAAGCGACGCCGGCCAAGCGAACCGGGGGATCACTCCCAGTCCCGCCGAAAAGCAAAGGGCCCGTCATGCCTGCCCCGACTCTCGACCAACTCGCGCCCACCGGAACGGACTTCAGCGCCGACCCCTACCCCGTCTACGCCGCCCTGCGTGAGAAGGGCCGCGTGCACCGTGTCCACATTCCCGGGAGCGGTGACGTCTGGCTCGTTCTCGGCCGCGACGAGGTGCGCGCCGCGCTGACGGACCCCCGGCTGCGCAACGACATACGGCACTCCGCGACGTGGGAGAGCGACGGTGGCAACGCCATCGGGCTGAACATGCTGCAGACCGACGCGCCCCAGCACACCCGCCTGCGCGCCCTGGTCGCCCGCGAGTTCACCGCCGGGCGGATTGAGGCGATGCGGCCTCGCGTGCAGCAGATCGCCGACGGCCTCCTCGACGCCCTCCCGCCCGTCGGGGCCACCGATCTGGTCGCCGACTACGCCCTGCCGCTGCCGCTTACCGTCATCTGCGAGCTGCTCGGAGTTCCCGTCGGTGACCAGTACCTCTTCCACACCTGGTCGACCGAGCTCGTCGCGCCGTCATCGCCCGCCGCGGCGGGTGCCGCCGCCGGCGAGATGAGCACGTACTTCGCCGCGCTCATCGCCGCCAAGGCCGGTGATCCCGGCCCGGATCTGATGAGTGCCTTGGTCCGGGCCTCCGCCGCACCGGACGGACTCTCCCCCGAGGAACTGCTCGGCATGGCCTTCTTGCTGCTCGTCGCGGGGCACGAGACCACCGTCAACCTCATCTCGGGCGGTGTCCTGAACCTGCTGCGCCACCCCGACCAGCTCGCCGCGCTGCGGGCGGATCCCGGCCTCCTCGACGGCGCCGTCGAGGAGATGCTCCGTCACGACGGTCCCGTCACCGCCGCGGCCTTCCGGTTCGCCGCGGAACCCGTGGCCATCGCGGGCGTCCGCATCGCGGCCGGCGACAGCGTGATGCTCTCCCTGGCCGCAGCCTCCCGAGACCCCGAACACTTCTCCGATCCCGACCGCTTCAACATCCGCCGTACCGCCCGCTGCCACCTCGCCTTCGGCCACGGCATCCACCACTGCCTGGGCGCGCCGCTCGCCCGCGTCGAAGGGCGGATCGCCGTGGAGACACTGCTGCGCCGGCTGCCGGACCTCGCCCTGGCCGTCGAGCCTGACTCCCTCGTACGCCGCCCGGGAACCATGCTCAGGGGCCTCGCCGGCCTGCCGGTGCGCTGGTCGCGGCGGCTCCCGGCATGACGCCGCCACCGATGGCGCTAGCATCCGTACCGGACCCAGGCCCCCGCCACCGGGCTGCGCACATGGGCACGAGAACACGAGGAGTGAGAGTGTGACCCCTGGCACCGAACGGCCCGCGCCGGTACGGCGTGACGCGCGGCGCAACCGCGAGCTGCTGCTGGCCGCCGCGCGCAAGGCCTTCGCCGCCCAGGGCCTGGACGCTCCCCTCGACGAGATCGCCCGCCGGGCCGGCGTCGGGAACGCCACCCTGTACCGGCACTTCCCCACCCGCGCCGCCCTGATCGACGCGGTGTTCCAGGACGCGCTCCAGGGAACGGTCGCAGCCGGGGAAGAAGCCCGCACCTCGGCCGACGCCTGGGAGGGGCTGGCCCGCTACCTGGAGGCAGTCTTCATGCTGCTGGCCGCGGACCGCGGCATCAACGATCTGATGACCACCCCAGTCGAGGGCGTGACCTCCCTCGACGCCGTCCACGTCCACAATCACCAGACGATGGCCCTGCTGGTGGACCGTGCCCAGCGGGACGGCGCGATGCGTCCCGATGTCACGGTCGAGGACCTGCTCATGAGCCTGGCCACACTGGGCCGTTCCGTCCCCTCCCTCGAAGCCGCGGGCCCGCCGCATGCCTGGCGCCGCCAACTGGCCCTGTTCCTGGACGGCTTGCGCGCCGAGACACGCCCTACATCGGCCCTGCCCGCGCCGGGCCTCACCGCGGAGCAACTGGCAGACATCCTCCTCGACCTCGGCCCGCACCGCTCGACCTGAGCCGTCCGCCGCCTGAGGGCTGGTTCCTGCGGCAAGGCCGATCTGTGTCGGCCGCCGGGTGAGCGCGGCAGCGCTGGGACCCTGCCCGCCCTGCCCGCCCTGCTCGACCAGCACATCCCCCTCAGCCCGGACCAGGCCGCGGCCCACCCCGGCGATCCGCCCCTACCTCCGCCCACAGCACCCGACCCTCGACCGGGGACCACTGGAACGAGGGCGGTGTCAGATGCCCGCCAGCACGGCGCTCAGGGGGCTCGCGCTCGCTGGCACGAAGGCTGTGCCCGGCCTTGCCGTACTGACGCGGGGTGGCGTTTGGCCTTGTCGGGCGCTGCTACGAAACCGGTACTCTGCGCCCCACGGACGACGGTTCAGGAACCGTAGGTGATGGACACCTGCGCCGATCCGGTGGCGGGGCCGGAAGTGCCGCCCGCCGGGACGAGGTTCGACCCGCCACCGCCGCCGCCGGGCCCGGCGGTGCCGTCGGCGCTGACCAGGAAGCAGCCGCCGCCTCCGCCGCCGTGCCAGCCGCCGCCACCACCGCCCCCGCCGAATCCGCCACCGCCAGTGCCGCCGGTACCGGGCGTGCCATCGGTGCCGGCCCTGAAGCCCTCGGGGCAGGCGGCTCGCCCTTGCCGCCGAGGGTCTGGGTTCCGCCGCCACCCCCGCCGCCGCTGTCCGGTCGCTCGCCGCCGGGCTTCCCGGTGTCGCCCGCGTCTCCGCCGGTGGCCTCGCGGACGGGGAATCCGGTGAAGCTGGAGCCGCCTCCGCCGCCCCCGCCGCCGGCGGCGACGATGAGGCGGGGGTCGGTGCCGGGAACGCCGGTCAGGGCACAGCTCGCGCGCGCCGAGCTGCAGGTGCGGACGTCACTGGCACCGCCGCCGCTGCCGCCGGGGCGCAGACCGGTGACGGCTCCGCCGCCCGTGTCGACGTTGACGTAGTACGTGGTGCCGGGCACCACGGTGAGGGTGCCGGTGACGGTGGCGCCGGACCCGCCCGCTCCACCCTCGATGGCGGACCGTCCCGGATCGCCGGTGGCGGTGACGGTCAGTCGGGTGACGCCGGCCGGGACGACGAACCGCTGGTTGGCGCCGGCGGTGAAGGTCTTGGTCACGGGCGCCGCTGCGGCGGGCGCCGCGGGCACTACCAGGGCCGCCGGCAGCGCCGCGGCGGCGAGCAGGAGCGCGGCCCGTCGGGCCGTGCACCGAGGGCGTTCGGATCGCTGTGGGGTCAAAGTCACGATGGGGACTCCTGGACAGGGCCGTGGCACCCACCCCCTGGGCGCGCGGACGTAGGTCGATGGTCCGGCCCCTGCGCGGGACCGTCCGCCGCGGACCGTCCGGGCCGCAGCGGTCAGGCGTCACGCTCTCCCTCAGTCTCCCCGTTTCCCGGTCCGCCCCCGCCTCCCGGCGTCCCGGTCCGTCCCGGCGTCCCGGATCCCGCAAGGACGGAGCGGGGACGCTCCAAGGACGCCCTCTCTACGTTGATCAAGTCCTCGGCTTGGCGCCCATGAGTATTCCGACCGGCAGAGGTCGGCAGATCTCGGCCTGACAGAGAGGACAGCGATGGGTAGGACGCTCGCGGAGAAGGTCTGGGACGATCACCTCGTCCGGGGCGTGGAGGGGGAGCCAGATCTTCTGTACGTCGATCCGCACCTGCTGCACGAGGTGACCGACCCGCAGGCTTTTGAGGGTCTGCGTGCTGGCCTCCGCAGGAGGTGGTGGTGCGTCGGTTTTGACGGTGGATCAGGGGCCGGGGTCGATGTCGTTGCTGCATGTGCGGGTGATGGCGGAGGCCGCTGGTGTGACGGTTCGAACGGTATGGGGCGGAGCCGTGTGAGGGCCGTCTGGAGCCTGTGGTGCGGCCGACGCCTACAGCGCCAGTGACTCCGTCGAGCAGGGACGTCAGCTGGAGGGCGAGGACCTCGGGGTCGGCCGGGCCAGCCTCCTTCCGTTGACTATTCCCGCGGACCAAACCCGAGCCCTAGACTGCGACCGCTCGAGGACTTGGCGATCATCGGGAGGGCGTGCGAGATGAAACGGGCACTGATCAGCGCATTCGCGGCCGTGGCGTTAGTCGTGTCCGGGGGGAGTGTCGCCACCGCTTCCGACGGTGCTCCGCCGCGCACGACGCACGGCCCCTGCCAGTACACACAGACCCCGGACGAGCCGCCGGCGCGCTCTGTTCCGCTGCCGCCTGACCCGCGGCGCACCCCCAGTCGTGGCACGGTTGATATGGCTGTTCCGACCAGCCAGGGCCCGCTCCCGCTGCACTTGGACCGGGCCAAGGCGCCGTGCACGGTCCAGAGTTTCCTGCACCTGGCACGGCATGGGTTCTACGACCGTACGGTGTGCCACCGTCTGACGGCGTACCCGACGCTGAAGGTCCTGCAGTGCGGCGACCCGACCGGTACCGGTGAGGGCGGGCCCGGGTACAAGTACAGGGACGAGCTGCCGGTGGACCTGCCGCCGGCACCGACCGATCCGACCGGCGCGCGCCGCCTCTATGGGCGCGGCCTGCTGGCGATGGCCAACGCCGGTCCGGACACGAATGGTTCACAGTTCTTCGTCGTTTACGGCGACTCCGCGCTGCGGCCGAACTACACGGTGTTCGGCACGGTCGGCGCCGACGGCATGACGACACTCGACAAAGTCGCCGCCGGAGGCATCGAACCGACCGCGGAGGACCCGGCACCGGTCGACGGCACACCCGTGCTGCGGACCGAGCTGCTCCGCGTCCGGCCGTCCTGCCGGCATTGACGCACCGCGGCGTGGCCACGTGCTCGATGAGCGTGCCTGGCGCCTGTGGCCGCCCCAGGCGGACTACGCCGGCCGGGTGAAGCGTCTGGGTGCGGAAGCGGAGGGCTCCGGGCCTTGTGCCCGGACTACGCGAAGCGCCCAAGCGCAACCAGTGGACTCCGTACGGTGCTGCCTGCGATCTCTCGGTTTCGTGACAGTGGTGTGAGAGGCAGCGAGGGTTTGTGCGTGGTGCTGGTCGGGGTCTGCTTCCGGGGCAGGTCTCACTGTCATGGATGCGAGAGATCGGGGTGATTCCACTGCCACGGGGCGGCAGTCGTGCAGGTGGCGCACTGGCACGAAACCGAGAGATCGCACTCGGAACCAAGCCTCGCCGGACCGGCCCTCTGGACCGCCACGATCCGAAACGGCAAGGTCGTCCAATGGCGCGTTTACACGGACACTCCGGAGGTTCGGGAGCAGCTGGCGGTTCAGGACAGCCCGTAGCGCAACGAGCTCCCGCAGACCACGGCTGCCTGGGGGCTCTGCCCCAACCCCCGCGGTGCGCCTCCGCGTACTCGCACGCTGTGGTTCGCGCGGGTTCCCCCGATGAAGGAACGGCCGGTGCAAGCGAGCGGTTCCTGAACAGGCAGCCACTGCCGGCGCCCAGAGGCCGACTGTTGGAGGATCCGCGCCGGCCCGCCCGGCCGCCGGAAGCGTCGGCGGTCAGGCGGTCACGGCAGCCGCGGTCGACAGGAGTTCGGGGAGGGAGCCGGTGAAGTCCGGGAGCAGGAGGAGTGCCGTCGCCCAGGCCTCCGGGTCGGTGCCCAGCTCCTCCCGGGCCAGCCTCCGGGCCTCGCAGTACAGCGGACGCCACGAAGGACGCTCCACCTCGGACGGGTGCGAGTGCAGGCCGACGAGGAAGGAGACGACCCCGGGGGCCGGGCGGCATCGCCGCACGACGTCGACGGCAGACAGGCGGCCGTCCTGAAGCGCCCGGGCCAGCCATGGCATGCCGTCGGCGTCGCCGTCCACGGGCCCGGCGCCCAGCGCGTCCAGGAGGAGCGGCCGTGGGCAGTCGTCCCGCTGGGCGAGGGCGCACAGCAGGTCCGCCCACAGCGGTTCGGCGGCGTGGGCCTGCAGCAGCTGCGGCCAGGGCAGGGTGGTTCCCTCGTCCGCGAGGTGACGAACCCGTTCGGCAACCGATTTGGGGGCCGTGCGACGCAGCAGGGACACCAGCCGTCCGGGTTGCTCCTCGGCGGCCAGGCGGGCCCGGAGCAGCGCGAGTCCGTCGGGCGCGGCCAGAGCTTGGCGCACGGTCTTGTGCGTGGCCGCGGGCAGCGGATGCTTGGCGCCGCTGGTGCGGCCGGGGAACTGCTCCTCCTCCATGAGTGACTGGACCGCCCCCGGACCGTGCTGCTCCCACAGCCGGATCAGCATGCGCAGCCGGCCGCCTTCCGTATGGGTCCTGATCCTGGCCAGCACCACCCGCAGCACCCGGGGGTCGCCGGACAGCAGGCCTGCACTCAACCAGTTCCGGTGGTGCCGGAGGTCGATCCAGCCGAGTTCGTCCAGGAGTCCGTCCGTGACGGGCACATGGCCGCCCCGCCGCCCCCGGCCCGCCAGGATCCGTGCCCGCTCCTGCCAGGCGATGGCACCGTAGAGGTAGAGCTTCTCGTTGACCTCCGGGTCGTCGAGATCCAGGAGTTCCTCGACGATTTCGCCGGGCAGGTCCCAGCGGGAGGCGTTGGCCAGATGGGCGGACCTGCCGTGGACGGCGATGATGCGTGCGCGCAGCCGCGGTGAGGGAGCACCGAAGACGAGCAGGTGCTGGACGGCCCGACCGTCCAGGTAGGGCACCAGGGCTTCCTGCGCCTCCTCCTCGGCATACTCGAACAACCGCTGGAAGAGCCCGCGAGGGCCCTCCGGCTCCCGGGAGGGGAAGGCTGCGCCGGTCGCACGGGGCCATGACGGGGCCCGGCTGCTGCGCGCGGCGTCGGCGCAGGCCGCCGCCACGAGTGCGGTGGCCGTCCCTTCGAACCGGCTGATCCGCCGGTAGAGGGCGAGCCACGCCGCGGGGTCGGCGCCCATCGGGGCCGTCAGTTCCCTAACGGCCTTGCGGACCAGTTCATCACCCTGTGGCAGGCATTGAAGGGCCTCGGCGGCGGGCGTCACGTCGGTCAACACCTGCTCGGCCGACAGCCAGCCCTCGGCCAGGCCGCGCCGCAGGACATCGGGTACGTAGGACCGCTCGTCCGCGACCTCGGGCCCGGTGAGCGCGGACAGCGGCAGCGGGCCTTTGCCCCGCACCAGCGTCGTCCGGGGATCCGCACGCAAGCCCTCGACGGCCAGTTCCTGCGGGCAGCCCGGCAACTGGTTGAGATCCATGATCGCGGAGGCGGAGAAAGGGCGCCTGTCGTGCTCGGCGCGGACCAGATCCCAGTCCGGAAGGACCCCTGCCGGTATCTTCCGGTCGCTGTGGAGACGGACGAAGTACATCAGTTCGTCGGTGGGCGAGATGTAGCCGTCGAGGAGCGCACCGGGATCGGGCGCCGCCGCAGCGCGGCGCAGCAGGGCGGCGAGGCCCGGGTGGCTCAGCCCGCCCTCCGCCTCGGCGAGTGAGGCCAGTGCCGCCAGCTGCTCCGGGCCGCCGTGCTCGAGCAGGGTGCGAGCGGCTCGCAGCACCATCGGCAGCGGTGCGTCGTGACCGCAGTGACGCAGGGCATGCAGCACCAGCTCGGGGAAGGGAGCGCAGAGCGCCGGAGAGAGTTGCGCAGACCAGGTCTCGCCGAGCAGTTCGTCGACCAGCCCGCCCGGCGCCCGCCATGCCCGGTCGGACGGGTCCGCGGCCATCAGCACGGCCACCCGTATACTGTCCCCGCACCTACGGGACCACCGCTCGGCCTCATACAGCGCACGGCCCACCTCGGGATCGCCCAGCCGCGCCAGGCGCAGACTCTGACCGGGCGTCGCGTTCCGCGCCAGCGTCACGAGCAATTCACGGTCGCCGGAGGCGAGTACCGCGTCCACGAGGCGCCGGGGCAGGTGCCACCAGTGACGCAGGAGATCGAGCGTCTCACCCCGCAGACGCCGGACCAACACGTCGGCCGTCGACGGCTCCGCCAGACGGTACGCGGACGCAAGCGCGGCCAACTCGATGTTCCCCACCCGAAAACCCCTCACCTCATGCCAGTAACCCAGACGCTATACGCAGGGTGTGACATCGAGTCCTGCGCCTTCTGGCAGCAGCCGCGGGAGGCCGCGACGACGAGGGCATGGGCGTCCTGGCCCGTGGCCGGACGGCAGGAGACCTCGACCGCGTTCGTGACCTGATCCCGGGCGACTGGTGTGCGTGTGTGTGTGGGGGGGCAGCGGTTGGGTGTCAGCCGGTGGCTGTGCTGGGGAGGTGCTGGGTGAGGTCTCCGATGCCGTCGATCGGAGTCCTCGACACCGACTTGGTTGCCGAGCCGGTGACGCTCCAGGCGGAGCGCGCCGAGGTGCCGTACTTCGTACACCTTTCGCCGCCAGGCGACGCCGTCCGTCTCGGCGGAATATTCGTAGGCGTCGAAGAACGCCATGCGCTCGTCCTGCTTGGCCCGGGCCATCCGCATCGGCCAGTCCGCCTCCGGGTCTCCCCACCAGGTGCGGTCCATGTCGAGCACGCCGCAGCTCTTCGGCATCGGGGCCGGGGCGAGCATGGTGTTGCCCGTCCACGGATCCCCGGTCAGATGCCGGGGCTGCACGATCTCGTTCAGGACCTGCGCTCCGGCCTGGGCCACGTCCGCGGCCTTGCGCAGGTCGGCCGCGTCCAGACCGCAGCCCTCGACGTCGTCGGCGATCTGCCGCAGGGACGCCACCACCGCTTCGCTCCAGCAAGGGTGGCCGGGACCGGCGACGGGCCCGAAGTGCGGCCCGGCCACCGAGTGCACGGCGGCAGCGATCTCGCCCACCGCCGAGGAAATGGTCGGGCACTACTGACCGCCTGACCGCGGCGTATGCAGGTTGCCGCTCGCTAGCCGGACCGCAGGGCGTGGCCGGAGGGGCTACCGGCCGAGGTGGTACCGGAGCCCGTCACTAAGCTCCATCGCCATGACCAGTGATCTCGGATTCACCTGCTGGTGCTGCGGCGCTCACCACCCGGAGCTGCCGATGAACTACACGGCCGACGCCCCAGCCGTGTGGGATCCGGCCTTCGCCGACGCCGGCGACTGCCTGCTCTCATCGGACCAGTGCGTGGTCCGTGCGCAGCACTACTTCGTCAAGGGCCTGATCGAGATACCGGTCATCGGCACCGACGAGCCGGTCTACGCCCCCACGACCCTCAATCTCAAGACCCACGTGCACACCCGGCCGGCCGGTGAGCGCCCCTACGTCGAGCTCGAGCCCACCGACCACCCCCTGGCCGTCGAACAGCGCACGGGGATGACCGTGGACCGTGTGCGGGAGATCGCGGCGGCCTTGTTCCATTCCGCCGGAAGTGAGCCGCTGTGATGCCCTATCGCCGATCCTGGTCGTGCATGCCAGCCTGAGCCGCAGGGCACAGAGGTTCGTCGAGGCGGACGGCATCCGTGTTCCTCAGCAGGGCATCCGGCCCCGCCGTGACGCGTGGGTGGGCATGGCGTCCCCGCTGCGGAGATCGACCGGGACGAGTCCAGGACTGCTGGGGCGGCATCGCCCTGCCGCCGGCCCCGGCGTACGAGGGCAGCCCGCGCAGTTCAGCCTGCGGGGAGTACGCGACCGTCCTCGTCGAGCTTGAGGTGGATTCGGGTGGGGTCCTGGGTGTTCACGTCGGATGGTCGGGGGCTTTCGGGTCCATCGGGGCCCCACCGGATCAGGCGTTGCCCACGCTGAACACCTTCAGTGCCGCCTGCATGGCCCCCTTGAGCTGCAGGATTCGGTCCCAGAGCAGGAACTCGCGTACTTGGTCGAGGTTGTGGGGCCAGCCGTCTCCACGGGCGGCGTTGTCCGCCTGCAGGCCGGCCAGCCGCTCTGGGGTGACCTCGGCTTCGACGAGGGCGTCGAGGCCTCCTTCGTGACGGCATGCGAGCCAGGTGGTGATGCATACCGGCAGCGAGACGTTGGAGTGCGAACCGGCGAGGTCCACACCGCTCTCTCGGGTCGACGCGCAGGCGCTGACCGGCTGGTTGGCCGAGCAACTCGGCCAGTTCCAGGTGGCGGTGGAGCGTCAGACGGAGGTCGAGCGAGACTTCCTGCGTCCGGACGAGTGGTGGACCCGGTCCCACACCGCCGAGCTGTGGCGGGTACCCGTCGGCGAGGTCGACGGCATAGCCGCCCAACGCGGCGTCGAAAGCCATCGGTACACGGCCCGGGCAGACGCGATGTCCAGCCCTGGCACTTCGGTCACCGTCTACGACCCCGGCCGGGCCTACGACGTCGCCGAAGAACTCCGCGCGGAACGAGCCGCCGGCCAGGCCGCCGACAGCACGGCAACCCCCGGCCCAGCCGAGGACGACGCAACGGATTCCCGCTGACTCAGTCGGGCCGGTCCTGAGGCTGTCCGGGGCTACCTCGCGCTGAACCGCGCCAGCGGCTCCGGTGACCCCTGGGCTTCCCCGGCGGGCAACTGCCTGCTGCTGGACCTGCGGACCGGCTGCTTCGGCGCCTCGTGCGGCACGGAGGGGGCCGACTGGGCCGCGCCCGCCACGGTCCCGGCCGGCCGAACTCCCCGCCTTCACCGGCGGCAGCCGGCGCTCCACGGACCTCTCCGCCACGGCCCTGGCCGCCCTGGACCGCACCGGCACCACCCAGCCCCGGCGGTTCGCCACCCCCAGAGCGCGACGGCGTACCTCTTCCTCGCCACGGCGCCCCGGCCCGCGCTAACGGTCGAGTACCGCTGGCGGACACGGGAACGGCCCGGTCCGGCACCACCCTGTGCGGTGCCGGACCGGCCGTCCGGTCGTATGTCGGTCCGCCGTCAGCGCTTAGGGCAGGCGGCCTGGGTGACCTTGCCGGGCTTGGCCGTCGATGTGCCGGGGTCCAGGGTCAGGCACTTGCCGGTCCACTGGTTGATGAAGTAGTAGCCGTGGGACTGGCCGTTGCTGTCGGTGTTGGTTGGCATGACGTTCCACAGCTGGCTGCCGGAGAACCACTTGGTCTCGCAGGGCCACCAGAAGAGCTGCGTGCCGTCGCCGGGCGGGGTCCCGTTGTTGTACGGGACGGTCAGGCAGGAGCCGTTGCCCGCCTTGATCCAGTAATAGCCCTTGCCGTCGTAGTTCGGCTTGGTGGCCGTCCACTGGTGGCTGCTGGGCGCCGGGTCCGCGCAGGCCCGCTGAGTGACCAGGCCGCCGGAGCCGTCGGGGAACTCGTCGCCGCGCACCATGCAGCGGTTGGTGCCGTAGGTGCTGACGTACTGCTTGGCGTCGTTGACGGTCCACACCGCCGGGTCGGGCTCGAAGACGTAGTTGTCGCGGTTGAGCTCATCGACCACCGACACGGGCGTGAGGCCCGAGTTGTCGGAGAGCTGGTAGTAGTCCACCGCGACGAAGTTCGGGTTGCGGCCGCCCGCGGCGGGCCGGCACGACTTCTCGATCCGGCTCTTGAGCTGGGTGCCGTTGTCGATCTTGGCGTAGGCCTTCGGGTCGGGGTTGTCCGAGCTGAACTGGTTCATGGTGAACAGAGGGGTGAGGCCGGTCGTCCCCGGCATCGGGTTCGTGTTCAGTGGATTGCCGTTCCGCGACTCGCAGCCGAACGGCTGCCCCAGGCCGTAGCTGTACCGGTTCTCCACGGTGTGCGACCAGGTGTTCATCAGGGTGCCGGAGCCGGCGGCCACGTCACCCCAGCTGTCCTGGAAGATCACCAGGCGCTGGTTGGCGGAGACCATGTCCTTCAGCCGCGGCCAGTTGCTGCTGAAGATGCCCCAGTCGTTCTGGTCGAAGAGCATCTTGCCGGCGCCCTTGGCGTCCAGCAGGTCGGTGACCGTCTTGCTCACCGTCTCCTTGCTGGCGTAGTTCTCCAGGAACAGGGTCACCACTTCCTGCGGGTTCTTCTGCAGGAAGTTCACGACGGTCAGGAGCCCGGCCTTGAACTCGTCGTAGCACACGCGCACATCGGGGCTGGTGCCGTGGCACATCTGCACGGGCCCGGTGCCCCGGGAGTCGTACGTGTCGAGCATCAGGCCCCGCACGCCGCCCTCGAGCTGCTCCTTGATGCTCTGCGACTGGTTCGGCGGCACGGGCCACTGCGTGTCGTCGTCGGCGTAGGCGTTGTGCGAGGTCACGAACGACCACTGGTGGTAGCGCGCGTTCCCGTACTTGCTGCTCGCCGCCACCGCCCCCGTGGGAGCCGTCAGCACCGAGGCCAGGACGAGGAGCGCGAGCGCCGGCAGGGCGAGCAGGCGCAGCAGGCGAGCACGGCGGTCGGCGCCCGGACGGGGCGCGGTACCACTGGTTCTCATTGTGAAATTCCCCTGGTAGAAGCGGCCGCCGGCGTCCGCGGGCGCGGTACGGCGGCGACCGGGTGTACGGAGGTCCCCCGCGCCCGGCGCGCAGCCGCATGCGGGAGCGCGGGCGGAGCGGTGACGGACCGGCCCCGGGCGGGGGCTGGTCGGGCTCCCTCCCGGGTCGCCCCAGCCAACCGCGGCCGGCCGATCCGAACCAGGCAGTTCCACCGGCAGAAGTACGGTCCGGCATACTTTTGCCGGATGAAAGGACCGGCGGACCGGCCGGTCCGCGCAGCACCGGGGGACACACGCGGGCATGGGGACGGACACACCGGTCACCGGCGGGTTCGGCGAGCATCTGCTCCGCCTGCGCACGGACGCGAGGCAGAGCCAGGAGGAGCTGGCGCACGCGGCGGGGGTGAGCGTGCGGGCCCTGTCGGACATGGAGCGCGGCCGGTCCCGGGGGCCGCAGCGGCGCACCGTCGCGGCCCTGGCCGCGGCGCTGGGCCTGGACGCGAGCGGCACCGAGGAACTGGAACGGGCCGCCAGCCGGGGACGGCCCCGCGCGCGCCGGGCCGGGGGTGAGCCGGCGGCCAGCTCGTACGGGGGCGCTGGCCCGACGGGGGAGGCCGGTGGGAAGCCGGCGGTCGGGCCGTCTGAAGGCGCCGGCCCGGCGGGCGCTACCGCCCCGGACCGCTCCTTCCGCCACACCCTCGCGCTCCCGCGCGACCTGCGCGACTTCACCGCCCGCGGGCCCGCCCTGGCGCGGCTGGCGGCCCTGGCCGGGCAGTCCGACCCCGACCGTCCGCCGGTGGCGGTGGTCTGCGGGCAGCCCGGCCTGGGCAAGACCGCCTTCGCCGTGCACGCCGCCCACACCCTGGCACCCCACTTCCCCGACGGGCAGTTCCACCTCGACCTGCGCGGCATGGACCTGCACCCCACCCCACCCCGCGACGCCCTCGCCCGCCTGCTACGCGCCCTCGGCGCCACCGACGTACCCGCCGACACCGATGACCGCAGCGGCCTCCTGCGCTCCCTCCTACGCGACCGACGCGTCCTGCTCCTGTTGGACAACGCCGCGGACGAGGGCCAGGTGCGGCCCCTGCTGCCCGGGGAGGGCGCCTCCCTCACCCTCATCACCAGCCGCCGCGCCCTCGCCGGCCTCGAAGCCGTCCACCGCACCGAACTCGCCCTGCTCCGCCGCGAAGAAGCCATCGAACTCCTCACCCGCATCATCGGCGCCCACCGAATCACACAAGAAGCACAAGCCGCCCGCGACCTCGCCGAACTCTGCGGCCACCTCCCCCTCGCCGTCCGTATCGCCGGACAACGCCTCGCCGCCCGCCCCACCGAACACATCACCAAACTCGCCACCCAACTCGCCGAACAAGGCGGTCGCCTCGACACCCTGAAGGCCGGTTCACTCGAGGTCCGGGCCGCCTTCGCCCTCTCCTACCGGCAACTGAGCCCGCAGGCACAGACCGTCTTCCGACGCTCCTGCCTGGCCGACGGCCCCGACTTCAGCCCCCAGACCGCCGCCCTACTGGCCGACCTGCCCACCCGCACGGCCGCCCGGTATGCCGAGGACCTGGTCGACGCCGGCCTCCTCCAGTCCCACCCCACCGCTGACCGATACCGCTACCACGACCTCCTGCGCCTGTTCGCCGCCGAGCAGTTGGCCGAGGAGGACGGGCCCGAGGAGATCGCCGCCGCCGAGGACCGGGCCGCCCGCTGGACGCTGCGCCGGGCCACCGCCGCCGCCCTGCACTTCGAGGCCGAGTACGGGTCGGCCGCCGAGCAGGGTGACACGGAAGGCGACCCCGACCCGGCCACCGCGCCGGTCGGCCGCGACCGGGCCCGGGCCTGGCTGGAGGAGGAACGGGCCCAGTGGCTCGGGGCCCTGCGCCACGCCCAGTCGACCGGCCGTCACCGGCAGGTCGTCGACGCGGCGGAGGCGATGCACTGGTTCTCCGACGCCACCATGGACTGGGAGCTGTGGGCCGAGGTGTTCCGGCGGGCCGCTGACTCCGCCCGGGCGCTGGGCAGCACCCGTGAGGTGGCCGTGCAGCTGAACTACCTCGCCTGGGCCCGCAACATGTGCGTGTTCGACTACGTCGGCGCGCTGGCCGCCGCGGACACCGCTCTGGAGGCGGCCCGGGAGGCGGGCGACGAGCTCCAGGTGGGCTGGGCTCTGGGGTACGGCGCGGGGGCGCTCCAACGGCTCGGTCGGATCGGGGAGGCCGTCGCCCGGCTGAGGTCGTCGGTCGCCCAGTTCGCCGGGCTGTCCTGTGGTGATAGCAGGCTGGCCGAACTCACGGCCCTCAACGCGCTGGGCCAGGTCCTGCGCATGGACGGCCGGCCTGAGGAGGCACTGGCCATCCACCGCCGCAGCGAGACGCTCTGCCGGGCGGGCATCCCGGGGCGGCCGACCGGAGTGAGCAATTCCTACCTGGCCCTGGTCAGCCAGAACGTCGGCAACGACCTGGCCGCGCTCGGCCGGTGGAGCGAGGCGGAAGCCCCGCTGCGTGAGGTGCTGACCCTTCGTGCGGCGAACCCGATGTCCTTCTGGAGCGAGACCGCCCGGCTCGAGCTGGGCGTCGTCCTGCGGCACCTCGGCCGTCACGAGGAGGCACTGGAAACCCTGACGGCCGCCCACGAAGCCCTGGTCCGGCTGAACCACCCCCGGCAGCTCGAAGCCGCCGCCGAGCTCAGCACCCTGGAAGCAGCCGCCAGCACCGCTTAGTGGACGTCTTATCTGTATGACTGAGCAACACAGAAGGGCCCGTACTCCACGCACGCGCGTGGAGTACGGGCTCTTTCGTGCTTTCAGCCCGGCGCCGGCCAACACCCCGGCACAGGACAGAACGCGGCCACCTACCGAGCACACCCAGGCCAAATCGCCCTGGGACGCCGTAGCGGGGCGGTTGTCGTTCGAGGCGTTGCAGCGCCGGGCCGCCGCCCGCCCCCGCGGTGCCGCCGGCCTCGCGGTCGGCCTGCCGGCCTACTTCGTTGCGTTCGACGTGTTGCAGCTGGACAGCCAGGAACTGCTGCAACGCCCGTACGAGGAGCGGCGCCAACTCCTGGAGGAGTTGTTCACCGACCAGGCCCTGACGGCCCCATGGACGCTGTGCCCGATGACGACGGACCTGGCCGAGGCTCGGGAGTGGCTGGAGTCCTGGACTGACGTGAGCGGCGTCGAAGGCTTGGTGATCAAGCCCCTGACCAGCCGTTACCTGCCCGGATACAGAGGGTGGACCAAGGTCCGCCGCAGGGACACCACCGAAGCGATCATCGGCGCGATCACGGGCACCCTGACCCGCCCAGGGTTCCTCGTCCTGGGCCGCTACGACGCGGCGGACCGCCTGCGCGCGGTGGGCCGGACGGTCCCGCTGCGCCCGGACGTGTCCCGACAGGTTGGCGAGCACCTGGCCGAGGCCGACCCCGGGCACCCTTTCGAGGGGGTGCGGTTCACGGCGGCGTGGGGGAGCCGTGACGTCCTGGACGTGGTGTTGGTCCGGCCGGAGCTGGTGGCGGAGGTCAGCGCGGATCGGGCTGTTGACTGGGGCGCTTTCCGTCACCCGCTTCGCTTCACGCGGCTGCGCCTGGACGTGAGTGGACGATGTCCCGCGGTTCGGGGCCGGGTCGGCTGCGGCGGCCGGCTGACCGCTGGCAGAGCCGCCCGCCCCGCGCCGGCGGACGGGGCTCCCCAGGGGTCGTCACCGATGGGTAGCGGCCCCCGCTTCGTGTCCCCCGCAGGAGTGAATCCGGCCCTCGCGTACGCGTAGGCGGCTTCTGCGGTGTGCTCCCAACTCGCCCCAGAATCAGGGCTATTGACAGTAAATAGGATCTTTCGGCATGTTTCCGGCGCGGCTCGATGGTCGGGCCGCCGATGTGCGATCGGAGTGCGATTCATGGCGCGTTCGGTGCGGGAGCAGTACGACGAGAACCAGGCCGCGGGCCGGCTGCGGGTGCCCCTTGCGGCCTGGCGGTGGGCGGCCGGCTCCGGCCTTGTCCCGGCCGCCGACGCCGGCCCGGGGCTGTGGTCCCGGGCGGCGGTGGAGGCTGCCAACCCGGAGCAGGTGCGGGCCGCGCTCCGGGGCCCGATCGGGGCCGGGGTGGCGGCGGACCGGCTGACGGAAGCTCTGGGGGCGCCGTTGCGGTGCCGGCCGCGGGTGACCGCCTCGGCGGTCGGGCACCTCGCCCGAGCCGGCCTGCTGGTCCGCCTCGGCGGGGACGTCGAGTTCCCCGACGTCCATCCGGACCAGGTGGCCGCCCTCGCGCGCCGCCGGGACCTGCCCGCCCTGCTCGACCGGCACGTCCCCCTCGGCCCGGACCAGGCCGCCGCCGCCTCGGCGTCCGCCGCGTCGTCTTCGATCAGGTCATCAGGCTCGGTTGGATCGCCCCGACCGGATCCGTTGAGATCGACTACAAGCACCACGGCGGCGTCACCACGGTCCCGCTGTACTCCGCCGAGGACGTCGCCCTGCTCCCCGTCGTCCGCCCCCGAGGCCGCAGTGCCGTCCCGGGCATCACCAGTCAACTTCTCGCGCCCCAGGGTCGCAGGTCCTGATGCCCGCGGTCTGCGCCCGCATCGCCCCCGTGGGCCAGCGGTGGCAGCCCGGAAACGCACTCACCGGAGTCCGCGCCCTGATGCGATCCGACCGACGAGCCTGGCTGCGGCGCATCGGGGAGTTCACCGCCCTGTACATCGCTGCCCAGTGCCTGGGCGGACTCGTCGCCCAGGTCCGACCGTACATCTGGAAGAACCCCCTGTTCGGCACCGAACCTGGGGCGGGCAGTGGGAGTTGCACTATGGCAACTTTGCCCTCCAAGGCGTCGTCATCTACGTGACGGTGTGCGCCGCGACAGCGTGGTACGCCTGTCGACTGCGCCAGTTGTTGGCGGCCTGGAGGACTGATCCGCAGGAAGCGGCGCATGGACTTCGGTGGGCGGTGGGCGGTGGGCGGTGGGCAGTGGCCGGCTTCACCGAGGCCGCCACCGTCCGCTCCTACCACTGGCGCCGACCGGCCTCCCCGAGACCAGCCGCCCCGCGCAGTTCCTCGACTGGCTCCACGACGACGGACCACTGTGGGACCGCATCTACACGAACTTCTATTTCAAGCCGAGCACCCCCTCCCTCCCCACGATCACCCCTCCGGCACCCTCCGCCGTCTGGCACCTGCACTCCGACTACCGGCCCGTCCCACATCCCCCAACAGATCGACGCGATCGTCCAGCGCGGACTGCTCACCGCCACCGAGCCCGGGGAATTCGTCTACTGGCTCGACTGGCAGCACGACGGCTACCGCTACGACCCCCGCAGCACCGACCTCCCTGGCCGACCGTCCCGACCCGGCAAGGGCACCTGCCACAATGACGACCACTACCTCCACCTCACCGACGACCTCCGCCTGGGCACCTTCGGCCACCCCTGGGAACAGACACTGACCGCCTGGGGGCCCTCGCTGCTCGCCGCCGTCGAGGCGGAACTGACCAACCTGCTCGGAGAGCCGGTCAGGCGCCGCGGTTGCAGGAGGCCCGGTTCCACGTAGTCCGGGTCGGGAACTGAACGCCACACAGGTCGGCGCGCGGTTCCGGAGCGCACTGAGTCGCACAACGGGCGCGAAACCCGAGTGGCGTAGTTGGCCAGACGGGCCAACGCGTGGTGTTCGCCCTTGCCGACGTCCAGGCCGAGGAAGACGTCGATGTCGCCGGTGTCGATCACGTGCAGGCTCCTCCATCACGCTTTCGTCCGGCCTTGCCTGGGCACCGAGCTGCCACATCCACGTTACGGAGAGCTCTTCCGGCTCGGGTGAAACCGGTGCTCAAGCCCCTCCTCAGCGGTCCGTCGATGCCTCCGGGCCCGGTGACACCACCCCCCCGGATCATGAACAACAAGGGGGGAAGTCATGCCGGACCCGAAGGCCGGAGGCCCCATTGCGGAGCCACGAAAAAGTAAACGGGGGCGCCGTCAGCTGTCGCTCTTTCGTGCCGGTGGTGTCCTGGATAGGGGCGTCGGCGTTGCGTTTGACGGGGTCGATGCCGTTCAGGCCGGGCACCCCCGCCAGCGGCAGGCGCTTCATCCGAGGTGGCGCAGCAGCAGGCGCGGCGCGGCCCGCACCACAGCGGCCGCCGCCAGCCCGATGACGGCTCCTGCGGCGACGTCGGAGGGGTAGTGCGCGCCGCTGTGGACCCGCTCGATCGCCACCAAAACCGTGGGCACGGCGCACGCGGTGCCCGCCCACGGCCATGTCGGAGCGACGGCGGCAGTGAACGCGACGGCCGCGGCGGTGTGCCCGGAGGGGAAGGAGGAGCTCTCCGGCCGGTCCTCGACATCCTCGTGCGGGAACCATTCCTTCGGGGGCCGGCGGCGCTCGACGAGCTGCTTCGCGACCCCGTTGGAGAGCACCTGCGCCACCGCCATCCCCGCAACGCCCGCCACCGCGGCCCTGCGGCCCCTCCATCCGCCCCCGGCCACCATGAGAGCGGCGGCAGCCCACCACAGCTTCGTGTGCTCGGCGGCATCCTCCACCGGTGGCAGCAGGCCGCGCGCCCAGACCGAATCCCAGGACGCCATGCGTTTGGTCAGCCCGTTCTCGCCCGCGCGCACGGACGCCAGAAGTCTCATGGTCAGCAGCTCCCCACCAGGGCCGTCCGGGACCGTGATCACTCCATCCGGCGGCGGTCTTCGTCACTCCACTTCCGCGTGTCCCGCGGCGGGACGTAAGGCTCCTCGTCCTCGGGATGGCCGCCGGCGATCGCCCGCTGTCGGGCCATCTCCGCGTCGAACTCCAGTCCCAGGAGCACGGCGATATTGGTGATCCACAACCAAACCAGGAAGATGATCACCCCGGCGAGGGTGCCGTACGTCTTGTTGTAGGAGGCGAAGTTCGCGACGTAGAACGCGAAACCGGCGGAGGCGATCATCCAGATCAGCAACGCCAGGAAACTGCCCGGGGTCACCCACTTGAACCCGCGTCCCCTGGCGTTCGGAGCAGCCCAGTACAACAGCGCGATCATGACCGTGACCAGGAGAACCAGGACCGGCCACTTGACGATCGACCACACCGTCAGCGCGCTGTCACCGACCCCCAGGGCGGTGCCCACCTGCCGGGCCAGCCCGCCGGTGAAGATCACGATCAGCGCGCTGACGACGGCGAGGATCATCAGCGTCACGGTCAGGCCCAGACGCAGCGGCAGCACCTTCCACACCGGTCGGCCCTCAGGCATGTCGTAGACGGCATTGGAGGTGCGGATGAAGGCGGCCACGTACCCGGAGGCGGACCACACCGCGACAGCCAGGCCCACGATCGCCAGGATCGAGCCGACACCGGCATTGCCCTGCAATTGCTGCACCGCGCCGCTGATCACATCACGCGCCGAGCCAGGGGTGAGCTTCTGGAGGTTGTCCAGGACCTTCTTGGTCGCCGACTCCCCGGCGATACCCAGCAGGGACACGAGGACCAGCAGGGCCGGGAAGAGGGCCAGCACGCCGTAGTAGGTCAGCGCCGCAGCCCGGTCGGCCAGCTCGTCGTCCTTGAACTCTTTGAAGGTGCCGCGCAGCACCGCCCACCAGGACCGTTTGGGCAGCTCAGTGGGCTTGTCCGGTGCCCGCTCCTCCACCCGCTCATCCGGACCCGCACCGTTGTCCCGGTCCGCGTCAAAGCGGTCGCGGTCGTCTCCGTGCCCTGATTTCGGTGTCCTCGCTGCCATACCTGGCGGCTTTCCATGACAGCGCAGGCCATGCCTCCCTTCCCGGCACAATGCGAGAGAGCACGTTTGGACCGGACCGCGCGGGTAGGCGCTACAAGATGGTGCAAAAGGTGCCGCTCCTGTGGACGTGAAGGAGAACGCACAGGATCACCCGAGAGCAGATCCCCGCCGTGCTGGACCACCCGATCTACGACACCGAAGGGAACAAGATCGGCGAGGCCGAGCACGTTCGCCTGCGGGTCTTTGGTCTCACGCCCCCACCGGGGACGTGTGATCACGAGTGTTCCAACGCAGCGGGGGTGCGGTGCGGCGCCAACGGCTTTGTGCGCTGCTGGCGCCGCGTCGACGCCGTGCGCGGGGTGGGGGAATCGCCCACCAACGGGCGAGGGCGGCTACCCGGGTTTTCACTGTATGTCGTGGCCATGGCCCGCCCGTTCCGCTCGCACTGACGCGCGTGGCTCCAGGAAAGCAGATCCCTGGAGCCACGCCGGTGCCCGCTTGGTCTTCACTGCACAGGCGGCCTCGGTGTACCGGGAGTTTCGCGTACCTCATCAGCGGTGTCCCGGCCGACCTGGCGCAGCCCGTCGGCGGTCTCCTGGCCGGCGCTCTGCGCATGCTCGGTCGTGGCCGCGACGGCTTCCTCGGCTGTGCTCTTCACCGATTCCACGGCTTCGGCTGCCGGCTCCTTCAGCTCCTCGCGGACTTCCTGGGCGGCCTGCAGGGCTGTCTGCTTGACGGGCTCGAGGAGCTCGTCAGAGTGTTCCCGCAGCTGCTGTCCCGCACGCTCTTCGGCCTCGGTGGTCGGCAGGAGCGCGGCTGCGAGCATGCCGGCGCCGAAAGCGATCAGTCCGGCGGCCAGCGGGCTGCCCTGGGTCTGCCGTCTGATCTGCGTCGGGGCCTGCTGGAGGGCCTCCTGGACGTTGCTGCCAGCTTCCTTGGCCGTATCCGCGATGCTGTCCGTGGCCTGGTGCAGGCTCCCGGAGGTGCCTTGTGCCGCATCGTGTGCCGTGCCCATCACACGCTCCTTCACTCCGCTCACCCGGTGGCGCATCGAGTCGACCTTGCGCCGGGCGACCTTGCGGGGAGTCATCTTGTCCGCCAAGCGGTCGACGTTGCGCGCCAGGTGCGCGCGCCGGTACTCCACGTCGGTCCTCAGCTCGTCGGGTGTCGTGCCCATCGGGCATCCTCCTTCAAGGTCTCCACAGTCTGTTCCGGCTTAAGGTTGACGCCGCGCAGGCGCTTGCGACCCGTCACATACAGCACCCCGCCCACCACAGCCCACAGCGCGGTGACGATCAGGGCCGCCCAGACGATGTCCATGACGTTGGCCAAGGCGAAGACGACGGTCAGGCTGCCCAGCAGCAGCACCAGATGTCCGGCGTAACCGGCGCCGCCCAGCATGCCGACTGCCTTGCCGGCCTCTGCGGACTCCTGCTTGATCTCGGCCTTCGCCAGCTCGATCTCGTCACGCAGCAGCTGGGACAAATCCTGACTGATCTCGCCGATGAGATCACCGATCGACGGGTCCGAAGCCGCTGGCGGCGTTTGCGCCGGCGCCGCGGGGCCTTCGGGCGAGGAGAGGGCCATGCTCAGATCCCTTCCCCGGGCCGCTGCGGGGGGCCACCGTAGGGCGGTGAGCTCGCGGGCGGGTAGGCCGGCGGGGCCGGAGTCACGTGCGGAGGCTGGGACTGGCCGTAGGTGTCGAGGGGGTCCTCATAACCCGAGGGAATACCGCTACGGTCAGCAGTAGGAAGCCCCGCGTAACCGGTCTCACCAGCGTCAGCACGCTGACCTGCCGCAGCCGTCGTGCGCCGGTCGCCCGAGCCATCGGAGCCCGCTTCGGACGAAGCGGCGGCGCTGACTCCCTTGCCGGCGCGCGCAACTACAAAACCGGCCAGAGCGGCGCCCGCCAGGAAGACTCCCGGGCGACGGCGAGCGAAGTTCTGCAGGTCGCTGACCAGCCCGTCGGGACCGCGCTTCTCCATGTGGGCGGCCACCTGGTGGCCGCTGTCGGCTATTTGACGGGCCATGCCTGCGACAGTGGAGTCCGGCTTGCCGCTCTCACCCAGCTCACGTAGCTCCTGCGAGAGCCGACGCACATTCTCCGCCAGGCGCTGCGTCTGGGTCTCGGCCTGCCCGGTCAGCTGCGTGCGCAGTTCCCCGACGAGGTCCCGGGCCTGCACGGTGGCCTCACCGACCACGTTGGCCGCCTGCTCCTTGGCCGTACCGCCCACCTCGGCGGCCTTGCCCCCGACCAGCGAGGCACTCTCGCCCGCCTTGTCCTGAACGGTGTGCGCTACCGCCGTCGCCTTGCTCTCGTCCTGGCGGCTCGCATCCTGGAAGTCACTCAAGGCTCCTCCTGGTCAATCGATCGGATAACCGTTCCGAAGGCGCGCCTGCCCACCCTTCGAGCACCCACTCCTCAGCACGGCAACGAGTGCCCGCGAGGAAACGGGCGGCCTCGACGTGGGCGCTCTCCACTCTGTACGAAAGATCCACTCGTCGCGTAGGAGGGCGCGAGCAGGCTCACGCACGCGTGCGTGGCTGGTCGACTGACTCATGCGGGTGCTACGGCGCCGTGGGTACAGGCGACCGCTCCTCGGTGTAGTGCGCGCAACGCCGTGCCCGCACGGGGACCGGGCTCAGGCACGCCGGGCAGTCCCTCTTATCCGCTGCACGTCTTGGTGCGGTGCGAACCGCTCGGCGGTGGCTGCGGCCAGGTAGCGGCCGGTCAGGTGGTACAGCACCTTGGTGGAGGAAGGCCAGTTCAGGTTCCGGTGGCCCCTTCCCATGCCAGGGCTTTCTCCCGGACCGCGGGGTCGAGCCCGTCCAGCGGGCCGTGTGCGGGCACCTTCCGGCGCGTGGAGCGGGGGTGGTCCAGGACGTCGAAGTCCTGCGCCCCGAGCACTTGGGTGAGCAGCAGCACCTGCACGCTGGCGTCTTCCTCGGCGAGCAGCCGGCAGCGAGGCCCGTCCAGACCGGCCAGGACGTGGATCCGGTCGTCGAACCGGAGCCGGTCGCCGACCTTGACGACGTCCATCGCCCGCTTCACTGTCCTGCTCCTCGACGCTGCCCGGCAGGCTAGTGCTGTGACCGGCAACGTTTGCCGGGTTGCTCGTTGTACTGGTTGGAGGTGAAGGCATCTTCGACCAGCATGGGGAGGCGGGATGGCAGCACCGGTCAGGGTCCGCAGGCTGACCGAGCAGGAGGGGCAGAAGCTGCAGCAAGTCGTGCGGCGGGGAAGCACGAGTTCGGTGCGGTACCGCAGGGCGATGATGGTTCTGCTCGGCTCCTATAGGCTGGCGGCGCGCTCGGGTCCGGGCGGGCCTGGATGAGAAATTGCGTTGCACAGGCGTCCGGGGGGCTTCTAACCTGTGGCAGTTCCGTCGGTGCCCGTTCCGGGGCCCGGCGCTGTGTTTCGAGGTGATGACGTATTTCCCAGGCCAAGTAAGTAGCCGCTCGTTCCGAGGCTCTTTCCGGTTGTCCGCGATGGCGGGCTTCCGACGCATGCCTCGACGGCGGTGCTCCCTGATGGCCTGGGCTCGTTGCACCCTGCTTTTCCCTGTCGCGCTGTTCGCGCGCGGGGGTATGCCCAGGCCTGCCCCTGCCCCCTCTTCCTTCTGTACGCGAACAGGAATTCCTCGTGTCAACCGACACCCATACCCACGGTCATCCGCGCCCCGCAGGGGCCGGCCGTGCCGCCACGATCATCCTGGTCGTGGTGCTGATCGCCGAGCTGATGAACGCACTCGACGGTTCGATCGTCCACACAGCCCTGCCCTCCATCCAGGCGGACACCGGTGCCTCCAGCGCCGCGGTGCAGTGGATCCCCGCCGCCTACACCCTCACCTTCGCCCTCGCCCTGATCACGGGCGGGCGCCTGGGTGACCTCTTCGGGCGCAAGCGGGTCTTCATCGCCGGCACCGCCCTGTTCGCGCTGGCCTCGCTGCTCTGCGGGATCGCGACCGGCCCGGAGTTCCTGGTCGCCGCACGGGCCCTTCAGGGCGCCGGGGCAGCCGCGATGGTGCCGCAGGTCATGGCCACCATCGCGGTCACCTTCCAGGGTGAGTCGCAGGCCAAGGCGTTCGGCATGTACGGCATGATCATGTCGCTCGGCGGCGTCCTCGGCCCGGTCCTCGGCGCCGCCCTGACCTCTGCCGACATCGCCGGTCTCGGCTGGCGGACGATCTTCCTGATCAACCTGCCCATCGGCCTGGCCACCCTACTCTTCGCCCTCCGGTTCATCCCGGAGTCCCGCGAACAGCAGGCCAGGCGTCTTGACCCACTGGGCATGCTGCTCTCCAGCACCGGCCTGCTCCTTCTCGCCTACCCGCTCACCGCGGGCGGCGAGAAGCACTGGCCGACGTGGAGCTTCGTCATGCTCGTCGCGGGCGCCCTGGTGCTGGCGGCATTCGTGGCCCAGCAGCGGGCGAAGACCCGCAAGGACGGCTCCGCCCTGGTCGCGCTGTCCCTCTTCCAGAGCAAGGCGTTCTCGGGCGGGCTCGCCGCCCAGCTGGTCTTCGGCCTGGTCTCCGGCGTGTTCCTGCTGACGTGGGTGCTGTTCATGCAGTCCGGCCTCGGACTTTCCCCCGGGCAGTTCGCTCCGGCGTCCGTCGCCATCTCCATCGGCGGCATGGCCGGCGCGATGCTCGCCTCCAAGTGGGCGGGCGCCCACATGCGGCGCGTACCGCAGGCCGGGGCGCTGCTCATCGCCTGCACCCTGGCCGGCTACCAGCTGCTGGTCTCCGCCCAGCAGACAGGGATGCCGTTCGTGGCCGCCGTTGCTCCGATGATCCTCGTCGGGGCCGGTTTCGGCATGGTCGGCGCAGGTCTTGCCGGTCTCACCCTCAGCCAGGTCGGCCACGAGGACGCCGGCTCTGCGGCGGGACTGTTCAACACCGCCATGCAGCTCGGTACCGCACTCGGTATCGCAACGGCCTCCGTGGTGTTCTTCAACCACGCCCCGGCGGGCAGCCACGGCACCACCGTGACCGAGGCGTTCGCGGGCAGCATCTGGTACGTCATCGCCGCTCTCGCGGTGATGTGGGCGCTGATGTTCCGGCTGCCCAAGGCGGTCAAGGCCGCCTGAACCACCGTCGGCGGCCCCACCCCGTGCGGGGCGGGGCCGCCGACCCCGGAGCCTGAGTGTGCTCCGCGGCCCGGCTCCTCCCCCTGTTCCCTTGATCCCTTCCCCTCGGCGGACGTGTTCCGCCGGTCGTCGATGTGAGGTGATGACGTATCTCCCAGGCCCGATAGCCGTCCCCTTTCCGGCACGGACAGCACCCTCGCGGTGTCGTACCGACGTGTCGGCATCGACGGCGGCCCCTTCCTCGGCCTGGGCCCGCTCCTGCTCTTCCTGTGCGCCGTCGGCGTACGCGGCCCGGCCTGCCCGTATCCCCGACCACCACCGGAACAGGAGTCTTCCTCCCGTGTCGCATGACACCGACCAGACCACCAGCAGCCCGCTGCGCGCCGGATCCACAGCCGGCCGTGCGCGGGCGATCACGCTCGCCGTCGTCCTGACCGCAGAGCTGATGAACGCGCTCGACGGCTCCGTCGTCTACACCGCCCTTCCCTCCATCGCCGCCGACACCGGCGCCACCACCGCGGCCCTTCAGTGGATCGACGCCGCCTACGTCCTGACCTTCGCGCTCGGTTTGATTACCGGCGGCCGGCTCGGCGACCTCTACGGCCGCAGGCGGATCTTCTTGGCCGGTACTGCCGTCTTCACGCTCTCATCGCTTCTGTGCGGGATGGCGAGCGGTCCTGACCTGCTGATCGCCGCCCGGGTGCTCCAGGGCGCGGCGGCCGCGGCGATGGTGCCGCAGGTCCTCGCGACCCTGCATGTCACCTTCGACGAGGGCTCCCGGGCGAAGGCGTTCGGGCTGTACGGAACCGTCATGTCGCTCGGCAGCGTCATCGGCCCCGTCCTGGGCGGTGTCCTGACCCAGGCCGACCTGTTCGGATTGGGCTGGCGGCCCATCTTCCTGATCAACCTGCCCATCGGGATCGCCGCCGTCATCCTCGGCCGACGCTTCCTTCCCGAGTCCCACGACCGCACCGCCCGGCGCCTGGACCCGCTCGGCATGTTCCTGTCCGCGCTCGGCCTGCTGCTGATCACGCTCCCGCTGACCACGGGCGGCGAACACGGTTGGCCCCTCTGGACGTTCGCGATGATGGTCGCCGGCCTGCTCGTCCTGACGGTGTTCCTGGTCCAGCAGAAGACCAAGATGCGCAAGGACGGCTCCCCCCTGGTCGTGCTTTCCCTCTTCACCGGCCGCACCTTCAGTGCCGGGCTCGCCACACAGCTGGCCTTCGGCCTCCTGTCCGGCGTCTTCTTCCTGTCCTGGGTCCTGTTCATGCAGAACGGCCTCGGCCTCACCCCGGGCCAGGCCGCCGTCGGCTTCGTTGCCGCCTCACTCGGCGAGATGGGCGGCGCCTGGCTCGCCATGAGCCTCGTTGCCCGCTACGGACGAGCCGTGCCCCGGGCCGGAGCCCTCCTCGCCGCCGCCACCCTGGTCGGCTACCACCACCTCATCACCGCCCAAGGCACCGGCATGGGAACCGCGCTCGCCGCGGCCCCGATGCTCGCCGTCGGCTTCGGCCTCGGCATGATCGGGGCCCCTCTCGCCGACCTCACCCTCGGCAAGGTCGCCCACCGCCACGCGGGATCGGCCTCCGGCCTCTTCAACACCGCCACCCAGCTCGGCATCGCGCTCGGCACCGCCTTGACCACCGTCATCTTCTTCACCCACATCAGCGCCGGTACCCGCGGCCCCGCCGTGAGCACCGCCTTCACCGACAGCCTCTGGTACGTCATCGGCACACTCATCACGATGTGGGCGCTGATGCTCCTGCTACCCAAACCGACCCGCACCAGCTGACGGGCGACGGGCGACGGTGCCCGCACCGTCGCCCGTCCCACGGCCTTGGGGAACATCGGTACAGTGGCCGGTGAGGATGATCATGGTCGGCCGGCCCTCCCGCCGGGCCCGCCCTCCCGCCGGGCCCGCATTCGCCGCCCGGGCGATCCACTTTCGCCCGAGGTGGTCCACCTCCGACAACGTCTCCAGGACCAGGTCCTCCGCTCCACGGGGACCGAGTAGTCAGCAAAGATCATCCCGGGCGGGTTTCTGACGTACGTGGGTCATGCCCTGGTTCGTTCTCATGTGCCGACGAGACCACGGAAGGTGGAGAGCGGGATCAGTGAGAGGATTGCGAGGGTGATGGCAAGAACCACTGACATCGAAAAGGCAGCCGGTGTGCTGCGCGCCGGGGGCCTGGTGGCCTTCCCGACCGAGACCGTCTACGGCCTGGGCGCCAACGCCGAGGACCCGGCCGCCGTCGGGCGGATCTTCCAAGTCAAGGGGCGTCCACCCTCCCACCCGCTGATCGTCCACATCGGCGGCGCGGAGCAGCTGGACGACTGGGTCGAGGACGTGCCCGCGACCGCGCGCCTGCTGGCCGAACACTTCTGGCCGGGGCCCCTGACGCTGGTCCTGCGGCGCGGTCGCCGGGTGCCCCTCGAAGCGACGGGTGGCCTGGAGACGGTGGCCGTGCGCGTGCCCGACCACCCCGTTGCACTCGCGCTGCTGTCGGCCTTCGGCGGCGGTGTCACGGCCCCGTCCGCCAACCGCTTCGGCTCGGTCAGCCCCACCACGGCGAACCACGTCCGTGCCGAGCTCGGCGATGCCGTCGACTTCGTGCTGGACGGCGGGCCCTGCGCGGTCGGCGTCGAGTCGACCATCGTCGACACCACGGGCGATACCCCGAGCGTCCTTCGGCCCGGCGGGGTGACGCGCGAGGACCTCGAAGCGGTGCTGGGGTATCCGCTTGCGGTCCCTACGGCGAGCCGGGTCCGGGTGCCGGGCCAGCATCCGTCCCACTACGCGCCGCGGGCGCGGGTCGTCCTCGTCGAGCCCGAGAAGGTCGTCGCCGAAGCGGAGCTCGCGCAGGAGCTGGGGCACCAGGTCGGCGTCTTTCTCCCTGCCTCCTTCGCCGACGCTCAGGTGAAGGCGCACGCCGTGGTGGCCCTCCCCGGTTCGATGGCCGCCTACGCCCGCGGGCTGTACGGGTTCCTGCGCAAACTCGACCAGCAAGGGTGCGACCTCATCGTCGCGTCCCTGCCGGTGGAGGAGGGGCTGGGACTCGCGATCGCCAACAGGCTCCGCCGCGCCGCCGGACCCCGGCCCTCGTCCACCGGCAACGCCCCTCGACAGTGATCACGGTTCCCCACCCGTGGCACCCCTCGCAGTCCGCAGCAAGGGCCAAGCCGGCACGAGGCACGGGACAGGAGCGTGACCGGCTCCGTCAGCCGTGCGCGGCATGACGTGGCTGTGCGACGGCCGGCGGGCTGCGGTCACGATGCGGAGTCGGCGGTGACGTCGAGGCCACGGGTGGTGACCAGGTGGGCGCTGCCGTCGGCCAGCCGGTAGGACAGGCCCACCACGGCAGTCTGTCCGGCCTTCACCTGGTCGGCGAGCACCCGGGAGCGGTCCAGCAGCAGGTCGACGGTGTGCCGTACGTGCTCGGCAATGACGTCGCTGTCCTCGGTCAGCCCGGCGGCGCGGGCGGCCAGCACGCTCGGCGTGACCCGCTCGATGACGTCCCGAACGTACCCGGGCGCGGCCACCCCGTCCTCCACCGCCGCACGGGTGGCCGCGACCGCACCGCACGAGTCGTGGCCGAGCACCACCACCAGGGGGCAGTTCAGCACGCTCGCCCCATACTCGATGCTGCCCAGCACCTCCGGCCCGGTCACGTGGCCCGCAGTGCGGACCACGAACAAGTCACCGAGCCCCCGGTCGAAGATGATCTCGGCGGCCAGGCGGGAGTCGGAGCAACCGAAGAGCACCGCGAAGGGATTCTGGGCCGGTGCGATTTCGGAGCGGCGTGCGGCGTCCTGGTTGGGGTGCTCCGGTGTTCCCGAGACGAATCGCTGGTTGCCGGCCAGCAGCATCTCGAAGGCTTGCGCGGGAGTCGGCGTCGAGGTGTCAGTCATGGTCGCAGACTACGACGAGGCCCAGGTCACCGCGCCATGAGGGGTGAGCCCCGCCGCTGCCCATCGGCAGTCCCAGACGCCGGGCGAGGGCGGCCTCAGCCCGGACCCTCAACACGCGGCGGAGCCACTCACCCCGGTGGAGCTGTTCGCGCTGCCCGTTGATCCACTCCACGGCGGACCTCCTCGCTGATCAGCCCCCAGCCGACCAACGACCACCGCCCCAGCGAGGGTGCGAACCCCGCCACCCGAACGCACGAGACGCTTCCAGCGCACTCCGGCTCACCTTTCAGGACTTCAAGATCATCCCGTGGCCCCTTTGAGGCTGATCTGGGCACACGTCACCCAGGAGCTCGGCGACCTGGACCTCGGCCCGCCCCGACCTGTCCCATCAGATCAAGATCAATCTCGGCGCCTGCCGCTGTATCGATGTCCCGAGGCAACCGGTCCCGTGCTGTCCGTTCTCAGGTTCTGGCTCACTTTCCGTGGAGCGTGCACGCTCAGTGACGGTGATCGAGCGAGCCCTGGCGAAGCTGCCCGGAATTGTCCCGTCCTGGGTGGGTATGGCTGACCCCGCTGATGTGCCCAGCGGCGGCAGGCGGGTCGCACTCTGTTTACGCGTCCGCAGGTTCCTCTGCCCGGTCATCGTGCGGACGCCGGATTCGCGGAACAGCTGCCAGGGTTGACCCGGCGTTATGGCAGGCGGACCGAGCGGCTGCGGTCGACGTTGGCCGCGGTCGGCCTCGCGCTCGCCGGCCGGGCCGGTGCCCGGCTGGCCAGAGTACGGAGTGCCCGTCAGCCGCAGCACAGTGCTACGGCTGGTCGAGGCATTGCCCGACCCTCAGGTTCCGGCTCCACGGGTGGTCGGGGTCGATGAGTATGCGACCCGAAAGGGTCGCAACTACGGGACCATCCTGGTCGACGTGGGAAGCCGGCGGCCGGTGGACCTGTGCCCGATCGGGAGGCATCCAGCCTGGCCGCTTGGCTCGCGAAACGGCCAGGGATCGAGGTGGTCTGCCGCGATCGCGCACCGTTCTTCGCCGAAGGCGCCACCGTCGCCCCAGGCGGTGCAGGTGGCGGACAGGTGGCATCTCTGGCACAACTTGAGCGAGGCCGCCGAGCGATGCGTCGCCGACCACCGGGGCTGCCTCCGGGTTCTGGCAACGATCCTGCCCAGGCAGCCCCTGAGCCTGACAAGGCCCAAGACCCGACCGGCTCGCCTTGGCCCACCGGCCACCGCTTCGCCGACCGCACCCGCGCCAAGCACACGACCGTCCACGAACTGCTGGCCGCCGGGCTCAGCCGGAGGGCGATCGGCCGCCAGCTCCACATGACATCCCGGACCGTGAAGCTCTTCGCTGACGCAGCTACCCCGGAGGACCCTTTCCGAGGGCATTGGCAGGGCCGACCAGACACCCCCGGTCAGCAAGCTATCCGGGCCAAAATCGACGAGCTGGGCCTGGGCGAAGTTGCGATCACAGCAGCCCGAAGCTTCAACAAGGTCGAGGCGGCCAACGTTCTCAGCTTCTGCTTGGAACCCTTCTTCGATCACCTCAGCGAGCAGCTCAATGAGGTCATAATTGAGCACATGGCTGGAGTCTTCCGCCGCCCCGGAGAACTGGACTCGGCTGAGGACTTAATGGCCGGGTGGCTGGCCGCGATTCAGCACGCTGGAGAGCAGTAGCGGGCTACGGCCAGCGCCCGCGGTAGGGGCCTCGTTGCTCAAGACGCCGGATCCGGCGCGTGCGCGGAGAGGGTGTCGGCGATTTCGTTCCACATGGGGCGTACGTCGGCAGGCATCTTCGGCAGCGCATCCCGCATGGACTGGATGACATCCGCGTGTCGCCCCTGGAAGCGGAAGGACCAGGACGCGGACCCCAAAAGCGGGCGAAGTTCCGCGAGCACGGCAGCAGGATCGGTGTGGTGCTGCAAGAGCTCGGCAGCACAGTCCGCGCTGGCCGCGGGGTACGCGTCGACCTGGTTGTCGCGGTTGATGAACAGCCCCTCGATGACGCCTGTCCGGTAGGCGTCAGGCCACCGGTCCGGGTTCGTCGAGCAGGCTCGGACACCATCGATCCGTACGGTCCACGTCTCGTTAGCCGTGCGCCGACCGACCGCAACACCGAGGCGCCGTTGCTCCGGCTCCTTCAGACCGAGGATGTTCGCCGCTTCCAGACGCTCCGCGAGTTCCCCGCTGTGGAAGTTGGCCCTTTCGAGATCGCTGACGAGCTGAGTGACATTGCCCAAGAACACCGTTGTATGACGCGCCAGGACCCATCGAATCCACACCGGAGCGGCATGCACGCACGCCTCAGCCACCTCCACAGTGACCTTGTGGATGTCGGCGCGACCATGGCCGGTGCCGTACCGGTTCCGCACCTCCGCGAGCTGCGTAGCCATCTTCCGCGCGTTGTCGGGTATCGCCCGCAGCACGTCGTTCGGCGGCAGGTTTTCCCTGATGGCATGGGCGACGATGCGGTGCGCCGCGCTGAGAAGCGCGCTGTACGAAGCGTTGTCGGCATAGACCTCGCCGTTCGCTGCGATGGTGACCCGGGCTACGGACTCGGTCAGCTCCTTGGCCGCCCCAACGACAAGTGCAAAGTCTTCTGCTTCAACCGCACGCCCGACGCGTTGGTACGCGTCGGAGATGGCGTCCCAGTGTCCTGACTGGACCCGTTCCGGCCGTGGGAGCGGCTCCTGTACCAAGACCCTGATCACCGTAGGCCTCCTTCTCGAACGATGCCCGCAGCCACCAGGTGCCCTGGGCGGCCGTGCCTGACGTTGTCCTTCCGGCGTCATTCTGGCAAGCCCGCGGCGGACGGCTGCGGGCTGTGGGCCGGGAGGGGCTGCCGCCCTCTCGCGCTCTCCCGCACCATCCCGCCGTCGTGCCGGACACGCCCCCAGCACCCTCGTCGTGCGCGATGCGAACCCTGCTGGGGTGGCTGGGGTTTCGACGCGACTGTGAAAATCGCTGTCCGATCACCGGAGCACGGTGATAGATGTCCGGCGTGGAAAAGAATCTTGAGTTCCCTGACCTGCTGCGACTGATCGACGAACGGTCGACCGCCTTCCGCACCGCGGTCGCTGCCGCGCCCAGTCTCGACGCACGGGTGCCGACCTGCCCCGGGTGGACGCTGTTCGATCTGGTGAAGCACCTGGGTGGGGGAGACCGTTACTGGGCCGCCATCGTCGGCGCGGGGCCTGCCGACGCTCCCCCGGCCGAGGCCACCGCTGCGCGCGCCGCTCTGGAAGTGCCGCGGGAGCGTGAGGCCCTGCTGGCCTGGCTGGCCGCGTCGACGCAGCTTCTGCTGAGCGCCCTGCGCGAGGCAGGACCGGACGCCGGCTGTTGGGCGTGGTGGAGTGGCCTGCAGACGCCGCGGACCTCTGGCGGAGTCGCCCGGCACCGGGTCCAGGAGAGCGCGGTGCACACCTACGACGCCCAGCTCGCCGCGGGCGCCGCGCAGCCGCTGCCGGCCGAGGTCGCCCTCGACGGTGGCGAGGAGTTCCTGTTCACCTGCGTCGCGACGCCCAGCGCCTGGCCGCACAAGCCCACGGCCTTCGACTTCCACACCGCCGAGGGCCGCTCCTGGCGCCTCACGGTCGACGGCGACGGCGCACGCTCCACCCGCATCCCTGCGCCCACTGCCGTGACCGGCGAGGACTCGGAGGCAGCCGGCGCCTCCATCCATGGCACGGCCAGTGAGTTGGTCCTCTACTTGTACGACCGTATCTCCGCCGACTCCTTGCACGTTGACGGAGACGCAGGGCTGCTCGACCTGCTCCGCGCCTGGGAGCCGGAGGAGTAGGACGTAGCGGGGGCGGTTGGCCGCGCCTCGAGCCGGTAGGACAGGACACGACTCTTCGCCAGGTTCGTCAGTCGCAGCACCGGGCTCAAACCCGCGAGGCGGCCTCGGGACATCACCAAGCCGACCGTCTACCCGGTCAGAGCTCGAACTCACGACCTCCGCACGATCAGAGACGAGTACACCGATAGCCGGGCAACCGCCGACCGGCTCGCTCTCCGTATCCAGCGAGTCGGCGGTTCTGCGTCGAGACCGACCCTGGCCGCGCTCCTGGTCCCACGAACCCGCCAGATGATCATTCGTCAGGTAGGCCATGGGTAGCCGCTCTCCTCGCCAACCCGCTCAGCGGCGACCGCCGCTCAAGCCATCGGTGTACCCACCGCCTGTTCCAGCGCGGGGAATCCAAGTGAGCATGTCCGGCCTGCACCTGAGCGGCGGGTGGGGAAATAGGCTGTGGCGGATATTTCGTGACGGCCACTGTGCCGTCCAGAAGAAGGGGGGCCTGTCCGAAGGTGACCTTCGCCGAGCAGGTGCCAGGGCTGACCGCGTGCTACCAGCGCCGGACGCCGCGCCGCCGCGAGCTGGTCGGCAGCCTCGCCCCGACCTCGGCCGGCAGGTAGGCCCCGGCCTGAAGTGTCCGTAGAACCCGGCACAGTCGATAGCGTCCCTCCGAGTCGTATGTGATCCAACCGGAGGGACGAATGGCCGAGGCCATCAGCGAGCAGGCAGACCAGACCGGTGACGCAACGAACCCACCATCTGACGCGGAGGGTGGCGCCCCACATGATGAGGCCGCACCGCCTGCCGGTGCCGGGCGCATCGTTGAGCAGCGGCCAGCACCAGAGGAAGAAGGGGAAGCCGTCGGAGAATCCTCCGCCCCCAATGGCGAGGAGGAGGAAGAGGCCACGCCGACGTCCGAGCCGGACAGGCGGGTTGCAGCCCGCGAGCCTTCTCCGAAAGGTCAGCTCGTCGTTCAATGGGCCCAGACACGGATGGCAGGCGTAGCCGCCCTGGCAGCAATCGGCGCACTCATCTACACCGCGCAAACTACCCGCGCCACAGTGGAGACAGTCGACCTCACTGCCAAGGGGCAGATCACCGAGCGGTACACGGCGGCAGTGGGCCAGCTCGGCGACGACGAACTTGCGGTACGGCTCGGCGGCATCTATGCCCTGGAGCGTTCGGGGCGTCGGTGGGCCGGATGACTGCGCCGGGAACGGCGCCGTTGGCGGTGCTGGAGGAGTGCGGGTGTACGAGGCGCGCGGGGGCGGCGCACCCTTTAGGCTGTGCACCGGTCGGCTCCAGGCGTGGGGCCCCAGGGGGCGGGGAACAGGGTGTCCGTAGAACGTCATATTGCGGGGATGCTCCAGCAGATCGCTCGTCAGCAGGACATCGTCGAGATCGCCGCCCAGGGCTCCACGCGGAAGGCGGCCGCCTTGGCGCACGTGGCGGAGCAGTACGGCTACATGTACGGCATGGCGTACAGGACCGGGTTCAAGAACTCGCTCGTCCAGGTCCGGATGTACCGGGACCCGCAGCCCGACGCGCGCGTCCGCGAGGCGGCCACCATCACCGCCCATCCCCAGGCGGGCAACGGCGGGACAGCGCCGGGGCTGGAGCAGGGCTCGCTGAAGCCGCTCCCCGAAGCGGTCGGTGCCGTGGCCGTGCTGAAGGACCTCATCACCTTCGACGTCATGGCCATGTACGTCGCCGACCGGAGCCAGAAGGTGAAGGGCTACCTCGCCTGCGCGGTCCTGACCGTCCTCCTCCTCATCGACAGGTCGCCGGTCGAAGCAGTCGCCTCCGGCGCGGCGGTCGCGCTGCTCTTCACCGTGGCGTTCAAGGTGGGCGCGATCCGCCGCGGGAAGATCGCACAGCGGCTGACGGACGCCGGGTTTATTGCGGTGCGCGACGAACAGGGCGGCCGGCGGTTCCTGCGCCCGGGGCAGCAGTTGCCCGGCCACACCAACCCGTTCGCCGCCTGAGGCCCTGGTCTGCGGCGCAGGCAGGTATGGGACACCGCTGGGCAGCTGCCGCCGACCGGGCTCGCCCGGCTGGCGGCTTCACCGGGCGGTGGTGGAGGCCGCCGACCTGGAGGCGGTCCGGGCGGCGCTGCGGGGTCCTATGGGTGCGGAGTGGGCTGCGGACCGGTTGACGGAGAGCCCTGGGGGCGCCGTTGCGGTGCCGTCCGCGGGTGACCGCGGCGGCGGTCGGCCACCTCGCCGGGGCCCGGCCTGCTGGTCCGCCTCGGTGGGGACGCCGAATCCCCGACGTCCACCCGGACCAGGTGGCCGTCCTCGCGCGCCGCCGGGACCTGCAGGCCCTGCTCGACCGGCACGTCCCCCTCGGCCCACACCAGGCCGCCCGCCGGCTCGGCGTCCGCCACGTCGACTTCGACGCCGCGGTGCGGCTCGGGTTCGTCTCACCAGTGGGCTCGGTAGAGATCGACTACAGGCGGCAGGGCGGCGTCACGGTGGTACCGCTGTACTCCGCCGAGGAGGTCGCCCTGCCCCCCTGTCCGCCCCTGGGTCGAAATGACAATCCTCTGTGGCTGGAGGTCTACCGTCTGGGCACCGACAAGGAAGGCAACGCACCCTGCTTCCTCGTCGTCCTGTCGAATAGCGGCTATTACGAAGTGCTGTACGCCGAGAGTGCGCCCGCCCTAATGGACTCCAGTCGCGATGGGCGCCGGCGATCCAGGCGGCTGCCGTGACCGACCTTCTCGGACGGCTTGACGACAGCAGGTCGCAGTGACCACCTGGTCGACCGGCAGAAGATGCCCCGCGAGCGCCTTCGGGCGGAACTGGCCGCCTTCACGGCCAGGGTCCTGAGCAGCTCCGGTGCCGGCTCCGACTCCAGTGGCGGCTCCGGCTCCGGCCCCAGTGCCGGCGGGTCGCATGCCCGACAGTGAGCCGGACTGCGGCCCCGCGGCAGTCCCGGAGTCCCGGCGGTCTCGTGCAGTGCGACCACCTCAACTTCTGCCGGGTGCCGCCACTGAGCCGCTCCACTCGCACGTGCCGGTACTCGGTGAAATGCAGTCCTCCAACAGTTCCTCCGCACGGACGGTGCTCTGCAGCCGGTAGGCCCTCTGGAACCAGCGCAGGTGCTGCTCGACGGTGAGCGCCTCGTTGGGCACCGCCTCCTGCGGGCAGTGCCCCAGCGAACCGCGGTGCTCCACTTCGCCTGCATCGGCGGCGATCTGCCAGCACAGCACGCGCAGCAGGGTGCTCGTGCCCGAGCCGTTCTCGCCCACGACTCCCGCCAGCGTGCCCGGCTCAAGGCAGAGCGAGACGCCCTGCAGCACACGACGCGACCGGTAGGCCTTGTGGACGTGGTGCACGCGCAGGGCGTACGCACGGGGCGGCACCGTCGGTCTCCTCTTCGTACGCGGAACGTGGCGCGGGCTCGTACGGGGCGGTCGCCGTCATCGTCTGCGGCGGGAAAGGCAGTCGACGAGTGCGAGCCATTGCTGCCGGGTTCTCGGGGACGCCCTCGTCCAGAGCGGAAAGAGCCGATGCCACGTACCGGCCGGCTGCCTCCTCGGCCTGTTCACGGCTGCCGGTGGCCTCCAACAGGCCCATGACCTCGGGGACAGCGGCCGGGGCCACCGGTGCGGCGGCGAGTAGATCGGCAACCTGCCGGCCTTCGGCGGTAGGCGACTGCGCGGCCAGGACGAGCGGCAGCGTCTTCTCGCGCAGCAGGTCCGTGCCGACACCCAGGGGCCGGCCCTCCAAGGCGAGGTCCTCCGCCTGACCGTCCACCATCTGCTCCACGGCCACCACCAGGTCTTCGGTGGCCGCGCGAGCGCCCGGCGCCTGCGCCCGCACGACCGTGGCGACAGCCTGGACGACCAGAGCGTCCCCGGCGAGCACAGCGGCACCGGTACCGAACCGGGCCCAAGCGGCCGTCTTGCCCCGCCGCTCGGTGTCGCC
Organism: Streptomyces sp. NPDC051211; assembly: GCF_040689505.1. NCBI lineage: Bacteria > Bacillati > Actinomycetota > Actinomycetes > Kitasatosporales > Streptomycetaceae > Streptomyces > Streptomyces sp. NPDC051211. The sequence goes on from NZ_JBFBAV010000012.1 coordinate 169,098, forward strand.
GTCCATGACGTCGTCGTGGAGCAGCGAAAGCTGGTGCACGAGCTCCACGGCCGTACCGGCAATCGCAGCGAAGCGCTCCGGTGCGCCGACAGAGCGGACCGAAAGCACGCAAGCGCGGCCCTGACCCGTTTACCCACCCTGAACACCGCTTCAGAGGAGTCACCGGCATCGGCATCCCACCCCGGGTGGTAGCGGCACACGGGCCAGGGACGGGTGCAACCGCGCCACGGCCGCGCGCAGAGGGGGATCGACGAGCTCCGTCCCCCTCCTCGACAGCCCCTCACCGGCCGCCCCGGACCCAGCCGCGTTCAGCAAGCCGGTGCCGTGCGCCGATGTGTGTCATCAGTCCCGCGGCCCCGCCCGGTCGTCCAGCATGGTCGTTTCGTCTCTCCGCCCGGCTAACGACAGGGCCCGTCGACGGTTGCGACTGGCGCGGCCCGCGGCGGAGCCCTTCTGCCGACGAGTCATCACGCTCAAGGCCGCCGGGGGCGACCGACAACCAGTACTCCCTGCGACTCAACCCAGCGTGATCCACCGGATGCCCAGGCGGTCAACCTCCGCCGCTTCCTCCCCGGTGATCGGATCACGTCCCGTCGCCTTGCGCAGAAAGCGAAGTCGGCCCCAGCCCAACTTCTCAAGCGTTGCCTCACCGTGCGGGCCGAGCAGGAGATCCCGCACCACGTCCGCGGCCTGCGGGGTCAACCACGGCTTACGCCCCAGCGCGTCGGCCAGGTCCGGCCGTGCACGGCAACCTCGACCACCCTCGTCACCAGGAACTCTGACAGCAGCATCGGATCACCGTGCCGGGTACGGACGACACGCCCGTCCGCCTCGGCACGGCACAAGCGGTCCACCTCCCGCCAGGTAGCGTCGAAACCCTCGACGAGGCCGGCCCCGCCCACACGCCCTGCCGCATGGTCCTGGGCCAGTGCGATTCGAGCCGCATTGGTGTCCGGGGCAAAACGGTCGTCGGGTCGGTAGTACTCCGATGCCGACACCTCGGCGCGGACCGGCGCCTGCGCGGCCAACATGCCGGGCACCCAGGCAATCACGACCTGGACGTGCCCCAGCAGCTCGGCCACCGTCCACGGGGCACACCGGGTCGGCAGATGCCACTCGGCCTGCGAGACGCCGGTCATCTCCTGGACCAGTTGCCCGGCTTCCACACGGAACGCTTCACGTACCCGCCCCTGATCCATGCCGATCAAGCTACCCGACCCGGTGGCTCGGCCGGCGCCGCTGCGGAACCCCCACAGAAGAGGCTCAAACGCGGAGTTCACCGCTCCGTCCAGGCCCTCGACTCGCTGACTCCGGTCACCGGGTGTGGTGGGTGTCGTCTGGGTGGAGGGCGGCGCGGACGCCGGTGAGGACCACGGCGATCAGGCAGAGGGCGATGATGGTCTCTGCCCACAGGAAGGCCATCCAGTCCATCGCGCAGCCGATCGGGGGTGTGCCGGGGGCCGTGTTGCGGAACGCTGACAGAGCGAACAGGGTGGCGGCCATCCAGGCAAGGGCGGGCCAGACCAGGCCCTCGCGTCGGGTCGTCAGGTACCAGGCCCCGATGATCACGGACGCCGCGAGCGCCCACATCACGACGATCATGAAGACCGCGAAGACGAGCAGGCTGCCGGATCGGGACAGCTCCACCCGCACGACGGCCGCCTGCGGGAAGGGCGTGGGTGTCGCGGAGATGGAGAAGAGCACGTCGTTGTTGGAGAACAGCAGCCGCACCGGCACCTGCTTGCCACCCAGCAGTGCTCTGAAGCCGATGTCGGTCTCGTAGGTGTCGAACGGGTAGTCGCTGATCGATCCGTCTGCGAGCGCGACCTGCACGTCCCTGGTCGCGAGCCGCTCGTGCGCCTCGAACTCCAGGTCGCCGAGCGTTGCCACGGACGTCTGGAGGCTCAGGTCGGCCACCGGGGCGGTCTCCTCCTCCTCGCCGAGGGTGCCGCGCGGGGCGACCCGGACCCGCAGTACCAGCTCTCTGGCCGCTGCGTCGACGCTTTGGACGGTGGCCTCCACGTCCACCCGGTCGCCGGCTGCGGACCCTACCGTTCGGACCGTGTCGATCGCCTCCCGCTCGGTCAACTGCAGCCACGACCCCACGGATACCGTCACCAGGATCAGGACCGCGATGGGAAGCAGGACCGGCAGGATCGACGCCCGGGAGCGGCGTGGGCGAGGTGGGTTCGAGGCAGGGGTCATGGTGACTCCGACGGGAGACGCGGGGCGGTGGCCGCAGGTGCGATCCTCGTCGACGGGGCCGCCGATCCACCGCATCTGAGCGGGCGTGTCGGCATCGACCGGACAGCCCGGTTCCTCGCCCCTTCCAGGTCCGCCCCGAAGGCACCCTGCCGCATTTCCCGACCGGGAGTGAACACCCTCCCCGCAGCGGCCCCGCCCCACGCAGGTTGCCCCAGTAGGCGGTCCGAGCCCTCAGTAGAGGCGGTTGACGACGTTCTTGACCGTGACGCTCTTGAAGTAGTCGACCGGCGGGGCGCTCCAGTTGCTCTCCCACTCGATGAGCGTGACGGTGTCGCCGTCGCGGCCCACACCGAACAAGTGGTTGTGGTGGTTGTCGTTGAAGGTGTAGGTGACACGCATGCCCTGGACGGTGGCTCCTTCTTCCACATCCACAGCCCCGTAGTCGTAGGCCGTTTCGATGGTGTCGGGGCTGTCGTCGCGGTTGGTGGGGCAGTCCGCGTAGACCTGGCGCGCGTAGGCCGCGAACGCGATCGCCTCCGCCTCCGTCTGGAACACGACGGTGGTCTGGCCGCCACTGGCCGTTTCGGATGTGCTGACCGATCGGCTCCAGACGTTGACCTCGGGCACGGGCCAGGACCGGCCACACGCGGGGGAGCGCCAGCCTCGCGCGGCCGGCACCCCGTACCAGGTCGTGCCGTCCTTCGGCATGTCGGAGAGGTAGACCATGCCCGGCCGGGGCCGCCATTCGACAGCGACGGCCTCGGACCCTGAAGCCACCGCCAACAGCGCGGCAGCCACGGCCGCCGTGACCAGGCCACGCGCCCGCATCCGTATTGCCATGTGATCCCCCCGGTAGATGTGTGCTCCGACGGCCGTCGCCCCCCCGGGTACCCAGCCGTGAATTCAGCCTGCCACCCGCCCTGTCGCACAAGGTTCTCGCGAGGCGAGATGGCGCGGACTCCCCTTGTTTGTGACCGGAAGGGCCGCCAGGTGTGTGCCTTCTGCTTCGTGATCCGCAGCGTCAGGGTCGGTGCCCACCCGTCAACCTGCACAGACCGCACCCTCACGCCGTTCACCGGGCGTCATCGTACGGGCGCCACTCCGCAGAAGGGGGCCCCACACCGTGCCTGGTCCGACGAAGCCTTGTCAGACCTCCGTGGTGCACTGTTTTTGATCCAGAGAACATCCATGGGGGAGGCGCGTCATGGGAGCCGGTTCGTACGACGCACCGTACGAGGAGGTCCATGGGGCGGCGGTGGCCGCAGTCGACCTCCTGCGTCGCCTGGCGGCCGAACAGCACGAGGGCGCCGCTCCGCTGCCCACCGATACCGAGGTCGTGCGCTTCCTGTGGCGTACGCATCGCGCCCCACCCGACTCCTCCGGCCGACGGGTCCGAGGCACTGGGGCAGTTGCGGCGCGACGTGGCGGCCGGCCAACTCGCGCCTCACCGCCGCTCGGGCCACGTCCGCCGGCTGTCGGCGGCCTTCGAGGCCGGGACGCTCACGGCGTCGGACGTCATCGCATGCTGCGCGTGCTCGGCACCTCGACGATGCTCTCCTTCGGACGTGGATCCGGTTGTTCACCACCCGGCAGAAGATCGCGCACTCGCCGCGGAGTTCGGCGAGGCTGTCGTACTCCTTGCGCAGATTCGCCGTGGTCGGCACCAGATTCGCCTTCGCGATGCGGACCGTGGCCTCCGACCCGCCCTTCGACTCGGGGTCGAACGGGACGCAGGTGTGGACCTGCATCCCGTAATGGCGTCCCGTCACGACGACTTCGGGGTGGCGGACCGCGACGCCGGCGACCAGGTCGATCGTCACCGTCTTCTCGTTGTCGGTCAGCGCATAGGTCGGAGCCCCGCCGATCGCCCGCAAAGTAGAGTCGATGCAGGCCACCAGGGTCGGAAGAGTACGGTCCAGGTCGGGATCACCACCCGGAAACGCGACCAGGCCACCTTCGGCATGAAGGGGTCAATCATCTTCGGGCGCCGGACCGGACCGGTGACCGGCCGACCGGTGTCCCTCATCCGTGCGTACCTCCGCACGGTCTTCGGATCGACCCCCGCCAGCGCAGCCGCGGAATGCGCACACTCGGTGGCGTCCAGGGCCTCGAAGATTTCCATGATCGCCCTGTCAGACTTCTTCAACTGTCCGCTCTCAGTTGATCCATGTAATGGCAAGTACCGCCCCCTCCTTTCCCGACAGGCGCATGTCCGTCCTTGTCTGCGCCCCGTGCCGGAGCCGGCCACCAGCAACGGCCACCGCTCTGGCTCGCCGCTGCATGACCTGATGCCTCAGCCGCATCGTGCCGACCCCCGCACTGACCTCAATCATCGAAGCGGAAGCCGTCTGACCCGTGCCCACCCGCCCCGCCGTCCTCAACCGGCCAACCAGCACGCTCCATCACAAGGCCCGGTGGCACAGCGCCGTGACGACGAGGCTCGTCACGCCGTGCCCCCGGCGCGGCACAGCACGGCCACGTCCGTGGAACCCGCGTGTGACGCCGCCGGGGTGAGTCCTCTGCGAGCAGTCCCGGTACCCTGGGAGTCTCACAGCTCATTTCCACGGGTCAGAGCGCTGGGTGGTTGTGCAGGATGGGCGTGTGACCGCTCCTTGACCATCCCGTGGTGTCCTCTGACATGAGACTTTGACCGTGTGTCAGGGGAGTTTGACGACGAGTGGCTTCCTGCCGCCTGGTTTTGACCGTTCGAATGAAGGCAGAGGGTGGGGAACGTGGTTGTTCTGGTGCTGCTCGGTCTATTGGCGCTCGCGGTCGGCGGGTGCGTCTGTGTGGTGTGGGCCGAGCGCGGTGGGCCCCGGTGGGTCCGCGCCGTGTCGACCGTGACGCTCGCTGCGGGCGACGTGGTGCGCCACTCCGACAAGAGCCGGCGCCGAAGGCTGAACCGGAGCGCTGACGGCGGGGAGTAGGAACCGAACCGGGCGGTCGAGGTCACCTGGCAAACGGTCAAGACCACCTGGCAGAGGCAGGCCTGATCCCGCTGGTCCCCTCACTGGCCACCCAGGACGGTCGCCGGCGGCGTGCCGGCAGCGCACGGCCGGGCGCGGGGCGAACGCCCGTGGCCGGCACAGCTGGGAGCGGACGTCCTGGCCGACCACCGCCGCCCCGAGGCATTGCCTGGATTCGTGGAAGAACTGGCCCGACGATGGGCGGCCCGGACCTGGTGCGGCCCGGACCGCACGGCCCGCCGCCCGGCCCGGTTCGGCCCCGGCGCTGCCGGGGCGGCGCCCTACTTATGGAGCACGACTGGTGGCCTCTGCTGGCCCGCACCTGTCATGACGTTGTTCGTCCGAACCCAACCCCGTTTGGACGAACTGCCCCGGTGGCTGGGCGGCGTCTCCCGTTTTCGTGAACTGGACCCGGCGGCAGGACCCCCTCGTGCCCCATCTCGGCCCGGGCCAGGCCCGTATGCTCACGGGGGCTATCCCGCCTGCCGTTCCGCCCCACGCGCGGATAGGATCGCGAGCATGGCCCTGATCATGAGCGACGTGGACCGGTTCGAGGCTGCCAGGCCCCGGCTGGAGGCCATTGCGTACCGGATGCTCGGCTCGGCGAGTGAGGCGGAGGATGCCGTGCAGGAGACGTTCCTGCGCTGGCAGGCGGCCGACGTCGAGCGGATCGAGGTGCCCGAGGCCTGGCTGACGAAGGTCCTCACCAACTTCTGCCTCAACCAGCTCACTTCGGCGCGTGCCCGGCGTGAGACGTACGTGGGAAGGTGGCTCCCCGAGCCGCTGCTCGCCGGGGACCCGATGCTCGGCCCGGCCGACACCGCCGAGCAGCGCGAGTCGGTGTCGTACGCCGTCCTCGTCCTGCTGGAGCGCCTGTCGCCCAACGAGCGGGCGGTATACGTCCTGCGTGAGGCCTTCGACTACCCGCACCGGGAGATCGCCGCGATCCTGGACATCACCGAAGCCGCCAGCCAGCAGATCTACCACCGGGCCAAGAAGCACGTCGCGGACGGCAAGGCGCGCACCGAGATCGACGAGGCCGCCGCCCGGAGGATCGTGGAAGAGTTCCTGGCCGCGGCGACCAGCGGGCGTACCGAACCCCTCGTACGCCTCCTCACCCAGGACGCCGTCTCGGTCGGCGACGGCGGTGGGAAGGTCCCGGCCCGCGCGAAGGCGTTCGAGGGCGCGCTCGCGGTGGCCACGTTCCTGCGCGGCCTGTTCAAGCCCAGCGACGCCAAGCGGTCCTATGTCGGCGGCGCGCCCGACATCTACGCCACGACCGCCAACGGCGGGCCCGCCATCGTGGCGGTCGTGGACGGCCGGGTCGTCGCGATCACGTGCCTGGAGGTCACCGCGGACGGCATCGCCGCGGTCCGTAACCAGGTCAACCCCGACAAGCTCGTCCGTGCGACCGAGCAGTGGGCCACCGCGGACCACGGGGGCTCCCCGCTCCACACCCTCTGATCCGATGTGACCTGCTTCACATCGCGGTCCTGTCAGGAAACGCCGGGCTGCCCGGTTCAAGAGGCGAAACCGCGCAGACAACGGCGGAACCCTCGCAGACAGGAGCAGGCCCATGCAGCACCGCATCGTCGTCCTCGGAGCCGGCTACACCGGAGCCGTCGCGGCCGGCCGCCTCGCCAAGCGGCTGCACCGCGAGGACGTCACCATCACCCTCGTCAACGCCGAGCCCGACTTCGTCGAGCGCGTCCGGATGCACCAGCTCGCTGCGGGCCAGGACCTCAAGCCCCGGCCGTTCAGCGAGATGTTCGCGGGCACGGGCGTGGAACTGAAGCTCGCGAACGTCACCGCCGTGGACGTGGACCGCAAGACGGTCACGGTCACCCCCGCGCACGGCCCGCAGCAGGAGGAACTGGCGTACGACACTCTCGTCTACGCCCTCGGCAGCGGATGGAACGACGGGGGCGTCCCCGGCGCCGCCGAACACGCCTACGAGATCTCCAGCCGCTCCGGCGCCCTCCGCCTCCGCGACCGCCTGGCCGCCCTCGACGCCGGCCGGCCCGTGATCGTGGTCGGCGGCGGCCTGACCGGTCTGGAGGCCGCGACCGAGATCGCCGAGGCCCGCCCGGACCTCGACGTCGCCCTGGCCGCCCGCGGCGCCCTCGGCGACTGGCTCTCGGAGAAGGGCCGCGCCCACCTGCGGAAGGTGGCGGACAAGCTCGGCATCACGGTCCACGAACACACCGCGGTCACCGCCGTGGAGGCGGACGGCGTGACGACGACCGACGGCCTGACCATTCCCGCCGAGGTCACCGTCTGGACCACCGGCTTCGCCGTCCACCCGATCGCCCAGGCCACCACCCTGGAGGTCACCGACCGCGGCCGGATCGTGGTCGACACCACGATGCGCTCGGTCTCCCACCCGGACGTGTACGCCGTGGGCGACGCGGCGATGGCGATCGGCCCCCAGGACAAGCCCCTCCGCATGTCCTGCGCCTCGGGCGTCCCCATGGCCTGGCAGGCCGCCGACGCCATCGCCGCCGGCCTCACCGGCACCAAGCTTCCCCACGTCTCCATCCGATACTTCCAGCAGTGCATCTCACTCGGCCGCAACGACGGCCTGGTCCAGTTCGTCACCGCCGACGACCGGGCGGTCGACAGCGCCCTGACGGGCCGTGTGGCCGCCCTCTACAAGGAACTGATCTGCAAGGGTGCGGCCTGGGGCGTCGCCAACCCGACCGCGGGCCTGCCGTCCCGACGCCGGCGTGTCGTACGGCAGGAGACCTCGAGCCGCGCCCGGGTGAAGACGACGGCCTGACCCCGCCATCGCCGAACTGCCGCCATCGGCCGACGTGGTGGACACGTCCACCGCCGGCGACGGTCCGGCGCCCCGGCCTACGGTCATCCCGACACCGACTCACCACCACCCCGCCCCGCACTGCCAAAGGGCCCACCTGTCGCGGCGCGGGCCGCGGGAGACCGCGCAGTGCAACGCCGGATACCTCGCCCCGGATCCGGGCGCAAGGCCTGGCGGGACGCGCGCCGCCGGGCGCGTCGAGGTGGCACGTCAGGGCTTCAGGACCGCCGGTCGGAGGCGTTCCGGGGGAGCAGCGTGATCTCGGCTGCCTCCTTGAGGTCGGCGGCGTCGGTGTCTCCCGCAGGGGTGGCACCGGCCGCCCGCCCCACCCGTTGAGAGAGGGGCAGGCGACGGGTTCCGGGCTGCTGTGGCCGATGTGGCCGATCAGCGCGCCGCTGGGACGGGCACAGGGGCGGCCGGGCTCACGGGCGGGCTCAGCCGGTCAGCGCCCTGCGGTACCGGGACGGCGGCGAAGACGGCGTCTTGCTGGGCCTGGAGTTCCTTCTTGCGGGCCGGGGTGGTGGAGGGCAGGCGCTGCTCCTCGTACAGGAGGTGGGTCACCTCCTGGGCGTGCTTGCTGGCGGGGGTGTGGAACTGGACCTCGAAGTGCTGCCCGGAGTGCGGCGCGCGCCATCCGGTGTTGAGGCCCTTGTATCCGCTGGACCGACCCCAGGTGTTGGACCACTTGGTGCTGTCGTTGCCCCAGGCGGACAAGAGTGCGGACGCGGTGTTCACGCCGTCGGTGTAGGCGCCGTCCGGCCACTGCAGGGTGTAGCGCACGGCGTCGCTCAGTGCGGCCAGGACCGTGTCCACGTTCTGCTCGGGGTGCTCCTTGAGGGAGGTGGCGACCTTGCGCTTGAGGGAGTCGGGCGACTTCAGGCGGTACTCGAAGCCGATGAGTTCCGCGCCCGTGACGAGGGCGGCGGTTCGTACGTCCGTGCCGATCGGCTGCTCGGCCTCCTTTGCCCGGTCGACGTAGGCGTCGACCTTGGCGTTGTCGGAGGCGTTCAGCGTGAGCCCGCCCTCTCCCTTCCAGGCGTCGTCACCGGTACCGGCGGCCATCGCCGGCGCGGTACCGAGGGCCAGCACGGTGGCGAACACCGTGAGCAGGCCCGGGCCGATGGTGCGGGTCGCGGTCGTGGTTGTGGTCGTTGCCGTGGTCGTGCGGGTCGTGGTCGTGCCGGCCGTCATGAATCCGCCTTCACCGTTGAGCTGATCTTGCACGGCCCAACCGGGACGGGGGCGATCGGGTTACTGCCCCTGCCCCTGCCCCTGCCCCGGCCGGGGGCGGGGGAGATCGAAGGAAAGGCCCGGCAGGGCCGTGGCATTCAAGCCCAAGAGACGGAAGTAGCCCTCGCCGAGGGCGATGTAGCGGACAAGCCTGTTGGCCCAAGGCCTTGTTGGTGCGCTTGGCGCCTCCGTAACGGTGGTCGCCGTCGCTTCCGAGGCAGGCAGCCGAACCGGGCTCGGGTGAGCCGCGCGGCACTGAGGGCCAAACCGAGACAACCGGGCTCGACCACGCCGCCGGCGGGGGGGGGCGACTCGCGGGCGTCGGCGGGACGACGACGAGCGCGGCACCGATCATTCCCGGGCGGCTCGGGAACCGTTCCCCCGAATCCGGCCTAACCTCTTGACGTGCAGTCGGCTGTTGGAGGGGACAGATGAGAACGCGGACGATGGTAAGCGTTGCAGTATCGGCCTGCGTGGCGCTGATGGCGTGCGTCGCGTGCGGCCCGGAGCAATCGGAGGAGGACGCGGACGCGAAGCCTTCGCAGCCGTCCGCGTCCACGCGCGCACAAGAACCGTTGCCCACGCCGTCCGCGTCCACTCGGACCGAGAAGCCGCCGACCACCCCGACCGGTCCCCAGCCCGCGCCCAGAACGAAGGAGCGCGCGATCCAGCGGTACGAGCAGTACCTCCACGCCCTCGGCCGTGAAGACATCGACACGGTCTGCGAAGTGGCCGGGCCCGGCGCGAAGAAGGCACAGGACATGGGATTCGGTCCGTGCACGTCGATGTACGTCACCGTGTTCCAGATGATCTCGCCAGCGCAGAAGAAGGCCCTGCAAACCGCGACGGTCGATCCGCAGCGCATCGCGGTGCGCACCCCCGACAAGATCGAGATGCCACTCGAAGCGGTCAGGGCCTCTGTCGCCTTCTCCGAGAGCGACCTCGGCAGCTACACCCTGGAGTACCTCGAAAACGACTACTACATCACCGACGGAACGTGACGCGTCGTACGCGGAGCCGCTCGGCGGTAGGGAAGCAGGCCCCGGGAGACGGTCCCGGGGCGGCGTGCCCACCACATGAGAATGAGCAGCCGTTGGTCCAGAGAAGGGTGGAGGACGTCCCCGGTTCGGGGCGGGGCCCGGCCGCGGCGGCCGGTTGAGCGGATAAGGGGTGGCCGGCCGCCGGTGGGGCGGCCGGCCCGGTGATGCTCGCCCTCAGCGGGTCGGGCACTTCTTCCAGGAGAAGTGGTACATGGTGTTGATGCTGCCGTCGGTGGAGTCCATGGCCATGAAACTCGTGGTCCGCGGGTCGGACGTTCCCTTGTCCACGCGCATCTCGGTGTTGATGTTGAAGTTCCGCTTCGCCCCGCAGGGGGACCACACGACGGCCTCAAGACCCGCCCTGTCAGTCACCTGCCAATTGTCGTCGAGCGCACCGTCGAACTTGTGGCTCCTGCCCGCCGACTCGGACATGCCCTGGAAGTAGTAGCTGGCCTTCTGGGTGCCGGATGCTCCCTTCGCCAGGTTTGCATATCCGCGGTAGTCGGCCTGGGCGACGGCGTAGGTGTAGCCCTGGGGAACGTTCATGCGCAGGCTGAGCTGGCAGTTCTTGCGGCCGTCGGGCAGCTTGGTGTCTGCGCCGGCCTTGGCGAGGTACTCGCTGTAGGTGACGGTGAAGGCCGTGTTGTCCGGCGCGACGGCGACGGAGGCGCTGCCGGGCCGACACCCCGAGCCGTTGACCGAGGCCACGTCGATGGTGACCTTGTCGGCCGGCTCGGGTGCTCGGGGCGTGGCTGCGCCCGCCGACGATGCGAGGGCGGTGGTGGCGAGCGCTGCGGCCGCGAGACTGACGGCGGCTGTGAGCGCATGGAGACTGCGCGGTGTACGGATCATGCCCGGACCAACGACACGTGACGCGAACCGCAATGCCCGCCGATCGGGGGACCGATGGAGTCCGGAGGTCGGCGTGCAGCCGGCCGCGGCCACCGCCGGTCCGGCGGCCGTGGGGTGCCGTGGCGTTCCGCCGGTGAAAAGGAGCGCCCGGCGCCCCAGGCGGTGAACCCGTGGGCGGGAGGCTGGCCCTGCGGGCCGGGGACGGCTGCAACACCCGCCAGGAGGTGCTGATCGGGGAGGCCGTCGAGGCGCCGGCGGCCGGCTCGGGAGTGGGCGTGGACCGGTTTCCGGGGCGGGTCACGCCGATCGGGTCGATGCGATCAGGGCTGCCAGGCCGTCGAGGTGGCAGGCCAGGCCGAAGGCGAAGAGGGACCGGGTGGTCAGGGCGAGGGCGGGGTCGGTGCGGGCGGCGGCGAAGGAGGGGAAGGCGGCGCGGGAGAAGAGGGCACTCGGCCCCCGGGCTCGGCGAAGACCGTGCCCTCGGACAGGGTGCCTCCGTCGCGTACGTCGAAGACCCGGATGCAGCCCGCGCGGGTGTCGGAGACGAACAGCTGCCGCTCGCCGGGCGAGAAGACCAGCCGTTCGGCGCTCCGAAGCAGTCCGCGACCAGCCGCACTTCGCCCGTCGCCGGATCGATCCGGTACACATTGGTGGAGCCGATCTCGCTCTGCGCGCAATGGCCGTCTCGATCGGCGCGTCGTCGTCGTGTCTGCCGTCTCGCTTCTCACGCTGCCCGCGGCGGAGGACATCACGGGCGGGTGGGCAGTCGAGCGCGGCTGAGTCGACGAACAGCGGTGGTGGTCCTCTCACACCGGCCCGGTGTCACGGCGCAGTCGGCATGTGTGCGGCCAGTCCGCGGCGACCCCGAGCGGTAGGGGAGGGAAGACGGCGCCCCCTTGCCCGGCCAAGGCGCGCGGATGGCGGTGACGGCCGTCGGCGGCAACCTCGTCCCGGGCCTGGTCAAAGGGGGTCCGCGTACGCAAGGATCACGGCCGCACCACGCACCACGCACCACGCACACCACCTCCCAGTCACTCCATCACAGGAGGATGTTCATGGCTCGCCGCACATCCCGCGGCCTCATCGCCGCGGCCACCGCCACCGTGGCGCTCTTCACCCTGGCCGCCCCGGTCTCCGCCCTGCCCGCGGGCGCCGCCTCAGGTGCCGCCACCGGCAGCGCAGCCGGTGCCGCTACCGCGCTGCCCCAGGCCCGCATATTCATGGTCAACCCCGTCCAGTCCTCCGGCGACCAGGCGTTGACCGACGGCAAGGACGGCAACGCCGCCGTGCCCGAATCCGCGTACGCCGTGGCCGCGCTGCGGAATCTGGACGGCAGCGGTTCGCTCTCCGGCAGGTGGGCGACCGTACGCTCGGACACCGGCGCCTCGGCGAGGCTCGCGGACGTCGGGAAGTACAGCCGTACCGACGACCAGTTCGAGCAGGTGATGGCGTACTTCTGGGTCAACGAGGCGCAGGAGTACCTGCAGGGCCTCGGCTTCGGCAGCGAGCTGCCCGGCGCCAACGACCGCGTGCAGCCGGTCCGGATCAACCAGTGGGGCGCCGACAACTCCTACTTCACCGACAAGAAGGCCGAGATCCGGTTCGGCAAGGGCGGGGTGGACGACGCCGAGGACGCCGAGGTCGTCCTCCACGAGTACGGGCACGCGGTGCACCATGCGCAGGTACCCGGCTTCGGCACCTCGCCGGAGGCCGGCGCGATCGGCGAGGCGTTCGGCGACTACCTCGCCGTCACGGTCGGCGTGAACGCCGCCGCGAAGTACGGTTGGCCGCTCAAGGCCGACCCGGCCTGCGTCGCCGACTGGGACGCGGTCTCCTACAGCGCGGCCCCGCACTGCCTGCGCCGCATCGACGAGAACAAGGTGTACGCCGACCGGGTCGGGGAGGTCCACGCCGACGGCGAGATCTGGTCCCGGGCGCTGTTCGACATCCGCGGGGCCCTCGGTGCCCGCACGGCCGATCGGATCATCGTGAACGCGCAGTTCGGCTTCCGGGCGGACACGAGCTTCCAGGACGCGGCACTGATGACGATCGCGACCGCGCAGCGCATGTACGGGGCGGGCGCGGCGGCCGTGGTCCGCGAGGCGTTCCGGGCCCGGCAGATCCCGGGGGTCTAGATGAGTAAGTCCGATGTGCTGTCAGTGAGCCTTTTCAGCGCTGACGCTCCGGGGTGAGGATGGCTGCGGCGATGACGGTCATGCGGTTGGGGCTGCAGCAGGCTCTGCGGAAGATTCGCCAGGACTTCAGTCGCGCGATGCTTCGCTCACACGGCGCAACAGGCCTGTTGCATTCCTTGCTCACCCTCCAGCAAGGATCTCTCCAGTTCAGCCCCAAAGACCCCGGAAGAAGGAGGAGGGTCACCATGCCAACAACACTGGCGGAAGAACCGCCGGCAAGGACGTCCGCGTCACCGTGACGCGCGCCATGAACCGGGAAGCCGCCACCGGCCACCGCGCGCCGTAGGAGGCCTGGTCGGCAGGCGCCGGGCGGGTGGGCGGGGTACTCGCCCGAACGGGCTGCCCGGCGGGCAGCGGCCTCCCGGCGGCCGCAGAATCGGTGCGGGAGAAGCACACGACGGGAGCCGATCAGGATGCCGAACACCGCCGGTTGCTCAAGGAGGGCCCGCGTCGTCGTGGTCTCGGGCGTGCTGGCCCTCGCCGGGGCAGTCGTGGCCGGGTGCGGTGGCGGGGCGGCAGGCGGCGGGCAGGTGCCCGGGACGGGGCCCCACCCGCAGGCGGCGCGCTCCGGGCGGGTCACGGTCGTCTACGAGACCGGTACGGTCGCACCGCAGGACCGGGAGGTCGTGGGCCTGATCCGGAAGTCCCGGGTGCTGGAGCGGACGGCGGACTGGGTGAACAGGACGCTCACCCTCCCGCACGATCTGGTCGTGAAGGTCACCGGCGACGTCCCGCGCGGTGTCACCGACGCCGTCACCCAGCCCGACGGCAGGACGGTCTTCGTCCCGCCGTCGTTCCTGGCCGAGATCAGGAAGGCCTTCGCCGACGTCGTGAAGACCGTCGAGCGGCCCGACCCGTTCCCGGCGTCGGAGTACAACACCGACGATCTGACCGTGCTGTCCACCGAGTTCATCTTCGGCCACGAGATGGGCCATGCGCTGCAGCGCCAGCTGCTGCTGGCCAACCTCGGCCTCGAAGAGGACGCGGCCGACGGCTTCGCGTCCTTCTACACCGTCGACGAGGTCGGGCCGGGCCCGTCGCTGGCCGCCGCGATCCTCTTCGACGAGATCGCCCGCAAGGAGGGAACGCCGACCCTGGAGAGTATGTCGAGCGACCACCCCGTCACCCAGCAGCGGGCCTACAACTTCCTGTGCTACCTGTACGGCAGCGACACGCGGGAGTACCAGCGGTCCCTGGTCGACAGCGGCCGTCTCCCCAAAACCCGGGCCCCGCTGTGCCCGCAGGCGTGGGCGATGCTGGACTACGGCTGGTGGACGCAGCTCCGGCCGCACTTCAGCCCGGCGTTCAAGGCCCGGGGCGACGAGGAGCAGAAGCAGGCGCAGGCGCGGTTGATCGCGCAGACGCGGGACCTGGCGAAGCGGATCGACGATATCCGCAGCAGCCAGTGAGCCTTTTCAGCGCTGACGCTCCAGGGTGAGGACGGCTGCGGCGATGACGGTCATGCGGGTGGGGCTGCAGCGGGCTCTGCGGAAGATTCGCCAGGACTTCAGTCGCGCGATGCTTCGCTCGACTGGTGCTCGCGCTGCTGACAGGGCTCGGTTGATCGTTCGCCGGGTTGTGGTGGGGTCTCGGTTCGGGAGCCGTCTGATCGGTGTGGTCACCCAGGGGCCGGCTCCGATGTAGGCGCGGTCGGCGAGGACGGGAACGCCCTGGCGTTCGCAGATTCGGGTGATGCGGTGGGTGCGGGCGGCGGTCAGGTCGTGGGTACGGCCGGGCAGCGCGGGCGAGATCCATGGCAGGTTGCCCGCGGGATCGGCCACGACCTGCACGTTCACGCCGTGGCGGCGGTGCTTCTGGGAGAAGTCGGCCCGGCTGTCGCCGACGCGGTAGCACTCGGCGAGCGTCCCGTCGAGCAGGACGTGATCAGGATCGGCCTCTCGCAGGACCCGCAGCAGTCCAGGGATGCCTGCCCTCTCACGAGGTGTCGAGGTCGGTGTGCAGCAGGTGGTGGTCCGAGTACGGGCTCGGGTGCACTTCGTGCCCGAGCGGGACGACGCCCCGCAGGAAGACGTAGTCGAACTTGCTCTGCCAGTCGGTGGTCGGCTCGCAGGCGCCGGTGGACGAGGGGCGGCACCGGGGGTCCGCATCCGCGGCCAGTGCCCGGATTCCGGTGAGTTCGAAGGAGGCCGGCACGGCGTTGAGGTCGCCGAGCACGATCGCGCGGTCGTGCCGGGCGACGGCGGCGGCGAGCACGCCGGTCTGCTCTGCTCGCACCGCCCCTTGACGCCGTTCGGCGAGGTGCGTGTTGAAGACCCGGACGGGTCGGCCGCCCACCGCGGTCGTGACCGCCATGTAGCCGCGGTCTTCGGACCCGCCGTCGGGGTACTCCACGTGGACGAGGTCCGTCATCGGCGCTGCCGAGAGCACCGCCTGGCCGTAGGCCCCCGGACGCCACGGCAATCCCCCGCAACGGTTCCAATTCCGAAGCACCGTCCCGTACTCGACGTGGTAGACCAGCCCGTGAGCGCGCTCCAGACGACGCCGGATCTCCTCGACGTCGCGCACGCACGCCTCTTGCAGGCCGATGACCTGGGGCGCGTACGCGGCGATCTCCGCTGCCCGGTCGGCATTGGCCGCCTTGCAGGGGTTGCAGATGTTCCACGTCATGACCCGGTTCGGTACGACCTTCCCGGCGGATTTGACGGGCGGTGGGTCGGCGAGGGGGGCACCGGTCGGACCACTGGGGCCGACGAGCACCACGCAGGCCACGACCACGGCGCCCGCGAACAACCGCGCGCCCCTACCGATCACCACCGCCTCCTCACAGGGGTTCCGTCGGCATCCGGCATCCGGCATCCGGCATCCGGCATCCGGCATCCGGCATCCGGCATCCGGCATCCGGCATCCGGCATCCGGCATCCGGCATCCGGCATCCGACATCCGACGTCCCCGTGCACGAGGTTAGGCGACGGAGTCCTCCACCCGACGCGCCGGCCCCGGGCCGAACGCTGCCCACGGCCCCGAGCCCGCCTCGGGTGCGCCGCGTCGTGCAGTCGCGCGAGTCGCCCCTCGACACCGAGGGGGTGGGTTCGACGCCCGTTCCTCCGCCGGTCGGCCGACCCCGCACCCCTGCCCGCTCACCGAAAGGCCGGCCCCGTGCAGACACCCCCATGGCCGCCGCAGCCCGGCGGGCCGCCGAGCACGCGCGGCGGTTCGACTCCCGCTTCGAGACGTACTTCGACGAGGTGGCGGACCGCATGGACTTGCCCGGCCCTGGGCCGCTTCGCCCCCCGCGCCCTGGAGCTGCTGCGGGACCTGTCCCTGCGCGGCGGCAAGAGGCTGCGCCCAGCCCTCGTGTACGAGGCGGCCCGGCTGGTGACCGACGAGGACGTGCCGGGCCTGGACGAGGCGGCGCTGAGCCTGGAACTCCTGCAGACCCACGGGCTCGTGCACGACGACATCATCGACGACAGCCCGGTACGGCGCGGCGGTCCCTCCACGTACTACGCGTACCGGCAGGACTTCCCCGATGAGGAGCGCACCGCCTCGGCGCCGGCCATCCTCGCGGGCGACCTCGCCGGGTTCCTCTCCGTACGCGTCCTCCTCGACGGCGCCGCGTCCGCCGAGGTCAAGCAGGCCATGCTGACGGTGCAGCTGGACACCGGCGCCCAGACCGTCGCCGGACAGATCATCGACCTGGAACGGGACTCGCATCCCGTCCCCGACGAGGAACTGCTGCACGCGGTCACCGAGTTCAAGTCCACCCGCCACTCGATCCTCGCACCTCTGCGCCTGGGTCTGCTGGCCGCCGGGGCCGACCTCTCCCTCGACGACGAGCGGTTGCGCCGCTACGCCACCGCGCTCGGCATCGCCGGCCAGATGCGCAACGACTACCTCGACCTGTTCGAAGAACAGGGTGCCGGCGCGGGTTCCGACATCCGCGCGGGGCGACGCACGTACGCCGTGCGCGCCGTCCTGGCCGCCGCGGACAGCGCCGTGCGGGCCGTGGTGGAGGATGCGCTCGGCGATGCCGACTGCACCCGGAGTCCGTCGAACGCATCCGCGACCTCGCCCGGGGGCTCGGCATCGACGCCCGGATGCGCGAGGACGTGGCCCGTCACGCGCGGACCGCCACGGCCGAGGCCGCCTCCTGGACACCCCACTGGCGCGCGGAAGCCGTCTCCTTCTTCACCCATCTGCCGCAGGTGGTCGCGCACGCGGTGTGATGGACCGGGCGCGGCCCCCCTGCGGCGAGGCGATGCTCGGCCGGTGATTCACCTGGTCGGGCCGAGCGGAAGCCGTCTCCTTCTTCACCCATCTGCCGCAGGTGGTCGCGCACGCGGTGTGATGGACCGGGCGCGGCCCCCCTGCGGCGAGGCGATGCTCGGCCGGTGATTCACCTGGTCGGGCCGATCGGAGGCGTGCCCTGCCTCCAATGGCCCAGCTTCACGGCCCCGGACAGACCGTGAGTCGGATGACATCTCTAACGTCACTGGCAGGTATATCGGTGCGAAACTCGTGGAGGCGTCATGTCCCATCGGGGCCACCGGCTCGCCGGTGCCTGTACCAGCATGGTCGCCGTCGGCCTGCTCGTCACCGGAAGTGCCCTCTCCGCGCCGCCGCACGAGGATCCGGACAAGAACCCGGGGGCAGACGTCGCGGTGGGCGCCTACCTCCACTACGGCTCGCCCGGTGTAGAGCGGATGCGGGAGCTCTCGCGCTGGCTCGGCGGCGCAGAAGTGCGCGCCGGGCACACCTACCTGCCCGGCGACACCTGGGCGAACATCGAAGGCGCACCCGATTCCCTTCGGAGCTGGGCGCGATGGCGCAGGGCCAGAGCCGATCGGCTCTTCGTCCTGAACGTACCCATGCTGAACCACAACGAGGCCCGGGTCCCGGACGGGCGGGTGGCGGAGCTGATCCGCACGGGCGCCGACGGGGCGTACGACCACCACTTCGAGCGGCTGGCCAGGCGCTTGGTCGCCCTGGGGGTGCCCGACACGGTGATCGTGCTGGGCTGGGAGATGAACGGCTCCGACTACACCCACCGGTGCCGGCCCGACCCGGAGAACTGGAAGCGGTACTGGCGGCGCATCGTGTCTGCCATGCGCTCTGTCGAGGGACAGCGGTTCCTTTTCGACTTCGCCCCCAACCGCGGGCCGGACGCCATCCCCTGGACCAGGTGCTACCCCGGCGACGACGTGGTCGACATCATCGGCATGGACACCTACGACCAGCCTCCCGGCAACAGCTTCGACGAGCAGGTCACCCAACCCTACGGACTCGGGCAGCAGGTCGATTTCGCCAGGGCGCACGACAAACGGATCTCCTACCCGGAATGGGGACTGTTCCGCAACGGCGACAACCCCGATTACATGCGCGACATGCTGGCATGGATCACCGAGCACAAGCCGCTCTACCACAGCATCACCGACTACTGCCCGCACGGCGTGTGGCAGTGCTCCCAGAACCCGCGCTCCGCACGCGTCTTCAGGGAGTTCCTCTCCACCCGCCACGGCCGTGCCCGACCCTCCCGCTTCGACCACGCGGACTGACCAGCCGTCGGGACACCGGACGGCCCGACACCGGCAGCCGCTCCGCGCTGCAAAACGGCAGGGCCGCCGGGCGTCCGCGCCACGTCGGCCCCACCCGCGCACGACCTCGCTCTCGCATGCGACTGCTCGCGCTGGAGCGAGTTCTACGATGAACCGGTGCTCTTCGACGGTCCTGTGGTGTCCTGTGCCGGACTGGAGTGGAAGGGCCCGCGCACCCTGCGCCTGTTCTGGGCGCGGGTCACCTACCGGCACTACGCCCTTCGCCGCGTTCCCGGCGACACGGCTCTGCAGCAGCCGTTACCAGGGCGAACACGATCTCCACCATCATCGCGTCCTTCTCCCACCGCGGCTCTCGCCCCATATCCATGCTGCAGCTATGCCGGCCGAAGCGCACGGTGCCATCCGGGGGCCGGCGCGGCCCCCCCCAGCCGGTGCGGCTGGTGGGCCGCGCCGCCGTCGACCGCTTTGGTGCTGCCACGGCCGCGGCCGGCGCGATGCTCAACTGTTTCGCCGAGGTCACCGACGCCACGCCCTGACCACCCGGCCTCGCGGGCGAAATTCGCGCTGGCCCGTGCGGCGCTCGATGCCTGGTCCGCGCGCCGCCTGGGTATCACCGTCCTCGACGGCCGGGCATCCCAGCTGCCGACCGCGAACGGCCGGTGCACCGGCATGCGCCTGGAGGACGGCACCGAGATCTCCGCGGGCACCGCCGGCGTAGCCGCCGGCGCAGCCTCCGGCCCCCTCCTCGACCAACTGCTCCCCGACCGCACCCCACCGTTGCTGTACGGCACAGGATGCGCCGTACGGACCCTGCGCCACACCGGACCCGGCTTCGACCGGGCGATCCGCACCCCCACCCGCTCCGGCGCATGCGGACTGCACCTGGTACCCCTGGGCGGCAAAGTGGAATACCTCGGAGCGACGAACCACATATCCAGCTCGACGGCCCGATCGTGGTGGTCTGGGACAACCTCAACACCCATCTGGCCGCGGGGCTGAAGCGGTACGAGGCCGAGCACGACTGGCTCACCACCGTCCGGCTTCCGCCCTATGCACCCGACCTAAATCCCGTCGAGGCCGTCTGGTCACTGGTGCGCAGAGCGATGGCCACCACCGCCTTCGACACACCCGACGACCTCGACCGCAAACTCCGACGCGAGTTACGCAGGATCCAACTGCGGCCCCACCTGATCGACGGCTGCCTCACCGCCACAAACCTGCCTGCGGGCAGCCCCACGCGTCGGGCCACCGCCTTGGGGGAGTACTGACAACCGGCCGAAGCAGGGCCCACGACTCCTGAGTCAAGCCGCAGCCATGGCTTCCAAGGCCCGATGTTCCATCTGTGAGAGTTCCGAGAACGGTCCCGGGTGATCACGTTTTCCGCACGTCACCGTTCGCCCCGCGCGGTCCCGCCCGCCCTCGCCAAGGTCCACCGGCGTGCCGAGGCCGCGCGTAAGGCCGTCGCCGCCGTCGAAGGATGCCCATCCTGCCTGCTGCGCCTGCTCATCGAGGAGGGAGGCCCTCCGAGCCAGTAGTCCAGTGCGGGTGAGGTGCGCACAGGGTGGCGGGTTGACTGACGCCGGGAGGGCAGCGCGGGAGCGTTTGCGGCTGCAGGCCGTGGCGTGTAAGGAGTGCTCGATGTCCAGCACCCGGTTCTTCCTCCCTCTTCGACGCCTCGACCGTCCGTGCCGCTGCGGCACGACCCGACGCGCAGGACGAGGATCAGCCTGTGAAGGCGGGGAGCACGAGCTGGTACGTCCCGTAGTTCATGAACCCCGCGATGACGGCGGCGACCATTGAAACGACGAGCATGAGCACCCTGTCGCCCGTCGGAGGGCAGACGGCGGCGTACGCGGGGTTTTTCGGGTGGTAGGCGATCCGGACAGTCTTCCCCTTGTTGTGGCCGAGGATGTAGCGGGTCACGCCGTCGGTGGCCGAGAACGCGTGGACGGTGTCGCCGTCGTCCTCCCGGAACACCTGCCGCCCCTCCACAGTGATGCCGTAGCGGGGCAGGTACCAGTCCCGCCACACCATCGCGAACAGCATCACAACGAAGTAGGAGCAGGCCACGCCCGTCGGCCCGAGCAGCAGCGTCGCGATGGCCCGACTCCAGTTCCCGCCCAGCACACCGACGACGACGGCCAGGGCTGCGATGGCCGCGCAGCCGGTGCACATCAGCCGGATGCCGTGGGAGGGCAATCCGACTTGGACCAGGTTCTCGTCCGCTTCGTCTTCGCCCTCGTCACCGGTGACCAGGCTTCGGATCACGACAAGCGTGGAGCCGTCGACTGTCTCCTCGTCCGCGGTCTGTTCCGGCAGAGCGGCGTTCACCGCGTCGGCGAAGACGCCTGCGGCGGCCGCGCTGACGTCGCTGACGCGGTACACCGTCGGATCGACTCCCGCCGGAGCGGTCAGCTCCAGGAGGATGTCGCGCCGTTCGGCGTGGACCCGGGCGATCGCGGCGAACGGTATGCGCAGCTCGGCGTCCGGACGCAGCAGCAGCAGCTCCTCACCGGTGGAGCGGAGTTCGATGCCCCTGTCGCCACGGAGGACGGGGACGGGCGAAGAGATCGACATGCGCGTGATCGTAGGTGGCGAAGTCCCTGCTGGTGAAGAGTCTGCGGGGCTTTCGGATTGAACCTGTGGTGCCGTACCGTCCGTCTGTGAACCTGGTGATGACCGTGCTCCTCCTTGCCGTCCTCGCATCCGCGGCCTTCTGCTTCTTCGGCCTGATGCTGATCAAAGGCGAAGGAGCGGAGCTCAAGAAGATGACGGAGCTGTACGAATCCGGCGTCGAGGTGCGAGCGGAGCTGGTGAGCCTAGTGCCGTTCGGTACCAACGGTTACGCGAGCGCTGTCTACGAGTGGCAGTCCCCGGAAGGCTCCGGCCGGCACCAAAACGGTGCGAGCGTGGGCCACGCCCACGTCGTCGGACAGAGCTACCCCCTCGTCTTCGACCCGCAGAACACCAGGCGGGTGCACCTGGGGACGAAGGTCGCGGTCCGCAGGGAGCGCAAGCGCCGCCAGGGCTACGTACGCAACGCCCAGCGAATGGCCCTCCTGGCCCTCGCAGGCGGCGCCTTGGCGACGGTGGGGCTGATCATCAGCCCCTGACGGCCGTCAAGGTTCGAACGCGGGCAGCTGGTGACAACTACGGGCGGGCTGCTGTCCGGCGGATCTTGGGGGACAGGTCGCCGTCGCAAAGTTCGCCCAGCGCGACCGCGAGCGGCTGGGGCTCCTGCGGGTCAAGGGGCCTACCACCATCCCGGGCCCGATCGGCGAGGGCGGGGTCATCCCCGCGTGCGCGGGGAGCAGTCCACTGCTTCATCAAGGAATCGAAGCTGCCGGGGGTCATCCCCGCATGCACAGGGAGCAGGTTCCAGCGGCCTGGGCTCGCCGGCTGAAGCCGGATTCCCTCACGAAACGCCGACCGTTACCTGCCCCTCCATACCCCACGAGGCCGGCCGATCGACCGCACCGCGGCCGGGGACAAAGCCGGCGACCTGATCAGCCTGGTCGGCATGGGCGAGATCATCCACACCTTCCCCGGCCATGTCACCAGGCACTGGGGCATGTCGATCGTCCGATGGCTTTCCGCCCCCCAGCTGACGTCCATGACTACGCCCTGGTCTGGAGGACCGACAGGCGCCTGCCCCTGCCGACGACGAAGCGACGACTGGGCGCGGCGCACTCGGCGTCACCGGCGTCACCTAAGAAACAGCAGCAGGGTTTCATTCCGTGCCGGGCATGGCCGGGATGTCGAGAAGAGCGAGGAAGGCGGTCGCCGCGGGGGTGCGGCTGACGTGGCTCCAGGTGACGTATTCGACGCGGGCCGGCGCGTCAGTGACCTCAACGGTGGTTACGCCGGTGAGTTGAGGCGCGTAGGCGGAAGGCAGCATGGCGATGGCGAGGCCCTGCCCGACGAGCCGGGCGATGTAGTCGGCGGTGGTCACTTCGAAGGCGACGTCGCGGCTGAGACCGGCGGCTGAGAAGGCTTGGTCGGATTGGGCACGTCCGGCTGTGCCTGCTGGAAGGTCCACAAATACCTCGCAGGAGAGCCTGCGGAGATCGACGGCTGGTTCGGCGGCGAGTGGGTGGTCCGGTGCGACCACGGCGACGAGTCGGTCGTCAGCGAGTTCATGGGCGGCGACACCTTGGGGCCGCGCTGTGGTCGGCAGCCCGAGGAAGGCCACGTCGAGGGCTCCTTCCTTGATCTTTTCGACGAGGTCGTCGCTCGCGCCCACCCGCAGGGTGATGCGCACGTGCGGGTACTGCCGGCGGAAGTCACGCAGTGCCCCGGGGATGTCGACCGCGGTGACCGTGGGGATCAGGCCCACGGCGAGCCGTCCGCGCACCTCTCCGACCGCTGCGGCGACTTCGGCGGCGGCGCGTTCGGCGGCGTCCAGACACTGGCGGGCAGCCGGGAGGAACGCCTCACCGGCCGGCGTCAGCCGCACCCGGCGGCTGGTGCGCTCGAAGAGTCTCGCGCCGAGCTCCTTTTCCAGGCGGGCGATTTGATGGCTGAGGGCGGACTGGACGACCAGGCACCGTTCGGCGGCCCGGGTGAAGCTGTTCGTCTCGGCAACCGCGACGACGTAGCGCATCTGTTGAAGTTCCATACACCTATCTTGAATCAAGATTGATGACGTGAAAAACATGTGTTGGACTCATTGATTGCTGCGCGGCGAGACTCCGAGGCATGACAAGTCCAGCAATACCGAGGGTTTCCGGCGGAGCGAGCAGCGGTGTTCCCCGTGGGAATCTGCCGCGCACCTTCCTGACGGCGCTCAGTCCCGCCGTGTGGGGCACGACCTATGTCGTCACCACCGAGCTCCTCCCGCAGGGGCACCCGCTGTTCGCGGGACTCCTGCGTGCGCTGCCCGCCGGCCTGATCGCCATGGCCCTGACCCGGGCGCTGCCGCGCGGCGCCTGGTGGGGAAAGGCCGCGGTACTCGGCGTACTGAACATCGGGCTGTGCTTCCCGCTGCTGTTCATCGCGGCCGAACGCCTGCCGGGCGGCGTTGCCGCCACCTTGGCAGCGGCGCAGCCGCTCATTGTCGCCGTCCTGGTCGTGGCGGTGCTCCGCGAGGCCCTGTCCGTGTGGCGCCTCGCCTGGGGGGCTGCGGGTGTCGTAGGCGTCGGCCTCGTGGTGATCGGGCCGAAGGCGGCACTCGACACGGTCGGGGTCGTGGCGGGCCTGGCGAGCGCGGCCTCGATGGCGCTCGGGGTGACGCTCACCAAGCGCTGGGGACGGCCCGCCGAGGCCAGCCCCACCGCTGTCGCCGGCTGGCAGCTCACCGCCGGGGGCCTCCTCCTGGTGCCCGTCACCTTCCTTGTCGAGGGGCCGCCTCCCGCGATCGACCTGTCCGCCGCCCTCGGCTACCTCTGGCTCGGCCTGATGGGTGGTCTGATCGCCTATGTCCTGTGGTTTCGCGGCATCACCACCCTGCCCGTCACCTCTGTCGCGGTTCTCGTCCTGCTCTCGCCGCTGGTCGCCGCGGTGCTCGGCGCCGTCCTGCTCGGCCAGATGCTCGGCCCGGTCCAACTCGTGGGGTTCGGGCTCTCACTCGCCGCGATCGTCGCGGGACAGCTGCCCGCACCCGGCCGGCTCGCGCGTCGCCAGCGAGCCCGCAAGCCGGGGACCTGACCTCATCGTGACCCCCGGGAAGCCCGCACCTGCTGCGCAGCGTGATCAAGACGTTCGTCGAAGCAGCGATGCCGATCTCCGGATCGGTCTGCGCAGGGGCGGCGTCGCAGGCCGGTCCCTGATCGGGCTCCCCCAGAACTCCCCCCACCCCCGTCGGCTCCCTCGGGAGCCGGCTTCACCATGACCTCGTTGGAAGGATCTCGCAGTGTCGAACCAGAAGATTGTCCTGGTCACGGGTGCGACTGGCGGTCAGGGCGGCGCCGCCGCCCGCTGCCTGTTCGAGAGCGGCTGGGCGGTGCGCGCCCTCGTCCGCAACCCGGACAAGCCGGAGGCCAAAGTCCTCAAGGCGCTCGGCGCGGAACTGGTCGCCGGCGACCTCGACGACCCGGAGTCGCTGCGCGCGGCAGCGCAGGGCGTGCACGGCGTCTTCAGCGTGCAGCCCGCCGACTTGGCCCACCCCCATCCCGAAGCCGAGGTGCGGCAGGGCAAGAATGTCGCCGACGCTGCCAGAGCCGCAGGCGTCGCACACCTGGTCTACAGCTCCGTTGGCGCCGTCGGGCGCAACTCCGGCGTCGCGCATTTCGAGGCCAAGGCGGAGATCGAGGCGCACATCGATGCCATCGGGGTGCCCGCGACGGTGCTGCGGCCGGTGTTCTTCATGGAGAACTGGCCGTACATGGTGCCGGAGGCGGAGAACGGTGAGCGGGTGGGTTCGATCGCGCTGGACGCGGACACTTCACTGCAGATGATCGCGCTGAGCGACATCGGCCGGATTGTTGCCGAAGCGTTCGGCAACCCGGCCGAGTTCGTCGGCAAGGAGCTCGAGATCGCCGGTGACGAGCTGACCGTGCGGCAGATCGCCGAGGTGTTCACCAGGGTCGACGGCATCCCGACTCGCTTCGAGCGGCAGCCCATCGAGGAGGTGCGATCCGGGGCCGAGGAACTGGCGAACATGTTCGACTGGCTCAACGAGAAGGGGTACCAGGCCGAAATCGCCGCACTCCGCGAGCGGCACCCGGAGCTGCTGACCCTGGAGGCGTGGCTGCGCAAGAACCGGTAGCCGCCGGTGGGCGGCGTACCCGGCGACCAGCTCACTGTGACCAGACCCCCGGGAGCGTCCGCTTCTACACGGGCGCCCCGAACGCCTCGCAGGCGTGGCGGGGCTGTACGCATGGTGCCCTGCGGATGCAGGACGCGTCGTGCGGCCCGAGTATGAGGATCATGGACGAAGGACACCGCAGCCCCCCACCAGGTCTACGACAGGCAGGCCCCGAGCGTGGGCATGCCCCGGGCGGGGGCGGGGGCCGCCAGCTGCTCGAACGGGCTCGCGGGGCGGTCGTTTCCGACGGCTGGCATTTGATGGCTCAGGCTGCTGTCTCCCGCTGTCTGGGCGTGGACACCAGCGTATGGGAGCGGTTCGCCGCCCACTGGGAGAACCTGGCCGTGGACGCGTACGCGGCCGAAACCGGGACGCGTCGTCTGCGGCGCTTCGGGCAGTTCCTCCTGTCGAGGTCGGGTGAGATCACCGCGCTGCCCCATGACGTGTTCGTGCAGCCCCAGGACAGCAACCCCCTCTACGTGGACGTCGAGCGCCGCTTCGAACCGCTCACCGGCGAGTTCCGGGCCGAGCCGCTGCTGGGATCGTTGATGCGGATGCTCGGCGAGGTCGCCGCGGGATTGGATGACGCGGGGGAGTGGATCGTCAGGGTGCACCCTTTCAGGGTGGTGGCGCAGTCGGGCAGCTTGGGTGAGCCGACTCCGAGGGCCGGCACCAGGACGGGGTCACCCTGGCGACCTCACTGCTGATCGGCCGTGAGAACGTCACGGGTGGCCGCAGCACGGTCTATGACGCGGACGGCCGTGAGATCGCGGCCACGACCCTCAGCGAACCGGGGAGCCTGCTCCTGAGCGACGACCGGACCACCTGGCACGCCGTCTCCCCGCTCCAGCTGCAGGACCCCGGCCGGCCCGGGCACCGGGACGTGCTGGTCACCACCCTCGTCGCCCGCTGAAGTCATTCCTGCGCCCGGTGTCCTCGGGCGGTGGCGAGCACGAGTCCGTCCACCACCCCGGCGGGCCCCGCCTTGACCGCCCACGCCCGCTGGCGTGCCGCTCCGTCCCCGCGGGTGGCCAGCCGCTGTGAACAGGGCCGTGACCTGGTCCAGGTCGCCGAACCCTTCGAGTGCCGGACGTACGAAAGCCACCAGCTCCGCGGCAAGGTCTGCCACCAGTCGGGACCGGCCGGTCCACGGGTCGAAGCCGTGGCCGCTCCAGCCGTCCCGGGCGGCCCGCCAGCAGGCGGCCCTCAGCACTTCCCCCTCCCACGCCGGCCCCGGATCCCCTCCTCGTGCTCTGTCGGCTGCGGTGACGACCAGGGCGCGCAAGAGCATGGCGACCGCGACGGTGTCGTCGATGTCCTGCAGTACGTCCATCGCACGGATCTCCAGGGTGGGCAGCCTGGGGTTGGGGCGCAGGTCCCAAAACGGCATGCCCGCATCCAGCATCGCCTCCGTGCCGGCGATGACGACGGCCAGCCGCTCGTGTTCTTCCAACGAAGCGGCGTAGGGCGGGGGACCCAGGCACGGGAAGCGGCTGCGGATGACCGTGCGCCAGCTGGCGTAGCCGGTATCGCGCCCACGGTGAAACGGCGAGTTGGCGCTCAGCGCGATGAGCAGGGGAAGCCAGGGCCGCAGATGGTTGGCCGTCAGGACCGCCAGCTCGCGGTCGGGAAGGTGGACGTGGACGTGGAGGGCGCTGATGGCGAACTCGTCCATCATGCTCCGGTACTGCGCCCGCCCGGCCTGATAGCGCGGATGGTCCGCCACCTGCAGGGCCCCGGGCTCCCGCAGCACCGGAGTGCCCGAGGCGTACAGCTCCAGCCCCTTCGTACGGGCTGCGGCGACCAGCGCCCCGCGCACCCGCTCCAACTCCCCGCCCAGCTCGCCCGCCGACCGGCACGGGGGTGTGCGCCCCTCGACCTGGCACAAGGCGAACTCCTTCGTCACCAGATCGCCCACCTCGCCCTCGGCGCGAGCGGCTACCGCCGGGCCGGCGGCAACGATCGAGCGCGTGTGCGGGTCGACGAGGAAGTACTCCTCCTCCACCCCGACCGTCGGAACCTGGCCGGAAGACACACGGCGAGCGGCAGAGGAAGACTGGGTCACACCTCCAGCATCGCCGCGAGGACTCGACTACCTGCCAGGCACGCCCAGACGTCCCCACCGACTGCCGCCTCCGCACCCCCATCGGCTCCACCACGCAACTGGACGGCGCGCTGCAGGACGCCAGGACCGACAGCTGCGGCCGTGGGCGGCAGCGCCCTCGCACCCGACCGACCCGGCCACTCGTCGCGCCCCGCGGGGGCCTGGCACCCGACGTGTTGTGACGCCTTCGCGGCAGGCGTCACAACACGTCGGGTGCACTCTCTCGGGCGGGATCCTCGGATGCCGGGTGATCTGGACCGCCGGCCGGGGCGGCGGCGCGCAGCGCCGCTTCGACCCGGCGGTTGCTGGTCATGGATGCCGTGACGGCCGTCATCGCCAGGAGGAGGACGGCGGCGGCGTAGAGCGGGGTGCGGATGTCGTAGGTGGTGGCCAGCCAGCCGCCGAGGAAGGCCCCGATGGGGGCGGCGCACATGGCGAGCATGCGGGAGGTGGAGGCGACCCGGCCCATGAGGTGGGCGGGGACGATCGCCTGTCGGAGGGACGGGCCGAGCACCATCGTGGCGCCCATGCCCGCTCCGCAGACGGCGAGCGCGAGGCCGGCCGCGTACGGGTTCGGGGCGGCGGCAAGGCCCAGGATGGCGAGTCCCTCGACTGCGGCTGTGCAGGTCAGTGCGGTGCCGGTGCCGAGTCGTCGGCCGAGGAAGGAGGCGATGCCCGCGCCGAGCAGGCCGCCGGTGGCCTCCGCCGTGAGGAGCAGGCCGAAGCCGTGGGTGTCGATGCCGAGGCGGTCGTGCGCGAAGAGGGCGAGTACGGTCTCCACGGCGAGGAAGGCGATGTTCCCGACCGCCGGACGCAGCGCGAGCCCGAGCAGCAACCGGTCCCGGACGACGTACGAGGCCCCGGCCCGCGCCTGCCGCAGCAGCGACTCGCGGGCCTCCGGCACGGGCCGGGGCATGGCGGGCAGCGTACGTACGAGCAGTGCGGAGAGCGCGAACGACACCGCGTCGGCGAGCAGCGGAACCGCCCGCCCGAGCGCGAGCAGGGCACTGCCCGCAGGCGGCCCCGCGAAGCCGGACGCGGCGGTCTGGGCGCCTTGCAGGCGGGAGTTGGCTCGCTCCAGGAGCGCGGGTTCGCGGCCGAGCAGATCCGGCAGATAGGCCGTGGCGGCCGTGTCGAAGAAGAGTCCGCCGAGGCCGAGCAGGAAGGCGACGGCCGCGAGCAGCGGAATGCTCAGCACGTCGAGCGCGGCCGCCGCCGCGGGTATCGCGAGCAGCACCGCACGCGCTGCGTCCGTGACCCACATCGTGCGCCGACGGTCCCAGCGGTCCACCAGCGCACCGCCGAGCACCCCGAAGAGCAGCCACGGCAGCGTCCCGGCGGCCGTGACGACTGCGAGCGCCATCGGATCCCGCGTCAACGTCAACGCGAGCAGGGGCAGCGCGGCATGCGACACCCCGTCACCGAGCGAGGACACCGTCTGCGCAGTCCACAGCCGTCCGAACCCGGTCGGCAACTTACCAACACCTGAGGTCACTTGGCGCCCCCCTCGGCCTGCTCGCGCCGTGCGGGGTGGAACAGTGCGAAGACGAGTGACGCGTCCGGCAGCGACGGATCGGACAGCTCCCGGTACTCGTCCGCCAGTGCCTGCAGCCGCGCCCCCAGCTGCGCGAACTGCTCCTCGGTGAGCCGCAGATGCGCCATCCGTACGTGCCGCTCACCATCCACCGGTGACGCCTCCAGGTCCGCCACCGCATGCCGCATCAGCACATCCGGCCCTCCCTCGCCCGGATCCGGCAGCACGATCGCTCGCGCGGCCATCGCGTAGTACCGCTCGGTGACACCCCGCACCTTCCGCGTCCGTACCACCTTCACCAGGCCGGCCCGCTCCAGCAGCCGCACGTGATAGCTGGAACTCCCCTTCGCAAGGCCCACCCGCTCGGCGATCTGCGTGATCGTCGCCGGCTCGAAGCGGAGCACGGCCATGATCCGGTGGCGCGTGAGATTGGAGACGGCGCGCAGCTGCTCGTCCGTGGTGACGTGAAACGTCTCGGGAAGATCATCGGTAGGCATGCGAGCAATGGTCAACGACTCTTGACCATTGCGCAAGGGGATTTCCGCGCGGACCTTCTACGACGAGGGGCAGGCCGCGGGCCGGCTGTGGGTGCCTCTGGCGGCGTGGCGATGGGCGGCCGAGGCGGGCCCGGTTCCGCTGGCGGACGTCGGGCCGGGGATGCGGTCGCGGGCGGCGGTGGAGGCCGCTGACCCACAGGCGGTCCGAGCGGCGCCGCGGGGCCCGATCGGTGGCGGTGGACCGGCTGACGGCGGCCCCGAGGGCCGGGACAGGGCGCGGGTGGCAGTGGGGCGGATCGCTCGGGTGGGCCGGGTCGAGGCCGGGCACGCCTTCCTCGCAGCGCGGGTCAGCGGCTGAAGGCAACCGACCGCAGCTTCATCCGTTCCGTGCCGTAGCCCGTGTGCGGCCGGAGCGTGAAGTAGTCGCCCTCGCAGTCCGGTTCGGTGAACACCGTGGCGGTCGCGGTGGTCCGGTTGCGCGGCGAGTGCGCCGGCTCGCGTGAAGGCCGAGGACATCCCGCGCAACCTGCTGCCGATGACCGACGCCGAGGTCCTCGCCGTCGAGCGGATCGCCGCCACCCCGGCGCAACGGCTGATCGTCGCCCTGGCCGCCGTCCACGCCGCCCGCGCTGCGGCCATCCGACGTCTCACCTTGGACGACCTCGACCTGCCCAACCGCCGGATCACCATCGCGGGACACGCTCAGCGGCTTGGCGAACTGTTTCATCAGACCCTGCTGGCCTGGCTCGCCCAGCGTCGCGGCACCTGGCCGAAGACTCCCAACCGGCACGTATTGATCAACGCGAAGACGGCCCTGGGAACCGGGCCTGTCAGTGCTGAATACCTCAAGCGGCACCTGCTGCACCAGGGCGTCTACCTCGAACGCATCCGCGGCGACCGGGTACTGCACGAAGCGCTGACCGTCGGCGCCGACCCGTTGCATCTCGCCCCGGTAGAGCGGGCGCTCTTGACGGCTGCCCGTAAGGGGATCTCCGACCGAACGATGCCGGCGGAGCAGACAGAAAAGACCGGCACGGCTGCTGTCGAGGGGCTGCCGTTAAACCAGTGGCGTCCCCGTGGACGAGCCTCATAGCTTGTGCGCCCGTGACAGATGATCCGAAGACGCGCCCGAATCGACATGACCTCGGTCGGGTGTTCAACGAGGTGCCGGAACTCTACGACCGGGTCCGGCCGGGATACCCCGACGAACTGTTCTCGGACCTTGTCACCGTCACCGGCATGGACGAAAGGTCGTCGGTGCTGGAGGTGGGCTGCGGTACCGGCCAGGCGACGCGCTCGCTGGCAACGCTCGGATGCTCAGTGACCGCCATCGAGCCGGGCGAAGGAATGGCCGCACTCGCTCGCCAGCGGATTGCCACCCTCGGCAACGTCGAAGTCGAGACGTCAACGTTTGAGGAGTGGGACGACCGCGGTCGACGCTTCGATGTCCTTGTGGCTGCGTCGTCGTGGCACTGGGTCGACCCGTCGATCGGCTGGCAGCGAGCGCACGACGTGCTCCATCCCGCAGGCTGGATGGCACTGCTCGGCAACGTCGTTGTCCGCCAAGTGGGAGAGCCGGAGGTGTATGCCGAGACCGCCGATCTCCACGAGCGGTTCTGCCCCGGGAACCCCGGCTGGGGTCATCCGCCCCTGGAGGACGACGTGCGCACCACCGACGAGGGCTGGGGACTGGTCGAAGATCCCGGCGGATTGTTCGGCTCGACGATCGTGCGCTGGTACCCGACCGTTCAGTGGTTCGACGGGGACGGCTTTGCCGATCATCTTCGCTCGTTGTCGCTGTACCGGAAGCTCGACCGCGACGTCCGTGAGCCCCTGCTCGACGCAATCGCCGAGCGCATCCGCACGCGGATGGGCGACCGAGCATCACGCCGTTACCTGAGCGTCCTCCGTGTCGGACAGCGCGCCGAGTGAGCCCAGTGGTGAAGGACCTGCCGATTCAGCGGCAACGGACCCACCGCACTTTCCCGCCCGCACCCACCTCGCGCGGCACCGCACCGCAACCGACCCCGTACGGGCGCGGTGGCGGAAGTGGTGGCCAGGCAGACGGCTGTTCCCCGCGCCGCCGGTCACCCCCGAGGAGGCGTTCGGTGCGCTGCGCGTACTGGACCGGCTCAGCCTCGTCGACCACACACCGGACACCCCCAACCAGGCCGTCCGTGTTCACCAGCTCATCCAGCGCGCCACCCGCGACACCCGCACCCTCCACCAGCACGACCAGTACACCCGTACCGCCGCCGACGCTCTCATGGCCGCCTGGCGCCTGGCCGCTGGCGAACGCGACACCGACCTCGCCCAGGCTCTACGAACCAACACCCGAGCACTCACCCGCCACGGCGAAGAGGCGCTGTACCGGCCGGACGCGCACACGGTGCTGTACCGCCTCGGCCACAGCCTCGGCGAGAGCGGTTAGGTCACCGCCGCCATCGCCCACTTCGATCACCTCACCACCACCACCTGCAGCCGCCTCGGTGAGGATCACCGCGCCACCCGCACCGCCCGGAGCCTCGCCAGCTGGCGGGGGCGGGCGGCGGACCCGGGGTTCGCGCAAGGCTTCGACGGCAGGCTGGAGCGCATGGTGGGGGTGCTGGGCGACGGCCAAGAAATTGAGTGGTCAGGTGCAACGGCGTCCGCTGCCGCACGACTTCCACCCGCAGGTGCCCGAGCTGTCGGTGAGCAGCAC
The DNA here is from genome assembly GCF_040689505.1 of Streptomyces sp. NPDC051211. Classification (NCBI taxonomy): domain Bacteria; kingdom Bacillati; phylum Actinomycetota; class Actinomycetes; order Kitasatosporales; family Streptomycetaceae; genus Streptomyces; species Streptomyces sp. NPDC051211. Next base: position 201,501 of record NZ_JBFBAV010000012.1, read on the forward strand.
GGACCTGAGCGACGGCGGGACCCTTCCGGACGCCCATGTGTACGCGAAGGGCAACTCCTCGCCGCAGATCGGCTGGTCGGCCGGACCGGAGGGCACTGGCAGCTACGCGGTCACGTGCTACGACCCGGACGCACCGACCGGCAGCGGGTTCTGGCACTGGACGGTCTTCGACATCCCGGCGGACGTCGCCGAGCTGCCGGCGGGGGCCGGAACCGGGGGCTTCGA
>NZ_JBFBAV010000013.1:0-181128 GCF_040689505.1 Streptomyces sp. NPDC051211
CAGATGTGGAAGCCCGGTAACGGGTGGAGCTGACTGGTACTAATAGGCCGAGGGCTTGTCCTCAGTTGCTCGCGTCCACTGTGTTAGTTCTGAAGTAACGACCGTGATTATGCCCGGTTGGTTAACTTCATAGTGTTTCGGTGGTCATAGCGTTAGGGAAACGCCCGGTTACATTCCGAACCCGGAAGCTAAGCCTTTCAGCGCCGATGGTACTGCAGGGGGGACCCTGTGGGAGAGTAGGACGCCGCCGAACAATCATTGTGGGAAAGCCCCGCACCTTATGGTGCGGGGCTTTTCTGCGTTCAGGGCACACCCGTTCTCCTGTAGGGTCAGTAGGCATCGTTCGCACGTTCAACTGCTGTGGAGGCCCCCGGGTGGAGGTCCAGGAGACTCGGGTTCAGACGGACCGAATTTTCACCATTCCGAACATCCTGAGCATGGCTCGGCTCGCTGGCGTACCCCTCTTCCTCTGGCTGATTCTGGCGGAGTACGACGGTTGGGCTCTGCTCGTGCTCATGCTGAGCGGCGTCAGTGACTACCTCGATGGAAAGCTCGCAAGGCGGTGGAACCAGATCAGCAGCCTCGGCCGGCTGCTCGACCCCGCCGCGGACCGGCTCTACATCCTGACCACGCTGTTCGGCCTCACCTGGCGTGAGATCCTGCCGCTGTGGGTGACCGCCGCGCTCCTGGCGCGCGAACTGATGCTCGCGGTCATGGTGTTGATCCTGCGTCGGCACGGCTATCCGCCGCCCCAGGTGAACTTCCTCGGCAAGGCCGCAACGTTCAACCTCATGTACGCCTTCCCGTTGCTTCTCCTCAGCGATGGCTCCGGATGGCTCCCCTGGCTTGCATCTGTTTTCGGATGGGCGTTCGCTGGATGGGGTACAACCCTCTACTGGTGGGCAGGAATCCTTTACGTGGTTCAGGTCCGTCGGCTCGTTAAGGCGGACACCGTCGATTGAGCCAAGGAGGATTTTTCCGACATGAAGGCCGTCGTGATGGCCGGTGGCGAGGGCACACGTCTTCGCCCCATGACCTCGAGCATGCCCAAACCGCTCCTGCCGGTGGCCAACCGGCCGATCATGGAGCACGTACTCAGGCTGCTCAAGCGGCATGGGCTCAACGAGACCGTGGTCACCGTGCAGTTCCTGGCATCCCTGGTGCGGAACTACTTCGGTGACGGCGAAGAGCTCGGCATGGAGCTCACCTACGCCAACGAGGAGAAGCCACTCGGCACCGCCGGCAGTGTGAAGAACGCCGAGGCGGCCTTGAAGGACGATGCCTTCCTCGTCATTTCCGGGGACGCGCTCACCGACTTCGACCTCACCGATCTCATCAACTTCCACAAGGAGAAGGGCGCACTGGTCACGGTGTGCCTGACCCGGGTGCCGAATCCACTGGAGTTCGGCATCACCATCGTGGACGAAGAAGGCAAGGTCGAGCGGTTCCTGGAGAAGCCGACCTGGGGGCAGGTGTTCTCGGACACCGTCAACACCGGCATCTACGTCATGGAGCCCGAGGTCTTCAACTACGTCGACCCGGACGTCTCGGTCGACTGGTCCAGCGATGTCTTCCCCCAGCTGATGAAGGAAGGCCGGCCCATCTACGGCTACGTCGCCGAGGGCTACTGGGAGGACGTCGGCACCCACGAGAGTTACGTCAAGGCCCAGGCCGACGTCCTCGAGGGCAAGGTCCAGGTCGAGATGGACGGATTCGAGATCTCGCCCGGGGTGTGGGTCGCCGAAGGTGCCGAAGTGAGCCCGGAAGCGGTACTGCGCGGGCCGCTCTACATCGGTGACTACGCCAAGGTCGAGGCCGGGGTCGAGATCCGCGAGCACACGGTCATCGGATCGAACGTGGTGATCAAGAGCGGTGCGTTCCTGCACAAGGCCGTCGTCCACGACAACGTGTACATCGGGCCGCACAGCAACCTGCGCGGCTGCGTCATCGGCAAGAACACCGACATCATGCGGGCCGCCCGGATCGAGGACGGCGCCGTCATCGGTGACGAGTGCCTGGTCGGTGAGGAATCGATCGTCCAGGGGAACGTGCGGGTCTACCCGTTCAAGACCATCGAGGCCGGCGCGTTCGTCAACACCTCCGTCATCTGGGAGTCCCGCGGGCAGGCGCACCTCTTCGGAGCGCGCGGCGTGTCCGGAATCCTCAACGTGGAGATCACCCCCGAGCTCGCGGTCAGGCTGGCCGGCGCGTATGCGACCACGCTGAAGAAGGGTGCGACCGTCACCACGGCCCGCGACCACTCCCGTGGCGCGAGGGCGCTGAAGCGGGCCATGATCTCGGCCCTGCAGGCCAGCGCCATCGACGTGCGGGACCTGGAGAACGTGCCCCTGCCGGTCGCCCGGCAGCAGACCGCGCGAGGCAGCGCCGGCGGAATCATGATCCGGACCTCGCCAGGTGTGCCCGACTCGGTGGACATCATGTTCCTCGACGAGCGCGGGGCAGACCTCTCGCAGGCCCAGCAGCGGAAGCTGGACCGGGTGTACGCGCGACAGGAGTACCGGCGTGCCTTCCCCGGAGAGATCGGCGACCTGCAGTTCCCCTCCAGCGTCTTCGACTCCTACACGGGCTCGCTGCTGCGGCGGGTGGACACCACCGGGATCGCCGATTCCGGCCTCAAGGTGGTCGTCGACGCCTCCAACGGCAGCGCCGGCCTGGTCCTGCCCAGCCTCCTCGGACGGCTCGGGGTGGACGCCCTCACCATCAACCCGGGCCTCGACGAGTCCCGGCCCACCGAGACCGGGGACACCCGGCGGACCCGGCTGGTGCGGCTCGGCGAGATCGTGGCCTCCGCACGGGCGGCCTTCGGTGTCCGCTTCGACCCCGTCGGGGAGCGGATCTCGCTGGTCGACGAGCGCGGGCGGATCATCGAGGACGACCGGGCGCTGCTGGTGCTGCTGGACCTGGTCGCGGCCGAGCGGCGCAGCGGCCGGGTGGCGCTGCCCGTCACCACGACCCGGATCGCCGAGCAGGTGGCCGCGTACCACGGCACCCAGGTGGAGTGGACGACGACCTCGCCGGACGATCTGACCCGGGTCGGCCGGGCCGAGAACACGATCTTCGGCGGCGACGGCCGCGGCGGGTTCATCGTGCCCGAATTCAGCAGCGTCTTCGACGGCTCCGCGGCCTTCGTACGGCTCCTCGGCCTGGTGGCGCGCACCCAGCTCACCCTGAGCCAGATCGACGCCCGGATACCGCGTGCGCACGTCCTGCGGCGCGATGTGCCGACGCCGTGGGCGGTCAAGGGCCTGGTCATGCGGCGGGTGGTGGAAGCGGCCGGAGACAGGCAGGTGGACACCACCGACGGGGTGCGGGTGGTCGAGGCGGACGGGCGCTGGGCGCTGGTCCTGCCGGACCCTGCCGAGGCCGTCACCCACCTGTGGGCCGAAGGCCCCGACGACGCGTCGGCGCAGGAGCTCCTGGAGGAGTGGGCGAGCGTGGTGGACGGCGCCGGGAACTGAACCCGGACCGGTTTCCGAGCGGATCCTGAACCCGGCGGGCCGGGACGGGCGACAGCCCCGTCCCGGCCCGCCGGGCGACCGCATTCGGTAGTGGTGGTGCCGCCATGCGACGATGTGCGGCATGTCGCAGCCGCCCAAGAACCGGACTCCGGCCGCGCCGCCGGCCCGTCCGGACGCGTCCATGTCGCTGCTGACGCACGTGATGGACCACGGCCTCGACGAGGGCTACGCGGAAGCCTCGGCCCGGCGCGCCGCGGACGGTACGACCGGCCTGCCGCGCACGCTCAAGGCGAAGCTGGGGCTCGCGGCCGGACTCGTCCTCGCCGCCATGGTCGTCACCCTGGGCGCCGCCGAGGCGCAATTGAGCGCCCCGGTGCTCGCCAAGGAGCGGCAGGAGCTCATCGATCGGGTCCAGGTGGCCGACGGCCACGCCAACGACCTGGAAAAGGACATCGAGAAACTCCGCGCGGACGTCGCCGCACGCCAGCGGGAAGCGCTGCGTCAGCACGGCGGAGAGCAGGGCCAGCTGGTGGCGCTGCTGTCCGGGGCTACGGAGGTCCGCGGGCCCGGGATCAAGCTGGTCGTCGACGATGCCAAGGGTGCCGCGGCGGGCGGCGGCGGACCGCGGGAGAACACCGGGTTCTCCGACACCGGCCGGCTGCGGGACCGGGACATGCAGCGGATCGTGAACGGGCTGTGGCAGTCCGGAGCCGAGGCCGTCGCCATCAACGGGCAGCGGCTGACGGCCCTGTCCGCCATCAGGGCCGCGGGTGACGCGATACTGGTCGACAACCGGCCCTTGGTGCCGCCGTACGAGATCCTCGCCGTGGGGGACAAAAACCGGCTGGGCACCACGTTCCAGGACAGTGCCGACGGCCAGTACCTGCACGTGCTGCAGGAGAGCTACGGCATCCGCTCCACCCTGTCCCCGCAGGACGAGGTGCGGTTGCCGGCCGCGTCGAGCCTGACCGTACGGACAGCCACAGCAGTAGAGCCGAAGAAGGGTGCATCGTGATCGCGGTACTGGGCCTGGTGGTCGGAGTGGTGGTCGGACTGCTGGTCCGGCCCGAAGTGCCGGCCGTCGTCGAGCCTTATCTGCCGATCGCCGTCGTGGCGGCGCTCGACGCCGTCTTCGGCGGTCTGCGCGCGATGCTCGACGGCATCTTCGTGGACAAGGTGTTCGTCGTCTCCTTCCTCTCCAACGTGGTGGTCGCGGCGCTGATCGTGTTCCTCGGGGACAAGCTGGGCGTCGGCGCGCAGCTGTCCACCGGTGTGGTCGTCGTCCTCGGCATCCGCATCTTCTCCAACGCCGCGGCCATCCGTCGGCACGTGTTCCGGGCGTGAGGACAGGCCGATGAGTACGCACGACACTCCCCCCGAGGCGATGCCCGAGCCGGAGCGGCCCGAGGAGACCGGGCGGCAGCGGCTGATGGCAGGGCTGTGGCCGCCGAGAATCAGCCGGGCCCAACTGATCGTTGCGCTGCTGCTCTTCGTCCTGGGGCTGGGGCTGGCCATCCAGGTGCGGTCCAACAGCGACTCCAGCGCGCTGCGCGGGGCCCGGCAGGAGGACCTGGTCCGGATCCTCGACGAGCTCGATGGGCGCACCAAGCGCCTGGAGGACGAGAAGCAGAGGCTGGAGGACCAGCGCAAGGAGCTGGAGAGCAGCTCCAACCAGGCCGAGGAGGCGCGCAAGCAGACCGTGGAGAAGGAGCGCCAACTGGGCATCCTGGCGGGTACGGTGGCAGCCCAGGGGCCGGGCATCACGCTGAAGGTCTCCGACCCCAAGGGCCTGGTCGAGTCGGACATGCTGCTGGACACCATCCAGGAGCTGCGGGCCGCGGGTGCCGAGGCCATCCAGATCAACGGTGTGCGTGTGGTGGCGAGCTCGTACTTCTCCGACGAGAGCGACGGTGTGAGTGTCGACGGTAAGAAGATCACACAGCCTTACGAGTTCAAGGTCATCGGCAAGCCCCAGGACCTGGAACCGGCGCTGAACATCCCGGGCGGCGTCATCCAGACGCTGGAGAAGGAGCAGGCCACGGCCACTGTCGTACGCTCGACCAAGATCGTCGTGGATGCCTTGCGGGCAGTGAAGCAGCCTGACTACGCTCGGTCGTCATCGTCATGAGGCGGGGCGGAGGGTGGCGCCTCTCACGTGGGCGGAAGCCTGCGGGGGGTCGACGCGCCGAAGTCGCGGTGCGTGGTGGAAACTGTCTGGTGGTTACGGACGTTGTGAGGATGTCCGGGTCGGCAGGTGTGTGCATTCGGAGTTCGTCCTGCCCCACGGGCGGGTCTGTTTCGGTCAAGGGGAATCGCCCGTGAAGTTGTTTGAGAAGTTGTTCGGCAAGAAGAACCGCGAGGAAAGCGGTGCCAGGCACCGCGCTGGGCACGGGGACGTGGAAGGGCAGGGCGACCGGCCGCTCTTCCGCGACGAGGTTGCCGGCCCGGGTGACATTTCGGGCGCGCAGGGCGCGTCGGCTGTTGACCCCGGTACCGGCCGCATAGGTTTCGGTGAACCATCAACCTCAAGTGCGGGTGGAGGGTTTGACTCCGACCCGTATGCCACCAATGCCTCCGCGGGGCAGCCGCGGCGCGAGGAGCCGTCCATGTCGGCCGAGCAGGTTTGCAGCAGGTGTGGGCACCGCGCTGGCGCGGCCAGCCGATTCTGCTCCAACTGCGGCGCGCCGCTGCGGGCGGGTCTGACGCCGGAGCGTGCCTCGGAGACCACGTCCACCATCTCGATCTCGGGCCTCGAGGCCTACGAGGCCGAGGTGTCCGGACAGCAGCACGTGTCGTCCTCGCTGTCCCCCGAGGCCCAGGCCGCGGTGGAAGCGCTCCCGCCGGGCTCCGCTCTGCTCATCGTGCGGCGCGGCCCGAACTCGGGCAGCCGCTTCCTGCTGGACGGCGAGCTGACCACGGCCGGCCGCCACCCGCAGAGCGACATCTTCCTGGACGACGTCACGGTCTCCCGGCGGCATGTCGAGTTCCGCAGGAGCCAGGACGGCGGCTTCACCGTCGCCGACGTCGGCAGCCTCAACGGCACGTACGTCAACCGGAACCCGATCGAATCCATCGCCCTCAACAACGGCGACGAGGTGCAGATCGGCAAGTACCGGCTGGTCTTCTACGCGAGCCAGCGGGGCATCTGACCCTCCCCCGGACTCCGTCCGGGGGGACCCGACCCCCAGGGAAGGTCCATGCTGCGTACACCGACAGGCGGTGCCGGACACGGCACCGCCGGCTCGGCCGGGCGGCTGGTGAGCATCGGTACGGTGCTCAACCAGCTGCGTGACGAGTTCCCCGAGGTCACCATCTCCAAGATCCGCTTCCTGGAGGCGGAAGGGCTCGTCGAGCCCCGGCGCACACCTTCCGGATATCGCAAGTTCAGCGCCGAGGACGTCGACCGGCTGGCGCAGATCCTGCGGTTGCAGCGCGATCACTACCTCCCGCTCAAGGTCATCCGCGAGCAGCTCGACGGGCGGGCGCCGGGGGAGCCGATCCGCATCCCCGCCCCCACTCCACACGCCGACGCGGCCCCCGAGGGCCCCGAGCGGCCCACCGCCGCCCGGATCGGCCGGGCCGAGCTGCTCGCCGCCGCCGAGGTGGACGAGGTACAGCTGTCCGAATGGGAGTCGTACGGGCTGATCGCCGAGGCGCCCGGCGGCGGTTTCGACGCCGAGTCCGTGACCGTGGCCAGGCTGGTGGCCGATCTCGGCCGCTTCGGACTGGAGCCGCGGCACCTGCGGGCGATGAAGGCCGCCGCCGACCGTGAGGCCGGGCTGGTCGAACAGGTGGTGGCACCGCTGCGCCGGCACCGCAATCCGCAGACCAGGGCCCATGCCGAGGCCACCATGAAGGAGCTCGCAGGGCTGTCCGTACGCCTGCACGAGGCGCTCGTACAGACCGCCCTCGGTGTGCGTCTGCACTGAGCGGCGAAGGCCCCGACTACCCAAACCCGCACGGCAGGTCCTAGGGTTGCTGTGTGAACGAGCTCGACGTTGTGGGTGTCCGGGTGGAAATGCCCTCCAACCAACCGATCGTGCTCCTGCGTGAAGTGGGAGGCGATCGGTACCTCCCCATCTGGATCGGTCCTGGGGAGGCGACCGCCATTGCCTTTGCCCAGCAGGGCATGGCCCCTGCCCGGCCGCTGACGCACGACCTGTTCAAGGACGTGCTGGAGGCGATCGGTGAGGAACTCACCGAGGTCCGGATCACGGATCTGCGGGAGGGCGTGTTCTACGCGGAGCTGGTCTTCGCCAGCGGGGTGGAGGTCAGTGCGCGGCCGTCGGACGCGATAGCGCTGGCCCTGCGCACCGGAACGCCGATCTACGGCAGTGACGGGGTGCTGGACGACGCCGGAATCGCCATCCCGGACGAGCAGGAGGACGAGGTGGAGAAGTTCCGCGAGTTCCTCGACCAGATCTCGCCCGAGGACTTCGGCACCGGCAATCAGTGACCGCCGTTCCGCCCCATTCGAGTAGCCTTTCCCCGCAATGGGGCACGGGAAACCACTCTCAGGGTGATTATCACTCGGCGTGCCGAGTGTGGCGATCGTTGACGCACCCCTGGTGACTGCCTACCGTCGACATGGCAGGTCAAGGACGGAGGGTCGGCGTGAGAGTCACGGGCGACGGTACGACCGGGGGCATCCCCGCACGGAGTGAGAGCGGGCCGTATCCGCTGCACGGCAGTGCGGTGGGCCCCGCGCGCCGGTCGCCGGAATCCGCGCCGGGCACGCCGGGGGGTGGGGACGAGCCGGAGACCCAGCAGATCGGGTACCGGGGGCCGACCGCATGCGCCGCGGCCGGGATCACCTATCGACAGCTCGACTACTGGGCGCGGACCGGGCTGGTGGAGCCGAGCGTGCGCCCCGCCTACGGATCCGGCACCCAGCGGCTGTACAGCTTCCGGGACGTCGTCGTCCTGAAGATCGTCAAGCGTTTCCTGGACACCGGGGTGGCGCTGCAGAACATCCGCACCGCCGTCCAGCACCTGCGGGACCGGGGATTCGCCGACCTGGACCGCATGACCCTGATGAGCGACGGCGCCACCGTGTACGAGTGCACCTCGCCCGACCAGGTCGTGGACCTGCTCCAGGGTGGGCAGGGGATCTTCGGCATCGCGGTGGGGGTGGTGTGGCGGGACGTGGAGAACGCGTTGTCGCAGCTGCACGGGGAGCGGGTCGATACGGGGGAGACGTTGGTGGGGCACAATCCGGCGGATGAGCTGGCGGCTCGGCGCAACCGGGCTGTCTGAGCCCGCCTGGCCCGCCTGCCGATTCCGCCATTCCGTTCCGGCCTGCTTCGGCCTGCCGTAGCCGGCACCCCGCTGTGGTGCGGCCGGTGGTCGGGTGCGGCGCCGTTGCCGGGGGCCGGCCCCCGGACCCCCGCGCCTCAAACGCCGGCGGGGCTGGTTTTGCCGCTGCCGATGGGCCGTGCGGCGCCGTTGCCGGGGGCCGGCCCCCGGACCCCCGCGCCTCAGACGCCGGCGGGGCTGGATTTGCCGCTGCCGATGGGGCCGTGCGGCGCCGGCGCCTCAAAACGCCGGCGGGGCTGGGTCCGCTGTCAGTGGGGTGAGGGAGGATCGGCGTGTGAGAGCCGCGCCGACGATTCTGCATCTCGACATGGATGCCTTCTACGCCTCTGCCGAGCAGGCGGCGAAGCCCAGTCTGCGTGGGAAGCCGGTCATCGTGGGCGGGCTGGGGCCGCGGGGGGTGGTGGCGACCGCGTCGTACGAGGCGCGGCGTTTCGGGGTGCATTCGGCGATGCCGATGGCGCAGGCGCGGCGGCTCTGCCCGAACGGCGCGTACGTCGTCCCCCGCTTCACCCTGTACCGGGCGGTGAGCGACCAGGTGATGGCCCTGCTGCGCGAGCTCTCCCCGCTGGTCGAGCCGCTCAGCCTCGACGAGGCCTTCGTGGACCTGGAGGCGGGTGCGACGGCCTTCGATTCGGCCTCGGCGCGGGCGGCCGGCGAGCGGCTGCGTGCCGACATCCTGGCGGTCACCGGGCTCAGCGGCTCGGTGGGGCTGGCCGGGTCGAAGATGCTGGCCAAGGTGGCCTCGGAAGAGGCCAAGCCGGACGGGCTGCTGCTCATCGAGCCGGGTACGGAGCGGGCGCTGCTGGCGCCGATGCCGGTACGGACGCTGCCCGGGGTGGGGCCGGCGACCGGGGAGCACCTGCGCAGGGCCGGGATCACCACGGTGGGGGAGCTGGCCGAGGCCGGCGAGGACGAGCTGGTGCGGATGCTGGGGCGTTCGCACGGGGTCGCCCTGTACCGGATGGCGCTGGGGCAGGACGACCGGGCGGTCGTCGCCGAGCGCGACGCCAAGTCCGTCTCGGTCGAGGACACCTTCGACGTGGACCTGCACGACCGGGTCCGGATCCGGTACGAGGTCCAGCGCCTGGCGGACCGGTGCGTGGAGCGGTTGCGGGCGTCGGGGCACTCCGGGCGGACCATCGTGCTGAAGGTGCGGCGGTACGACTTCTCGACGCTGACCCGGTCCGAGACGCTTCGCGGGCCGACGGACGATCCGTCGGTGGTCCGGGAGGCGGCCGGCCGGCTGCTGGAGGGCGTGGACACCACGGGCGGGGTGCGGCTGCTGGGCGTGGGGGTCTCCGGGCTGGCGGACTACACGCAGGAGGACCTCTTCGCGCAGACGCTGGCCGCTGAGCCGGACGGGGCGCCCGGGGCCGCTGAGGCGGCTGCGGAGGCTCCACCGGTCCAGGAGCCCACCGCCCTCCCGGAGCGGCGCTGGGCGGCCGGGAGCGACGTACGGCACGCCCTCTACGGGCCGGGCTGGGTGCAGGGCAGCGGGGTGGGCCGGGTGACCGTGCGGTTCGAGCAGCCGTGGTCGCCGCCCGGCCGGGTACGGACCTTCCTGATCGGAGACCCGGAACTGGAGCCGGCGGAACCGCTCCCCCTGCGAAAGCCGGCCCCGGAGCCCATGCCGGAGCCGCCGGAACCGGGGTCCGAGCCGCACCTGGAGCCCGGGCCGGAGCCGGAGCCCGGCCCAGACCGGGAACCGGAGCCCGGCCCCGACCTGGAGCCGGAGCCCGACCGGACCTGAAGTTCAGGCCGGACCTGAAGCCCGGGCCGGGACCCGAGCAGGGGGCCCGAGCCGCACCGGGAGCCCGGGCCGGACCTGGAGCCCGAGCCGAAGCCGGACCTGGAGCCCGAGCCCGAGCCGGGCCCTGAGGGCGCGCCCGGGCCCCGGCCCGGAGCATGATCCGGGGGCCGGTTTCGGGCCGGGTTCAGGTGGTGGTCCGGACCTGACACAGGACCTGACACAGGGCGCGGACCGGGGGAGGTCCTAGCGCGGCTGGCCCTCCTCGCCGGCCAGGCGGCCGAAGTCGCGTTGGAAGTCGCTCGGCAGGGCGACGTCCAGACCGTAGTGGTGATAGAGCTGGAGCTCCTGTTCGGGGGAGAGGTGACGGCCCACTCCGAAGTCCGGGGCGTCCTTGATCAAAGAGCGCTCGAAGGGCACTCGCAGGGTCTCGTTCACCAGCTCACTGGGCTCCAGCGGCACGAACGCGTCCCGGCTGAACAGACCCGTACGCACCGCCGCCCATTCCGGGACGCCCGTGGCGTCGTCGAGATAGACCTCGTCGACGGTGCCGATCTTGACGCCATTGCGGTCGAACGCCTTGCGGCCGATCAGGCTGCGCGGATCGATGTCGGTCTGCACGGTCCCTCCAAATGGTCGCAACTCCTCCGTAAGCACAACGAAAGTGCATATCGGGAGAGGGGGCCACTCGAGGGAGGGCCGGAAGGCCCCGGAACTGCGCTGGTAGGCTGGGTGACGGCTGTTGACCCTGTGCGGGAGAGTCCTCCGAGTGAGTACGACGGAGGCGCCGAAGGAGCAAATCCTCCCCGGAATCTCTCAGGCACACGTACCGCACGGACGAGGCCACTCTGGAAAGCAGGGCTGGGCGTCGGATCCGCAGTGCCGGCACTCTCCCTCACCGACGGTGAAAGTCGATCCTCCACGGGAGACCCCCAGGAGACGGCGAAGCTCTCAGGTTGAGATGACAGAGGGGGAGGCCGTCCGGGCGCCCGCCTCGTGGTGCCCTCACAGGTCGTGCAGACCAGGAGGCCTCCGTAACATGACTGCCAACCGCATTCCGCTCTCCCAGCTGGAGCGTGGCATCCCCTTCGAGCAGCGCCACATCGGTCCCGATGCCGAGGCGCAGGCGAAGATGCTCGCCCAGGTCGGCTACGGCTCCCTCGACGAGCTGACGGCCGCCGCGGTACCGGATGTGATCAAGAGCGCCGCAGCCCTGAACCTGCCGGAGGCCCGGACCGAGGCCGAAGTGCTGGCCGAGCTCCGCTCCCTCGCCGACCGCAACCAGGTCCTCTCCTCCATGATCGGTCTCGGCTACTACGGGACCTTCACCCCGCCGGTCATCCTCCGGAACGTGATGGAGAACCCGGCCTGGTACACGGCGTACACGCCCTACCAGCCGGAGATCTCGCAGGGCCGGCTGGAGGCGCTGCTGAACTTCCAGACCGTGGTCGCCGAGCTCACCGGTCTGCCCACCTCCGGCGCCTCGCTGCTCGACGAGGGCACCGCGGCCGCCGAGGCGATGACGCTGGCCCGCCGCGTCGGCAAGGTCAAGGGCGGGGTCTTCCTCGTCGACGCCGATGCGCTGCCCCAGACCATCGCCGTCATCGAGACCCGCGCCGAGCCCCTCGGCATCGAGGTCGTCGTCACCGACCTGTCCGAGGGCATCCCCGCCGAGATCGCCGAGCGCGGCGTCTTCGGCGTGATGCTCCAGTACCCCGGCGCCTCCGGTGCCGTGCGGGACATCAAGCCGGTCATCGACCAGGCCCACGGGATCGGCGCGATCGTCACCGTCGCCGCCGACCTGCTGGCCCTCACCCTGCTGACCTCCCCGGGCGAGCTCGGCGCCGACATCGCGGTGGGCACCACCCAGCGCTTCGGCGTCCCCATGGGCTTCGGCGGCCCGCACGCCGGCTACATGGCCGTCCAGGAGAAGCACGCCCGCTCGCTGCCCGGCCGCCTGGTCGGCGTGTCCGTCGACGCCGACGGCAACAAGGCCTACCGCCTGGCCCTGCAGACCCGCGAGCAGCACATCCGCCGCGAGAAGGCCACCAGCAACATCTGTACCGCGCAGGTGCTGCTCGCCGTCATGGCCGGCATGTACGCCGTCTACCACGGCCCCGAGGGCCTGAAGACGATCGCCCGCCGCACCCACCGGTACGCCACCCTGCTCGCCGAGGGCCTGAAGGCCGGCGGTGTCGAGATCGTGCACGGCGCCTACTTCGACACGATCACCGCCCGCGTCCCGGGCCGCGCCGCCGAGGTCGTGGCCGCGGCCCGCGAGGGCGGGGTCAACCTGTACCAGGCCGACGCCGACCACGTCTCCGTCGCCTGCGACGAGACCACCCTGCGCGCCGACCTCGAGGCCGTCTGGGCCGCCTTCGGCGTCACCGCCGACATCGAGGCCCTGGACGGGACCGCCGCCGAGACCCTGCCCGAGGGCCTGCTGCGCTCCGACGCGTACCTCACCCACCCGGTCTTCCACCAGCACCGTTCCGAGACGGCGATGCTGCGCTACCTGCGCAAGCTGTCCGACAAGGACTACGCGCTGGACCGCGGCATGATCCCGCTGGGCTCCTGCACCATGAAGCTCAACGCGACCACCGAGATGGAGCCGGTGACCTGGCCCGAGTTCGGCCAGCTGCACCCGTTCGCGCCGATGGACCAGGCCCAGGGCTACGCCACGCTCATCACCGAGCTGGAGGAACGTCTCTGCGAGGTCACCGGCTACGACAAGGTCTCCATCCAGCCGAACGCCGGTTCGCAGGGCGAGCTGGCCGGCCTGCTGGCCGTCCGCGCCTACCACCGGGCCAACGGTGACGAGCAGCGCACCATCTGCCTGATCCCGTCCTCCGCGCACGGCACCAACGCCGCCAGCGCCGTCATGGCCGGCATGAAGGTCGTCGTCATCAAGACCGCCGACGACGGCGAGGTCGACGCCGAGGACCTGCGCGCCAAGATCGAGCAGTACCGCGACGAGCTCGCCGTGCTGATGATCACCTACCCGTCCACGCACGGTGTGTTCGAGGAGCACGTCGCCGACATCTGCGCCCAGGTGCACGACGCCGGCGGCCAGGTCTACGTCGACGGCGCCAACCTGAACGCGCTCGTCGGCCTCGCCAAGCCGGGCCACTTCGGCGGCGACGTCTCGCACCTGAACCTGCACAAGACCTTCTGCATCCCGCACGGCGGCGGCGGCCCGGGCGTCGGCCCGGTCGGTGTCCGCGCGCACCTGGCGCCGTACCTGCCGAACCACCCGCTGCAGCCGACCGCCGGCCCGGAGACGGGCGTCGGCCCGATCTCGGCCGCGCCCTGGGGCTCGGCGGGCATCCTGCCGATCTCCTGGTCGTACGTACGCCTGATGGGCGGCGAAGGCCTCAAGCGGGCCACCCAGGTCGCGGTGCTCGGCGCCAACTACATCGCCAAGCGCCTCGAGCCGCACTACCCGGTGCTCTACACCGGCCCCGCCGGGCTGGTCGCGCACGAGTGCATCATCGACCTGCGCCCGCTGTCGAAGGAGACCGGCGTCTCCGTGGACGACATCGCCAAGCGCCTGATCGACTACGGCTTCCACGCCCCGACCATGTCCTTCCCGGTGGCCGGCACGCTGATGATCGAGCCGACCGAGTCCGAGGACCTCACCGAGATCGACCGATTCTGCGACGCGATGATCGCCATCCGCGCCGAGATCGACAAGGTCACCTCCGGTGACTGGCCGGCCGGTGACAACCCGCTCTCCAACGCCCCGCACACGGCGGCCGCGCTGGGCGGCGAGTGGAACCACCCGTACACCCGCGACGAGGCCGTGTTCCCCGGCGGAGTCGTGGCGGCCGAGAAGTACTGGCCGCCGGTGCGCCGCATCGACGGCGCCTTCGGCGACCGGAACCTGGTCTGCTCCTGCCCGCCGGTGGACGAGTACGACAACTGATCACGCTGAAGAGGCCGAGGGGCCGGTCCGGGAGGAATCCCGGGCCGGCCCCTCGGCCGTTCGGCCGTCGGTCAGGCCGCCTTCACCACGTGCGCCGCCGCGAGCGGGCGGTGCGGTGCGATGATCTGGCCGTTCGGCAGCAGCTCACCGGTGTCCTCGAAGAGCAGGACGCCGTTGCACAGCAGGCTCCAACCCTGTTCCGGATGGTTCGCCACAGGGTGCGCTGCCTCCCGGTCGGCGGAGTCGGCTGATGGGCAGGCAGGCTGGTGCTGGCACATGGATGCGTTCTTTCGCTGCGGTGTGGTCTGTGTGCTGCGGCTCGATGCGTTGTTCATGGCCGCCCCCCGTATCAATCGGTGTGGTCAGGGTCCCAGTGTTGCCCTACGGCCTTGGCTCCGCAGGGATTTCCGGCAGCTGTCCTCATAGATTGATGACGCATCACTCGTGCGGGCGGTTCAGGCCAACTCCCCTGTCATTTCGGATGGTTCGGATCTGGCCCGGAGGGACTAGGCCAGATGGGTCAACCATGTCATCGACACCGGACCGGCGGTGCGCTCAGGCGGCCGCCTCACCCGCCAGGGCGGGCGGGGTCAGCCGGTGGGTCATCACCGGGAGCAGCTCGGAGACCGGGTGCGGGCGGTACGCGGCGATGCCCGGCGGGGCCGGGGCCAGCGGTACCAGCAGGTCCGCGGCAGCGGGCAGGCCGGCGGCGGGATCCGCGCCGACCGCCCCGTGCAGCCACAGCGTCAGCATGTACAGCTCCGGTACGGACAGCAGCCGGGGCTGGTAGCTCGTGCCGAGGGATTCAGCCTGTCGCAGCGCCCGCTCGGTGGCGGCCACGTACGGGCCCTCGAAGAAATGGGAGAACGTCCAGCCGTCCGCGGTCAGCCGGGTGTCCGCCGCCGCCACGAACCGGTCCCCGCCGCGGATCAGGAAGCGCCATGCGGTGAGGCGGGTGCGCGGTGGCCGTCCTCCGGCGATGACCCGGTCCAGGACGTGGACGGGAAGCGGGAGTTCGGCGGTCAGCGGCCCCTGGTGGGCGCGCAGGGTGGGAGTGTGCCTCTCATGCACGGCGGTGGGGGAGCCGAGT
Organism: Streptomyces sp. NPDC051211; assembly: GCF_040689505.1. NCBI lineage: Bacteria > Bacillati > Actinomycetota > Actinomycetes > Kitasatosporales > Streptomycetaceae > Streptomyces > Streptomyces sp. NPDC051211. The sequence continues at coordinate 15,558 of NZ_JBFBAV010000013.1, forward strand.
GCCGCGAGGACGCTGCGCAGGGCGGGCGCGGGAGCCGGAGGGACATGCAGCGGCATGGTGGGTCGCCTCTCACTTGGGAGACCGGTGGAGCGGGGGCAGGGGTGTGCGGAGGGCGCAGTCGCATTCTGGGGCCAGAGGGGGGCTGTGGGGCAATGGCCGCGCGCCAACTCTCTGCCTCGTTTGCGAGTTTATACGACACGTGTTCACACAGTGTTTCGGCTAGCTGTCCCGTCTATTGCCGACAAGGCGCTTACCGGTCCCACTGTCATGGATTTCATGCCGGGGGGTGCGCAAGAGTTTCGCGCTGACCTCGGAGGTTACCTGACGAGGGCTCGGCTGGAAAGCGTCGGTAATGCGTGCGATCGGAACTTCGGCAAGTCGACGGGTAAATGGCGTCCGGCCATGTGCCGAGTGAATGTGCCAACGCGCTGTGTCGGCCAAACCGGCGCACGCTCCCCGCCACGCACGCCCCCTCGGAGTTATAGATCACGCGGCTGGGGCATCATCGACCGTAACGCGCGCGCCCGGGTGGCCGGGTGGGGCCCACTCCAGGAGGGACGCTTCGATGGGGGAGAAGGTCGTGGCAGGCGGATTCGACCTGTCCGATCGGCAACGGTATCGGAGGAAGCTTCACGAGTGCCTGGAGGGGCTGGAGCGGCTTCTGGCGGAGAAGAGGTTCGATCGGCCCAAGAATCTCATGGGGCTTGAGATCGAATTGAATCTCGCGGGTGCCGACGGACTGCCGAGAATGGTGAACGCACAGGTTCTGGAGCGCATAGCGAGCCCCGATTTCCAGACCGAACTCGGAATGTTCAACCTGGAGGTCAACATACTCCCGCACCGCCTCGACGGCCGGGTATTCGACCAGCTCGCCGAGGAACTCAGCGCCGGTCTCGGCTATGCCCACCGGCAGGCCGCCGAGGTCGATGCCGGAGTCGTCATGATCGGCATTCTGCCCACCATCTCGCAGCAGGACCTGGTCACCGCGAACCTCTCCGCGGTGGACCGGTATTCGCTGCTCAACGAGCAGATCCTGATGCTGCGCGGGGAGGACTTCCACCTGGACATCGACGGGGTGGAGCGGGTCAGCTGGACCGCCGGGTCGATCGTTCCGGAGGCGGCCTGCACCTCCGTACAGCTTCATCTGCAGGTCACTCCGGCCCGGTTCGCCGATGTGTGGAACGCGGCGCAGTGCGTGGCGGCGGTGCAGATCGCGGTCGGCGCCAACTCGCCGTTCCTGTTCGGCAGGGAGCTGTGGCGGGAGTCGCGGCCGCCGCTGTTCCAGCAGGCCACCGACACCCGCCCGCCCGAGCTCCAGGCGCAGGGGGTGCGGCCGCGGACCTGGTTCGGCGAGCGCTGGGTGGACTCGGCGTACGAGCTGTTCGCCGAGAACGTCCGCTTCTTCCCCTCCCTGCTGCCGATCTGCGACGAGGAGGAGCCCCTGCGGGTGCTGGCCGAGGGCGGGGTGCCCGGCCTGCAGGAACTGGTCCTGCACAACGGCACCGTGTACCGGTGGAACCGGCCGGTGTACGGGGTGGCCGACGGGATGCCGCACCTGCGGGTGGAGAACCGGGTCCTGCCGGCCGGGCCGACCGTCACCGACGTGGTCGCCAACGCCGCCTTCTACTACGGGCTGGTGCGCACCCTCGCCGACGAGAAGAGCCCGGTGTGGGGCAGGCTGCCGTTCGCCGAGGCCGAGGCCAACTTCGACGCGGCCTGCCGGTACGGGATCGACGCCCGGGTGCGCTGGCCGCGCCGGGGGCGGTCGGGCGGGCTGGCGAGCGTGCCGGCCGTCCGCCTGGTCCTGGACGAGCTGCTGCCGTTGGCGGCCGCCGGGCTGGACGCCTGGGGGATCGAACCGGCCGACCGGGACCACTACCTCGGCATCATCGAGGAGCGCTGCCGGCGGCGGGTCAACGGGGCGACCTGGCAGGTGGACACCTACCACCGGGGGCTGGAGGGCGGGCTGGAGCGGGAGGCGGCGCTGGCGGCGACCACCCGGCGGTACAGCGAGCTGATGCACAAGGGGGATCCGGTGCACACCTGGCCGGTGGGGCTGCCCGAGCTCTCCTGACCTCCTCCCGCCCCCGGATCCCGTCCCGGCCTCCCCTTCCGCTGCCGGGCAGGCAGTATGGGGAGGTCGGAACGGGATGGCAGGACGGAGTCGGGCGTGCGGGCGGAACCGGTGCTGGAGGATCTGCGCGAGGGCGGGCGGCGGAGCCTGCTGCGCACCGAGACGCTGCTCGTGCTCGCGCTGTCGCTGGGGGCGAGCGGGGTCTCGTCCCTGATCAGCTTCATCGGTTCGCTCACCGAGCCGGGCGGCCTGAAGGACCAGGCCGCCACGCTGAACGGCTCGTACGCTCCCGGCCGGCCCTGGCTGGACCTGGCCTGGCAGCTCTTCGGCATCGGCACCGCCCTGGTGCCCGTCCTGCTGGTGGCGCACCTGCTGACCCGGGAGGGGGCCGGCGGCGTGCGGGCGCTCGGTTTCGACCGCACCCGGCTCCGGCCGGACCTGGGCCGGGGCGCGCTCGTCGCGGCCGGCATCGGCAGTGCCGGGCTGGCCTTCTACCTGGGGGCCCGCGCCGCCGGATTCAACCTGACGGTGGTGCCGGAGGCGCTGCCCGACGTGTGGTGGAAGTTCCCCGTACTCATCCTCTCCGCCGTGCAGAACTCGGTGGTGGAGGAGGTCATCGTGCTGGCCTACCTGCTGCGCCGGCTCGACCAGCTGGGCTGGTCGCCGATGGCCGCGCTGCTGGCCAGCTCGCTGCTGCGCGGCTCGTACCACCTCTACCAGGGCATCGGCGGGTTCATCGGCAATGTGGTGATGGGCGTCGTCTTCGTCCTGCTGTACCGCCGGTGGGGCCGGGTCGGGCCGTTGGTGGTCGCGCATGCGCTGCTCGACATCGTGGCCTTCGGCGGGTACGCGCTGCTGGCCGGCAAGGTGGGCTGGCTGCCCACCCCTTGATGACACCTGACGACACCGCTTGATGACACCGCTTGATTGTCCGCCTTTTGATGCCCACCCCCTCCGGACCGGCCCTCAGGGGGCGGTGAGCAGTTCGCCGTCGATGACGGTGACGGCCCGGCCGGTGAGCAGGGTGCGGTCGCCGGCGAGGGTGACCTTGACCAGGCCCGTGCGGGCCCCGCCCTGCAGGCCGGTCAGCTCGGTGCGGCCCAGGCGGGCCGCCCAGAACGGGGCCAGCGCGGTGTGGGCGCTGCCGGTGACGGGGTCTTCGTCGATTCCGACGAGCGGGAAGAAGCCGCGGGAGACGAAGTCGTAGCCGCGCGCCGGGTCCTCGGCGGGAGCGGTCACGATCACTCCGCGCCGGGCGAAGGCCCGCAGTCCCGCGAAGTCGGGGCGCAGCTCGCGGACGGTCTTCTCGTCGGCCAGCTCGATGAGCAGGTCGCCGATGTGCTCGGCCGTGTCGTGGGCCGTGAGGATCTCCACTCCGCCCAGGGCCCGCGCGATCTCGGCGGGCGGCTCCCAGGGGGTCAGCGAGGACGTGGGGAAGTCCATGGTGATGCCGCCGTCCTCGGCCGCCTCGGCGGTCAGGATCCCGCAGCGGGCGGTGAACCGGACCGGTCCGGCGGGCCGTCCGGTCGTCGCCAGGCTGTGCTGGTTCAGTACGTGCGCGGTGGCAAGGGTGGCGTGGCCGCACATGTCGACCTCGGCGGCCGGGGTGAACCACCGCAGGGCCCAGTCCGCGTCTCCGCCGGCCGGCAGCGGGTGGGCGAAGGCGGTCTCGGACAGGTTGACCTCGGCGGCCACCTGCTGGAGCCACTCGTCCGGCGGGAACCCGCCGTCGAGGAGCAGGACGCCGGCGGGGTTGCCGCCGAAGGGCCGGTCGGAGAAGGCGTCGACGATTCGGATTCGCATGCTCCGACGGTAGGGCGCCCCCTCGTGCGGGGCCCAAGGCCAATTCGGGATGACTGGCCTTGTCAGTAGAACACTCCCGATATATCGTTGAAGCATCGCGAACGATCGATGATGAGAGGAGCGCAGCCATGCGTTCACATGGACATGGACACGGACATGGGCACGGCAACTGTGGGCCCGACCGTCAGGGAGAGTTCGAGGGGCGCCGCGGCGCCTTCGGCCCGTTCGGACCCGGCTGGGGCGGCGGTCCCGGCGGACCCTTCGGCGGGCGCGGCCGGGGCGGCCCGCACCGGCGGGCCCGGCGTGGCGACGTACGCGCGTCGATCCTGGCGCTGCTGCTCGACCGGCCGATGCACGGCTACGAGATGATCCAGGAGATCGGCGAGCGCAGCGGCGGGGCCTGGAAGCCCAGCCCCGGCTCGGTCTACCCGACCCTCCAGCTGCTGGAGGACGAGGGGCTGATCCGCAGCGAGAGCGAGGGCGGCAAGAAGCTGTTCACGCTCACCGACGCGGGCCGTACGGAAGCCGAGGCGGGTCCCGCGGCGCCCTGGGAAGAGGTCGGGCGCGGCTTCGACTTCGAGGCCATGAACGAGGTCCGCGCGGCCGGCTTCGGCCTGATGGAGGCCTTCGCGCAGGTCTGGAAGACGGGCTCGGCCGAGCAGCGGCAGAAGGCCGTCGGCGTCATCAACGAGGCCCGCAAGAAGCTCTACCTGATCCTGGCCGACGAGCACTGACCCGGCCGGTGCGCACCAGCGCCCCGCGGCTTCGGCCGCGGGGCGCTCGCGTGTGGGGGGCGGCGGCTCAGGCGACCAGGCCGGCCAGCTTGCGCAGCGACTCGTTGAGCGCGGCCGTGGCCGAGTCCTTCAGCTTGCCCGCCATCAGCGAGACGGCCGCGCCGGTGAACTCGCCGTCGATACGGACCGTGGTCGCCCCGCCGTCGGGGACCAGGGTGTACTTCGTGCCGACGACCACGCCCATCGGCCCCTTGCCCTTGATCGCGAAGACCCGCTCGGCCTCCAGCTCCTCGATGGTCCAGGTGACCTCGGCGGGGAAGCCCATCATCTTCATGTTCTCCTCGAAGGTGGACCCGACCGCGAGGTTCTCCGGTCCGCCCTTGGGGAAGCTGGTGTGGGTCATGCTCCACTGGCCGTACGCACCCCAGTCCGTCAGCTGGGACCAGACCTTCGCGGCGGACGCCTCGATGCGTGATTCCGCGGTGACTTCAGCCATGCGACCACCCCTTCTCGTCGGGTACGTGCGCGGAACGTAGCCCCGGCGGCCACAACATTCAATACTGACGACCTGTCAGAAAATGTGTGACCGTCTCAACAGGCGTCACACGTGTGACGCTCCTGACGCCGACTGCCATGATGGCCGGATGCAAGCGTCAGGGAAGAACGCCGGACTGGGCCTCGCCCTCGTCTCGGCGGCCGCGTTCGGCGGTTCGGGAGTGGCGGCGAAGCCGCTGATCGAAGCGGGTCTGGACCCGCTGCACATGGTCTGGCTCAGGGTGGCCGGAGGCGCGCTGGTGCTCTCCCCGCTCGCCTGGCGGCACCGCGATCTGGTACGCCGCAAACCGGCCCTGCTGGCCGGCTTCGGTCTGATAGCGGTCGCCGGTGTGCAGGCCTTCTACTTCGCTTCCCTGTCCCGCATCCCGGTCGGCGTGGCCCTCCTGCTGGAGTACCTGGGCCCGGCGCTGCTCCTCGGCTACATCCGGTTCGTGCAGCGCAAGCCGGTCACCCGCGCGGCCGCGGCCGGAGCGGCGGTGGCCGTGGTCGGGCTGGCCTGTGTGGTGGAGATCTGGGCCGGGCTGAGCCTGGACCCGCTGGGCGTGCTGCTGGGGCTGGCCGCCGCCTGCTGCCAGGCCTTCTACTTCGTCTTCGCCGATCAGGGCACGGACGGGGAGGACGTCCCGGACCCGCTCGGCGTCGCGGCGTACGGGCTGATCATCGGCACCGTGGTGATGACGGTGATCGCCCGCCCCTGGCAGATCGACTGGCAGGTGCTCGGCGGGAACGCCGAGGTGGCGGGCGCGCAGGTGCCCGGACTGGTGCTGCTCGCCTGGGTGGTGCTGATCGCGACCGTGCTCGCGTACCTGACCGGAGTGGTCTCGGTGCGCCGGCTCTCGCCGCAGGTGGCCGGGGTGGTGGCCTGCCTGGAGGCGGTCGTCGCCACCGTGCTGGCCTGGGTGCTGCTCGGCGAGCACCTGTCCGGGCCGCAGGTGCTCGGCGGCGCGCTGGTGCTGGGTGGTGCGTTCATCGCCCAGTCCTCGCGGAACCGGGCGCCGGCCGGGCCGGAGATGGACGCGCTGGACCGGGAGAAGACCACCGCGTAGGGTTCCGGTCATGCCTTCGACCGTGCTTCCGCCTCCCGCCGCCTAGCGCGGGCGGCCACGCTCAAGAACGAGACCCCGGCCCGGGGGTTCCCGGGCCGGTCCGTGCTGCCCGCGAAGCGATGACGCAGACCCTTCATCCTTCCTGCAAGCGCGGAGAAACACGTGTCGAACCACTCGCCCGCCGGGCGCAGTCTGCTGTACCTCGTCGTCGCCGGAGCTGCCTGGGGCACTGCCGGGGCGGCCGCCTCCCTGCTCTTCCTGGCCAGTGACCTCGGGCCGCTGTCCCTGTCCTTCTGGCGGTGTGCGGGCGGCCTGGCCGTTCTGCTGGCCGTGCTGGCGGTCCGCCGTCCGGCGGGCCGCCCGGGGCGGGCTGCGGCCGGCGCCGCGCGCCCGTCGCTCGGTTCACTGATCACCACCGGCCTGCTGTTCACCCTGTTCCAGGCCGCCTACTTCGGGGCCGTGCAGCAGACCGGACTGGCCGTCGGAACCGTGGTCACCCTCGGCGCCGGCCCGGTGATGATCGCTCTCGGCGCCCGGACCTGGACGGGCGAGCGGCTCGGGCGCGGCGGCGCGGCCGCCGTGGCCGGAGCGCTCGCCGGGCTGGTCGTTCTGGTCCTGGGCAGCGGCGGCGGTGAGGTGCGGCCGCTGGGTGTCGGCCTGGCGCTGCTGTCGGCCGCCGGCTACGCGGCGATGACCCTGCTGACCCGGTGGACCGGTCAGCGCGGCGAGGGCGGGGACCCGCTGGTGACCACGGCGTGGTCGACGGGGGTGGGCGCCGTCTGCCTGCTGCCCCTGGCCGCGGTGGAGGGACTGCTGCCGCACACGGCCGACCTCGGGCAGGTGATCTGGCTGATGGCGTACGTCGCGACCGTGCCCACCGCGCTCGCGTACGCGCTCTACTTCACCGGAGCCGCCGCGGTGCGGGCCGCGACCGTGTCGGTGATCATGCTGATCGAGCCGGTCAGCGCGGCGGTGATCGCCGTGCTGGTGCTCGGGGAGGAGCTCACCGGGGCGGTGGTGCTCGGCACCGTGCTGCTGTTGACGGCGGTCCTCGCGCTGATCATCGCGGAGGCCCGCCGTCCGGTGGTGCAGCAGCCGTCACCCGCTCCGCTTCAGAGCGCGGCGAGGTAGTCCGGGGTGGCGATGCCGGGGGCCAGGCCGTCGGCCGGCACGGGGGTGCCGTACGTCCGGGCGACCGGGACCACACCCGACCAGTAGGGCAGGTCCAGGTCCCCGGCGTCGTCGTTCGGGCCGCCGGTACGGATCTTCGCCGAGACCTCGGCCAGGTCGAGGCGGATCACCGCGGTGGCCGCCATCTCCTTGGCGTCGGCCGGGCGGGAGTCGGCGGAGCGGCCCGGGACCACCTGGTCGACGAGGGCGTCGAGCGCCATCCGCCGCTCGTCCGCGTCGGTCACCTCGTACGCGGTGCCGTGCACCACCACCGAGCGGTAGTTGAGGGAGTGGTGGAACGCCGACTTGGCCAGCACCAGGCCGTCCACGTGCGTGACGGTGACGCAGACCGGCAGGCCCGGGTCGGTGCGGCCGGCCTCGCGGAGCGGGCGGGAGCCGGTGGAGCCGTGGATGTAGAGGGTTTCGCCGACCCGGCCGAAGAGCGTGGGCAGGACCACGGGGGCGCCGTCGCGGACGAAGCCGAGGTGGCAGACGTACGCCTCGTCGAGTATCGCGTGCACCGTCTCGCGGTCGTAGCGGGCCCGGTCGCGGGACCGGGTGGGGACGGTCCGGTCGGTGGGCTCGTAGGAGGCGGGAGTGGGGGCGGTCATGGTGCGAACTCCATTGCACTAGTGCATAATGTGTTTTGTGCTAGGAGAATATCTGATCAGCGGTGGGCGTGCATCGGAGATTGCGGCCAGCGTCGAAGCAGGGGTGGGATCGGGGGAGCTCACCCCCGGCGCACTGCTGCCCCCGATGCGGGAACTCGCCGCCCGGCTGGGCGTCAACCCGAACACGGTCGCGGCCGCGTACCGGACGCTGCGCGAGCGCGGGGTCATCGAGACGGACGGCCGGCGCGGCAGCCGCATCCGGGCGCGCCCGGCCAGCACCCCGCGCGGGGCCATGGGGGTCGCCGTACCGGCCGGCGCGCGGGACCTGTCCACCGGCAACCCCGATCCGGCCCTGCTGCCCTCGCTGGACGGGCCGCTCGCCGCGGCCGCGCGCCGGTACGCGCTGGCGCCCACCCAGTACGGGCAGGACCCGGTGGTCCCCGAGCTCGCCCGGCTGGCCCGCGCGGAGTTGACGGCGGACGGGGTGCCGGACGGGCCGCTGGCCCTGACCTCCGGTGCGCTCGACGGCATCGAGCGGGTGCTGGCGGCCCACCTCAAACCCGGCGACGCGGTGGCCGTCGAGGACCCCGGATGGGGGAACGTGCTGGACCTGGTGCCCGCGCTGGGGCTGCGGGTGCTGCCCGTCGAGGTGGACGACGAGGGGCCGCGCCCGGCGGCGGTCGCCGCGGCGCTGGCCGCCGGGGCGCGGGCACTGGTGGTCACCTCACGGGCGCAGAACCCGACGGGGGCGGTGGTGGGCGCGGCCCGGGCCGCGGCCCTGAGGACGCTGCTGGCCGCGCATCCCCAGGTGCTCGTCATCGACGACGACCACGGTCACGGCATCGTGGACCTGCCGCTGCACTCGCTGGGCGGAGTCACCCGGCACTGGGCCCTGGTGCGGTCCACCGCCAAGGCGTACGGGCCGGACCTGCGGCTCGCGGTGCTCACCGGCGACCCGGTGACCCTGGACCGGGTCCGCGGCCGGCAGCGGCTGGGGCCGGGCTGGGTCAGCCGGGTGCTGCAGTACGCGGTGCTGGAGCTGTGGAGCTCGGGCGCGGTGGACCCGGCGGCGGTGGCACGGGCGTACGGGGAGCGGCGCGACGCGCTGGTCGCCGCACTGGCGGCCCGCGGGGTGCCGGCGTACGGGCGCAGCGGGATGAACGTCTGGGTGCCGGTCGCGGAGGAGACGGCCGTGGTGACCCGGCTGCTCGCGGCGGGCTGGGCGGTGGCGCCGGGCGCCCGCTTCCGGCTGGGGAGCGGGCCCGGCATCCGCATCACGGTCTCCCGCCTGACCCCGTCGGACGTCCCCGGCCTGGCGGAGGCGATCGCCGCCGCGACCGGACCGGCCTCGACGACCCGCTACGTCTAGGGGGTGTCCTGTCGATCAGGCCGGATCAGGGAGCGGTGCCACGCGTCGCGAGCCCGGCCTGACCGGCGGGACACGCCCCAGGCCCTGACCGGATGGTCTTCGTTCACCGGCTCGGTCAGGCGGTGGCGATCACGGCGAAGGAGAGGAGGGCGAGGACGCTCCCGGCCGCGGCGACCACGGCGGCCAGGACCCGGAAGCCCGTGACGCCGAACCAGGCTGCGGGCGGGTCGAGGCGGCCCTGGGCGTGGGCACGGAGTTCGATATTGCGTTCTTGACGCTGGTTCAGCGAGACCGCGGCGCCGCGGATGTTCAGCGCGACCCAGCCCCCGCCGGCCAGACCGGTCAGGCCGAGAACGAGCAACAGTATGCCGACGGGCATGTGGTCCCCCCAGGGATGCAATCGATGATCGCCCAGAAGGTAGCAGTGGCTCAGGTGCGCCGGCCGGACTGGGTCAGTGCAGCGCCCGCCAGGACGACGGCGGCGCCCACCGGGGTGTTCCAGTGGAGCTGTTCGCCCAGGACCAGGACGCCGGCCGTGGTGGCGATGACCGGGATGAAGTACGTGACCATCTGGGCCGTGGTCGGGCCGATCTCGGTGACGAGGCCGTACTGCATCTGCAGGGCCATGCCGGTGCCCAGGGCTCCGAGGGCGATCACCGAGAGGGTGGGCCAGAGCGGGAAGGAGGCCGGGGCGGTGGTGAACACGGCGCTGGTCACGGCCAGCTGGAGGGTGGAGAGCAGCAGCTGGCCGCCGGTCAGGGCGACCGGGGAGCCCGGGGTGTCCGCCAGGGTGCGGCGGACGTAGATCCAGCCGATCGGGTAGCAGAGCGCGGCCAGCAGCGCGAGCGCGGTGCCCTTCGCGTCGACGCCGGAGAAGCCCTGCCAGGCGCCGAGCACGGTGAGCACGCCGAGGAAGCCGAGGCCCAGGCCGGCGACCCGGCGCCGGGTCGGGCGGTCCTCGGAGAGGGCGACCAGGGAGAGCGCCATCCCCCACAGCGGGGAGGTGGCGTTGCAGATCCCGGCGAGGCTGGAGGGGATGCTCAGCTCGGCGTACGCGAAGAGCGAGAACGGGACCGTGTTCAGCAGGAGGGCGGCCACCGCGAGGTGGCCCCAGGTGCGCAGGCCGCGCGGCAGCGGCTCGCGCCGGACCAGCAGGACGGCGAGCAGCGCGAGCGCACCGAAGAAGACCCGGCCGAGGGCCACCTGGAACGGGGCGTACCCCTCGGTGCCGACCTTGATCAGGAGGAAGCTGAAGCCCCAGACGACGGAGAGCACGCCGAACCGGATCCGCCAGTCGAGGGCGGCGCGGCGGGTGCCGGTCGGGGAGGTCGGCGGGGCGGGGGAGAGGGTCGGGCGGGTGGCCGCGGGTGCGCTCATGGGGCCTACTCTGCGGGCGCCGACCTCGTAGGACAAGCGAGATTTTTTAGAGCTGACGGCGTAGCATCACTTACATGTTGAACCTGGAGCGCCTGCGCACCCTCGACGCCCTCGCCCGGCACGGCTCGGTCAGCGGCGCCGCCGAGGGTCTGCACGTCACCACCTCCGCCGTGTCCCAGCAGATGGCCAAGCTGGAGCGCGAGGTCGGCCAGCCGCTGCTGTCCAAGAACGGCCGCGGAGTGCGGCTCACGGACGCCGGGCGGCTGCTCGCCGATCACGCGGCGCGGATCATCTCCCAGGTGGAGCTCGCCCAGGCCGACGTCGAGGCCCAGCGCGGCTGCGCCGTCGGCGAGCTGCGCATCGGCGCCTTCCCCACCGCCATGCGGGGCCTGCTGCCGGCCGCGCTGACGGCCCTGCGGGCCGGGCATCCGGAACTGCGGGCGCGGGTGCGCGAGATGGAGCCGGCGGAAAGCATGGCCGCGGTGGTGCGCGGCGACCTCGACCTCGCGCTCGCGATCGACTGGCACAACAAGCGGATGCCCGTCCCCGCCGAGCTGGTCCGGGCGCACCTGCTCGACGACGCCGCCGATGTGGCGGTGCCGGCCGGGCACCCGATGGCCGGGCGCACCGAGGTCTCCCTCGCGGACTTCGCCGAGGAGGACTGGGTGTCCTGGAACGAGGGGCAGTTCTGCCACGAGTGGCTGGTCTTCACGCTGCGCGGCACCGGCGTCGAGCCGCGCATCGCGCACATCGCCGAGGAGCACCACACCCAGCTCGCCTTCGTGGAGGCCGGGCTCGGCGTGTGCGTGACCCCCCGGCTGGGGCGCGGCCCGGTGCCGCCCGGGGTCCGGCTGCTGCCGGTCTGCGACACCGTGCGGCGCCACGTCTACGTGGTCTGGCGGGCCGACGCCGACCGCCGGCCCTCGATCCGGGCCGCGGTGGACGCGCTGCGGACCGTGGCCGCCGAGGTCGAGGGCCGATCCTGATCCGGCCCGATCGACAAGACGCCCCCTAGAGCTTGCGGAAGTCCCAGGACACCACCGCGTCCGGGGTCAGCCGCAGCCAGGCGTGGCGCCCGTCGTGCGGCATCTCGGCGATGCCGAAGTTCTTGGCCGGAAAGAGCCGTTCGACCTCCTCCAGCTCGGGGCAGGGCTCGCCGGTGCGCGGGGCCTCGCCCACGAAGACGGCGCTGCCCGACAGCTCCACCCCGCGCAGTTCGTCGTACGACTCGCCCGCGTCCACCACCACCGAGATCCGCGGATCCTTGCGCAGGTCGGCCCAGCGCCGGCTGCGGGTGATCGAGTACAGCCAGAGCGAGGTGCCGTCCCAGGCGAACCACAGGGCTCCGACGTGCGGGCGGCCGTCGGCGGAGACCGTGGCCACCCGGCAGGTCCGCTGTTCCCGCAGAAAGGCATCCACTTCCCGCTCGGTCATCATGATCCGCCGGCCGCGCCGCTGGGTCTCGTCCATCAGTCCCGCACCCCTTCACATCTGACTGTGTGTCAGGAATCATGAGGGCTCTTCCGCCGTCACGCCAGGGGGAACCATGCTGCAGCTCGGCCCGGCCACCACCGCCCTGCTCACCGTCGAATGCCAGAACGGCGTCGTCGGCGAGGACGGCGCGCTGCCGGAGCTCGCCAAGGAGGCGCGGGCCTCCGGGATGCTCGGGCGGGTCGCCGCGCTGGTCGACGCCGCGCACCGGGCCGGCGTACAGGTGCTGCACGCGGTGGCCGAGCGGCGGCCGGACGGGCGCGGGGCCAACTCCAACGCCCGGCTGTTCCGGGCCGCGGGCAGGCTCCCCGTACAGCAGCTGTCCGGCACCCGGGCGGTCGAGGTCGCAGCGCCGATCGAGGTGGCCGGGGAGGACCTGGTCGTACGGCGTCTGCACGGCCTGTCCCCGATGGCCGGCACCGATCTGGACGCGCTGCTGCGCAACCTCGGCTGCCGGACCCTGATCGTCACCGGGGTCTCCTCCAACGTCGCGATCCCCAACACCGTCTTCGACGCCGTGAACCTCGGCTACCAGGTGGTCGTCCCGGCCGACGCGATCGCCGGAGTGCCCGCCGAGTACACCGCGCAGGTCCTCCGCAACTCGCTCTCCCTGGTCGCCACCGTCACCACCACCGAGGAGATCCTCGCGGCCTGGCCGTGACCTGCATTCTCTCGAGCGGTTCAGACCGTCTGGGCTCGCTGACCCCGCCCCGTGCGAGCTCTGACCCAAACTCGGACATGGCTTCGCCCCGGCGCAGTGTCGGCGCATGTACCGGGGCGGGGAGTGCCTGGGACCTACTTCGGATCAACGATCAGAGATCCGAACTCCCGGTTGACCGTCTTCGTCGATGGCGTTGATGTGGCTGGTGCGGGAGGTGGGAGTGAACGCACCTGCCGTGTAAGCCCCGAGCGTGGTTCCGGCCCCGTCCACGATACCCGGATGCCCCAAGCCGCCGGACACTGAGCCGACGCTCCGTACAGTTCTGCCCATCGCGTCATCGGGCGACGCGCGCGCGAGTCGCAGACCTGGGACGACGCTGTGAGTCGGCCCCGCAAGATGCGAAAGAGACGGCCAGGGGCCCGGGCGCAAGCCGACCCGATCCCGCTGCCGCTGCCCGGTGGCCAGGGCGGTACGGCCGCTGAGGTCCGGGAGACTTTCATTCGTCATGGCGGGAACGTCGGGGACCCGCGCGCACCCCGCCCGCCCGCCCGTTCCAGGCCGGGCTCGAAGCTGATGAAGGCTGAACTACTCGATGTGAGCATGCAGTAGCAGAGCCTGTCTATTCGTGACAAACTGTGATTTGAGCTTCCAGTGGGGCGTGCTCGCGCGTCGAGCCGGGCAGCCCATCCATCGTCAAAGCGGTGGGGGGACTGTTTCGAAATGCGATGCGAAAGGATGCGCCATGGAACTCGAATCTCTCCCGGATGACGTCGTCGCGGCGATCGAAGTACGGGATCGTTGGAGGCGCGCATCGGCCGGCGGCGGCCTGGAGTTCCTCGTTACCGACATCGCGCGGTGGACACCCGGTGCGACACTGAGGGTCGCGTTCCTCGACGGGGACGACCAGCTGCACGCGGATATCGCAGGAGCGACGGAGCAGATCACCGACAGCTGCAACCTGAAACTCGACTTCGGCCACGACGAAGCGACCGGGACGTTCCGGAGATGGACCACGGCCGACACCGCCTTCGCCGCCGAGATCCGCGTCAGCTTCGACATGGGCGGCTTCTTCTCCCTGGTGGGCACCGACAGCACGGACCGCACCATCGGTGCGGGCGGCGGCCCGGTCGGGGGCAACCCCGGCCAGCGCAGCCTCAACCTCGGACGGTTCGCCGTGAACAGGCCCACCACGTGGGAGGGCACGGTGCGTCACGAGTTCCTCCACGCACTGGGATTCCACCACTCCCACCAGAACATGCGCGGAACCTGCGAGGGCGAATTCCGCTGGGACGACGAAGCGGGGTACGTTCCCACGCAGAATGCGGACGGTGTGTTCGTGGCGGATGCCCAAGGGCGGCAGCCCGGAATTTACACGTTCCTCGCGGGTGAGCCGAACAACTGGCCGCGCGCGAAGGTGGATCACAACCTTCGCACCGAGGACGACCCGGATGTCGTCGCCGGGCCATTCGACTCACGATCCGTGATGCTCTACCGGTTCCCGCCGTTCTTCTACAAGTCCAACCCGAGCAGCTGCGCGCCGAGCGGTAACGGGCAGAATCTGTCGGACGACGACAAACGCGGGCTCAGGCTGCTGTACCCGCACACCGCGGAAGAGTTGGCGGACCGTCAGGCCCGCGCCGACGCGGTCCTGAGGTCGATGGGGGCCGGCCCGGAGGGGCTTCCCGGTTCGGACGGCGGCAGCCTGGTCGAGGCGTACCGCAGCCGGGTCGAGGAGCTGGCCGCCGCCCAGGCTGCGGGCGCCGGCTGAGCCGAGCGGAGGACGTCATGTCTGACGGCAGCCCTTACGACAGGCTCCTTGGAGGGTCACCGGACGGAGGACTTGAGGGAGCCGCCGGGGGCGGCGCGTCGAGTCCACCGGATCCGAACGCCTGGTCGCCGGGCTGTCCGACGATATCGGCTGGCTGGAGGAGCGTCTGGGGGAGCGAGCCGATCCGGCGGCGCTGGAGCGGCTGATGCGGGGCGCCGAGCACGCGCTGCGGGAGGTCGTCGACCGCGGGGCTCGAAGGTGTCGTCGCCGTGCGCGGTGCCGGGGGCCATAGTGGGCGTCGCCGGTGTGCCGAACGGTGTAGCCGAACACACCGCCGGGGCGCAGAACACGTCGGACCTCGCCGACGAGGGCGTGGATCCTTCGTCGACAGCGTGCCGCCCTCCGGGCCCCGGCCGGACGCCTCAGGGCGCCGCGGTGTCTTCGTAGAGCGTTTCCCAGCGCAGGTTGGCGCCGTCGCGGCCAGCCCAGGACGCGGTTCGCCGGGCGGCGTCGCGCAGCTCCGCCGGCCAGATCGGGTCCGCGAGCAGCCTGTGCAGTTCGACCGAGATGTCGGTCACCGCCTGGCCCGCGACTTCCAGCAGGTGTCGGGTGAGTTGATGGTCGCGAGGGCCGTACTCGATGAGCAGGTCGTACAGTCGGGAGCGTTCGCTGACAAGGAGGCGCAGGTAGGGGCGCCAGGGATTCCATCCGGCGTTTCGCCAGCGGGCGGAGGCACCGGACTGCGCGGTCGCGACGGTGACCGCGCGCTCCAGCAGCCGCTCGGCGTCCTGCCGATGCCCCGCCTCGTGGAGGTCGACGCAAAGGCGGGGCATGGTGTCGAAACGGCGCGGCCACACATTGCCCGGCTGCGTCAGGCTGTGGCCGGGCGGCAGGCACAGGTCTGCGGGGAGGAAGACCTGGGACTCGACCTGTTCGAGACCGAAGTCGTCGACGCCCTCGGCGACCTTCCTGCGTGCGTCGAGGACGGCCAGACGCGCTCGCAGCAGATGTGCTGCGTATCCGGCCAGCATGTAGGCCTCATGTCCCATCTGCGGCGCGGTGACGTCGGCGGCCATCTCCGTGGCCCGGTCGACCAAGGCGTCCAGGCGGGGGGCTAGAATCGCGTGCGCACTGGGAAGATCCCACGACTGGGGGTCTGCGGTGATGGCCTGGGTGACCGCTTGGAGCAGTTCGGTCTGCGCGACGGCGCTCGTGTTCAGCGAGTTCACCTGCTGTACCACGTCCTCGGGGCTTCCCAGAGGGGTCATGCCGCAGCTGATCATGCGGGCGGCCAGCCGGTGCGCGGCGGCGACTGCGCGGGGGTCATCCCGCGTCGCCAGGTAGGCGGCGATGTCGCGTAGCTGCTCAGGGTGCTCGGCGGGCAGTTGCCCCCCGCTCGCCCGGACGAAGCCGATGACGGCGTCGGCATTCTCACGCTGCTCGGCGTCTCGCAGGAGCCACGGCAGGAGAAGCCCGGGCGCTTCCGGCACGCGGGCGACGACCTCCTCGCGGGGCGGTGCCAGCCGCTTGCGTGGCTGCTTGCCCCGACGGCGGCCCTTGCCCCGTGCGGACGCCTCCTCGGCCTGCTCGGTGCCGGCTCCGTCCGCTTCGAACTGCTCCGGTCCGGGCTGCTCCGGTGCCGGTGCTTTCGGGTCGTGCACTGTTCCTCCGGTCAGGAGGTCAAGGGCGCCTGTGGCGAGATGGTGTCCGCCGGCTGCGGCGGCGACGGTCAGATCGGCGTCCCAGGGGGCGGTGATCCAAGGAAGGAGCGTTGTGGCGCGCTTCCTGGCCGAACGTGGATCATCGGGAAGGCACCCGGCCACCACGGCTCCCGGTAGGCGTCGGCCTCCGAGGACGCTCAGGGCGGTCAGGGCCAGGGCGGTGCCCGGGGGCTGCGGGTCCTGACGGACTTTCTTGTGATTGATCTGGGACCGGCACCACTCGCGTGCGGCGCGCCCGGCGGGCGCTTCACCGGCCAGGATCAACGGGCGCAGGAAGTAGCGGGCCACGGTCTTGCGGGGACTGCCGTCGGTGACATCGGCCGCGGCACTGTCCAGCGCGGAGCGGAGGAGTCTGGAGTCGGTGTGCGCATCCGGGCGGCAGAGCGTGCTCGCCACGCCGTGCAGGACGACGTGCCGGCGTCCCGTCGGCGGGCTGCCGTCCGCCAGTTCGTCGAGGCAGCCCTGCAGCGTCTTGAGGGTGTCGGCGGTGCGTTCGTGTCCGTGGGCAGCGGCCCAGCAGGCTGCGGCGGAGGAGATGATCGCGTCGACGTCCTTGGGGACTTTGTCCGGCGTCGTCATGCGCTCGGGTAGTCCGCGGCACAGATCGCCGTACTGAGCCGGCCACTGGGTGGCTAGGTCGGCGAGCGTGGCGAGTGCGCGTTCCAGAGGCGCGCCACGCTGGACGAAGACCTCGTCGAGCATCTCGTGCATGACGGTGACGGCCGTGCGCTCGGCACGTCCGGTGCCGTCCGAGGGGGCTTCCGCGTCGTGGTTGTGTGCCTGGTGCATCAGGCCGGTCAGATGCTGTGTAGGGGCATGCTTTGCCAGCTCGCCGGCCTCAAGGCTGTACAGGAAAACAGTGGCGGCGTCACGCTGTTGCAGGACAAGGGTGGTGACCGTGTGCATGACCTGCGGACGGAGCGAGGCGTTGCCCGTGTCCCAGATCGTCCGCAGCACCGTCGGCCAGATGCCGTCGGCGGGCTGGACGATGGCGCTGAGGGCATCCAGGTAGTGCTCGGCGTGCAGCGCGCCGGTCTCTGGATCCTTGATCACAGCGACGGCGTCGGTGGCAGCGCTGAGCGGAGCATGGCGTAGGCCGGCGAAGATGCGGAGGAAGGTGTCGCGTGCCACCGGAGCGGTGGCCTGGGCCAGGCCCGCCAGGTGTGGGTACCACCGATGTGACTCGTGTGCGTGAGCCCGGTCGGTGTAGTGGAATGCGTGCCGGGCCGCCTCGGCGAGGTAGAGGTCCTGCGGATGCTGCGCGATTCGGCGGGCGGTGGCGGCCAGGCCGGCGGGGGCACTGGCGAGGCCCCGGCCTGCGGCGTACTCGCCGATGACCTGGTGGTGGAAGCGCACCCGCCCGGCGACGCCCTCGCTCAGCACGCCCCGGCGAACCAGCAGCCCGGTCCAGCGGGCTGCGGTGTCACGCGGCTCACCACACCGTGAGGCGAGCAGGTCGCGCGCGTGCTCCCGGTGCAGCTCGATGGTGCCCCGGAGCAGGGTGGCCAAGCCGAGTTCGGCTGCGGCCCGTCCCAGTTGCCGTGCCTCTTCCGGCGCAACCGTGTCGAGGCCCGTCACCGAGTCGCGCAGATCACGCTCGACGCGCCTCTCCCAGTAGTCGCGGAAGAGGGCGGCGACATCGAGCTCGGACACGTTCGGGCCGTGGGGGCTGTACAGGTCGAAGACCATGCGCAGATGCAGTGGGTGGCGGATCAGCTGGCCCAGGGGGAGTCCGCGGGCGGCCGCGGCAGCGAGCGACTGCTCCATTCTCGGGAGGGAGCCGTCTTCGTCCTTCCGGGCCGGGGCGTACGTCCGTCCGTAGACGGCGATCGCCCGGCCGAGTTCGGAGTCCGGGGTCCAACCGCGTTCTCTGCGTTCGTCCTTCCCGGTTCCGTAGAGGCCGAGAGGGATGTTCGAGAGCAGTGAGGTGTAGGCGCCGTCGCCTTCCTCCGCGTCCCAGCTCCGCTTGAGAAGACTCGCTTCGCCAGACCGGCAGGCCAGCGCCACGGCGACGTTCCTGGACCGCAGGACGGTGATCAGCTCGGTGAAGTCGTGCGCTGTCTCCGTCTCGTGCAACAGCAGATCGGCGGTGTCGAGCAGCAGGACGATCTGGCGTTGCTCGGGTGCCCTGGCACGCCCTCCAACGGCGGGGGTGCCGGTCGGCCGGCTGCGATGGGCCTCCAGCAGTCTGGGCAGTTCGTGCGGGTGCAGGTCCGGCTCGCGTCCTGCGCCGGCCAGCAACGAGGTTGCGGACAGCAAGACGAGGCAGAGCTCCGGCCGCTTGGACAGGGCTCTGTGCACGCCCCACAGGGAGCAGCTCTTTCCGACACCTGGCTCGCCGAGCAGGGCCGCGGCTTGCCCCGGTGCCCTGTCTGCCAGTTGCCGATCGATGTGCTTGATCACCTCCTTCTCGGCCACGCGTTCGACCCGGACCTGATCCAGGGTCACGCGGTTCAGGACCGAGTCGAACGGGTCGACGGTGACGGTCTTCAGAGCCCGCAGCGCGTCCTTCTGGGCATCCTCCAGCGAGGACAGACCGCCGGCGATGTCCTTCAGGGGGCGGCTGTAGGCGGCGGGCAACGGGTGAGGCCTACTTGAACGTCGTGCATGGGCGTTGGCGCTCTTGAAGTCCCGGGCGGCGCCCTCGTAGCGAGTGACCAGGGCGTTCCGATCGCCGAACCCGCTCTCGCAGTCGGGCGAGCAGCGGGACCGCTCCTGGGCCACCTGGCAGAAGTGCAGGCCCCTCCGTGCCACGCCGCCGTTGCTGATCCACGTGGTGATCGTCGAGGCGCTCTTGACCTCGCACCACTCGGCCAGCTCCTGGCCCTGCATGCGACGCCCCTGGAAGCCGTGGTCGCGATGCCAGGTCCAGTGCTGCAGCGCCGCCAGGAGCCAGAGGCGATCCTCGCTCCAGCCTCTGGTGTCGCTGGGCCAGTTCAATTGCCGGTTCCGTCCGGCGGGATGCCACTTCAGTTCTTCATCGGCCACTTCTTCAACCCCCGGAGCATCTGAAGAACAACCACTCAGCGTCATTGCACCAGGCCAGCAGCGTACGTGAATTGCGTCGGTGGCGAGCCGCCTCGGCGGCTGTTCTGCACAACTCCCCTGCACGGGAGTCTCGTTCGTGTCGGAGAGACCGACACGAACGGGAGGAAGAGATGGACCTCAACGAGCTGCTCAACCAGGCCGAGAGCTGGGCCGAGACCCTGGCCCCGTGGATGGGCGTCAACCTCGGTCTGCGCCTCGGACGGGATGTCGTCCGCTACGGCGTCCTGCTGTGGATGACCCGCGGCTGCACGCCACGCGAGCGCGCCATGGCCCTCGCCGCGATGCATCGGTCGGGTCGGAGAGGCCGCCGAAGGAGGTGACCGCAAGCCGGAGTGGCCAGGACCGTTCCTGGCCACTCCGGCCCCCCCCCCGCACCGGCGGTGACAGGAAGACGGGCGCGCCGTACCCGCGTCCCCATAGAAATACGTCAAGCGCACGATCACGGGGCCTGGGGGAAAGCCGGACGGTGGCTCCGTTCGGCGGTTCGGCGCCGGCCGTGAGGTCTTGCGCTTCCCCGGTTGGGCTGGTCATCCACGAGGTCCGTTTGGCTCAGGCCTGGGGAGTGAGGGCGCGGCGTAGTGCGGTGAGGATGTTCTGGCGTCGACGGTGACGAAGCCGAGCCAGCGTGTGCTGGACGGGTGGGTTCCGCGCGCAAGTGGGCGCTGCGTACGCGACGTGGGGGCATCGGTACGGCGGTTGGTGAAGCGGCACGCCAGGGTGCGGGCGACTGGGCGAGCGGCGAAGTCCGAGCTCTCCCATTGCCGGACCTGGCACCGTCGAGCCCCAGGAATCTCGGTAGGGCGCGACGATCACGACGCCTACTCTGGCGGTGGAGCCCCTCGACACTCGCCGGGGAGCGGGGCACTGACTGAAACTCCCCAGATTCTCCCCAGGGCCCTAGGCCGGCAAGCCGAAGGGACACGCAGGAGGAGAGTGTGCCTTTGATTGAAAGGCTTAATGAATGGATACCCTGGGAAAATGCTCACAGAAGTGATTGCGACCCGCTACGTCACGCCCTTGCGTGAGGGCGGCTCGCTTCCGGGGATCGTCGAGGCCGACGACCTCGGGACCTACGTCATGAAATTCACCGGAGCCGGCCAGGGGCGCAAGACCCTGGTCGCCGAAGTCATCTGCGGGCGGCTCGCCCAGCGCCTGGGCCTGCGGGTCCCCGAGCTGGTGCAGATCCAGCTGGACCCGGTCATCGGGCTCGCCGAGCCCGACCAAGAGGTCCAGGAACTGCTCAAGGCCAGCGGCGGGCTCAACCTCGGGATGGACTACCTGCCCGGCTCGATCGGCTTCGACCCGCTCGCGTACCAGGTGGACCCGGTCGAGGCGGGGCGCGTGGTCTGGTTCGACGCGCTGATCAACAACGTCGACCGGTCCTGGCGCAACCCCAACATGCTGGTCTGGCACGGCGATCTGTGGCTCATCGACCACGGCGCCACCATGATCTGGCACCACAACTGGCCCGGCGCCCCGGCGGCGGCCGCCAAGCCGTACAACGCCTCCGACCACGTCCTGGCCCCGGCCGGGCCGGACATCGCCGCGGCCGCGGCGGAACTGGCCCCCCGGGTCACCGCGGAACTGCTCGCCGAGATCGCCGCGGACGTTCCGGACGAGTGGCTGGTCGACGAGCCCGGCTTCGACTCCACCGACGAGCTGCGGCGGGCCTACGTGGACGCGCTGCTGCCGCGGGCCGCGACGATCCACGAACGGATCTCGATGGAAGCTCCGGTGAAGGCCCCGTCGAAGCCGCCGGGCTGGCTCCAGCCCCTGATCGAACGGCCCTACAAGAAGAAGAGCGACAGCCGGTGACCAAGCGGGACGTGTTCGAGTACGCGCTGGTGCGCGTGGTGCCGCGGATGGAACGCGGGGAGTGCTTCAACGCCGGGGTGATCGTCTACTGCCGGGCGCACGGCTACGTGGCCGCGCGGACGCACCTGGACGAGGCGAAGCTGCTGGCGCTGGACCCCGAGGCCGATGTGACCGGCGTACGGGCCGCCCTCCGGGCGGTCGAAGGGGTCTGCGCGGGCGGGGAGTCGGCCGGCCAGGCCGCGGGGGACGACCCGGGGCGCCGCTTCCGCTGGCTGATCGCACCGCGGAGCACGGTCGTGCAGCCGGGGCCGGTGCACACCGGGCTTACCGCCGACCCGGAGGCGGAGCTGGAACGGCTGCTGGACCTGCTGGTGCGCTGACGTCGGGGGCGGCGGCGTTGACAGGGAGTGGCGCGGTCCCTAGCGTCTCCTCAGCTGAAGCTACTAAGCGGTTGCTCAGGCCTGGGCGGCCGTCTCTCAAGGGCGAGGAGAACCAGCATGTCCACGACCGAGCAGCGCGTCGCCGTCGTCACCGGGGCGGCCCGGGGGATCGGCGCCGCCACCGCCGTGCGGCTGGCCGCGGAGGGCCGGGCCGTGGCGGTCCTCGACCTCGACGAGGGTGCCTGCAAGGACACCGTCGAGGCGATCACGGCCGCCGGCGGCAAGGCCCTCGCGGTCGGCTGCGACGTGTCCGACGCCGCCCAGGTGGAGGCCGCGGTCGAGCGGATCGCCGGGGCGCTCGGCGGCCCGACGGTCCTCGTCAACAACGCCGGCGTGCTCCGCGACAACCTGCTCTTCAAGATGAGCGAGAACGACTGGGACACCGTCATGAACGTGCACCTGCGCGGTGCCTTCCTGATGTCCCGGGCCTGCCAGCAGTACATGGTGGAGGCCAAGTTCGGCCGGATCGTCAACCTGTCCAGCAGCTCCGCGCTGGGCAACCGCGGCCAGGCCAACTACTCCGCCGCCAAGGCCGGCCTGCAGGGCTTCACCAAGACCCTGGCCATCGAGCTCGGCAAGTTCGGCATCACCGCCAACGCCGTGGCCCCGGGCTTCATCGTCACCGAGATGACCGCCGCGACCGCCGCCCGCGTGGGCATGGGCTTCGAGGACTTCCAGGCCGCCGCGGCCACCCAGATCCCGGTCCAGCGGGTCGGCCGGCCGGAGGACATCGCCAACGCCATCGCCTTCTTCACCGGCGAAGCGGCCGGCTTCGTATCCGGCCAGGTCATGTACGTGGCCGGCGGCCCGCTCAACTAGCACGAGAGAGGGCGTACGGACATGGCGTACAACGGGACCGACAGCGGCAAGGTCGCGCTGATCACGGGCGCGAGCCGGGGCATCGGCTACGGCATCGCGGAGGCGCTGGTCGCCCGCGGCGACCGGGTCTGCATCACCGGCCGGAACGAGGAGACCCTCAAGGAGGCCGTCGAGCAGCTCGGGGCCGACCGGGTGATCGGGGTGCCCGGGAAGGCGCACGACGAGGCCCATCAGGCCGTCGCCGTCGAGCGCACGATGGAGGCATTCGGGCGGGTCGACTTCCTGATCAACAATGCGGGTACCAATCCGGTCTTCGGCCCCATCGCGGACCTGGACCTCGGGGTGGCCCGCAAGGTCTTCGAGACCAATGTGATCTCCGCGCTCGGCTTCGCCCAGCGCACCTGGCACGCCTGGCAGAAGGACAACGGCGGGGCGATCGTGAACATCGCCTCCATCGCCGGGGTCTCCGCCTCGCCGTTCATCGGCGCCTACGGGATGAGCAAGGCCGCCATGGTCAACCTCACCCTGCAGCTCGCGCACGAGATGGCGCCGGGTGTGCGGGTGAACGCGATCGCCCCCGCGGTGGTCAAGACGCAGTTCGCGCAGGCGCTCTACGAGGGCCGGGAGGCCGAGGCGGCAGCCGCCTACCCGCTGGGCCGGCTGGGTGTTCCGGCCGACATCGGCGGAGCCGCCGCATTTCTCACCTCGGAGCAAGCGGAATGGATCACAGGGCAGACTCTGGTCGTTGATGGAGGAATGTTTCTCAATGCCGGAGTTCACTGACCGATAACCGGACACATTTGCCCCTCAAAGGGCGGCAAATGTGTCCCGAATATGTATAGAACCGGTCAAGTACCCCACGGAACCTGCCCATTGGATTCGTGGGGTACTGCGGTATGGTCTGCCGCACCCAGGCTGATCGAGGAGCGTGCACGTGTTCAACCGGACCAGATGCCTGCAGATCACTGCAGCCCTTGCGTCCATATCCATGCTCGCCGGCTGCGGGCTGATCTCGGGCGACAGTGGCGACAGCGGAGAGCGGATCGTCGTCGGCACGACGAGCGCGCCCAGCACGCTCGACCCGGCGGCAGCCTGGGACGGCTCCTGGGAGCTGTACCGGAACGTCTACCAGACCCTGCTCGCCTTCCCGACCGGCAGCGTCAAGCCGCAGCCGGACGCCGCGCAGAGCTGCGAGTTCACCGACTCGGTCAACGAGTCCTACCGCTGCACCCTGCGCAAGGGCCTGAAGTTCTCCAACGGCGAGCCCCTCGACTCCAAGGCCGTCAAGCACTCCTTCGACCGCATCCGGACGATCAATTCCAAGGTCGGCCCGAAGGACCTGTTCGGCAGCCTGGAGCGGATCGAGACCCCGGACGCGCAGACCGTCGTCTTCCACCTCAAGACCCCCGACGCGACCTTCCCGTACGTGCTCGGCTCCCCGGCCGCGTCCCTGGTGGCGCCCAGGGACTACCCGGCCGACAAGGTCCGCGAGGACGGCAAGGTCACCGGCTCCGGGCCGTACGTCCTGGACGAGTACGTGGACAAGGAGAAGGCGGAGCTCAGCGGCTACTCCGACTACCAGGGCTTCGCGCAGCGCAAGAACGACGGCGTGACCATCCGGTACTTCGACGACTCCGGCAAGATGGTCGCGTCCCTCAAGGACAAGAAGATCGACGCCACCTACCGTGGTCTGACCGCCGCCGAGATCAAGGAGCTGCAGACCCCGAACTCGCGCGATCAGGGCATCCAGGTCGTCGCCAACGTCGGGGCCGAGATCCGCTACCTGGTCTTCAACCCCAAGGACCCGGCCGTCCGGCAGCTGCCCGTCCGCCAGGCCATCGCCCAGGTCGTCGACCGCGGCACCCTGGTCTCCGAGGTCTACCAGGGCACCGCCGAACCGCTGTACTCGATGGTTCCCAAGGGCGTGGTGGGCCACAAGACGCCGTTCTTCGACAAGTTCGCCCACCCGGACATCCCCAAGGCCAAGAAGCTGCTCAAGGACGCCAACGTCGCCACCCCGGTGGAGCTGAGCTTCTTCTACACCACCGACCGCTACGGCTCCTCCACCGAGGCCGAGTTCAAGGAACTCAAGCGGCAGCTGGAGGAGAGCGGCCTGTTCAAGGTCAGCCTGCAGGGCAAGCCCTGGAAGGAATTCCAGGCGGGCTACAAGAACGGCCAGTACCCGGTCTTCGGGCGCGGCTGGTTCCCCGACTTCCCGGACCCGGACAACTTCATCGCGCCGTTCGTCGGCAAGGAGAACGCGGTCGGCACCCCGTACGAGCCGACCGAGATCATCAACGACCTGCTGCCCAAGTCCCGGCGGTCCGGCGACCGCTCGGCGGTCAGCAGCCAGTTCGAGCGGGCCCAGCAGATCCTCGCCGAGGACGTGCGGCTGCTGCCGCTGTGGCAGGGCAAGCTCTACGTGGCGGCCGGTGAGGACATCGCGGGCTCCGAGCGGGCGCTCGACCCGCAGACCGCCATGCAGATGTGGGAGCTGTACCGCAAGACCAGCTGGTAGCCGCGGAGGCAGGCAGCGGGTTCGGCGAGCAGGCCGGGCAGCGGGTTCGGGCAGTGTCAGTGGGCGCCGGTAGATTCTCCGATCAGTTGCTGAACGATTGTCGGAGGTTGTCGACGTGACCGAGATGCTGCCCGAATCCTGGCTGCCCGTCCTGGGCGAGGAACTGGACAAGCCCTACTTCAAGGAACTCACCGAGTTCGTCGAGCTGGAGCGGGCCCAGGGGCCGGTCTACCCGCCGCGCGAGGAGGTCTTCGCCGCGCTGGAGGCCACGCCGTACGACCGGGTCAAGGTGATGATCCTCGGCCAGGACCCGTACCACGGCGCCGGCCAGGGCCACGGCCTGTGCTTCTCGGTCCGCCCGGGGGTGAAGACCCCGCCCTCGCTGCGCAACATCTACAAGGAGATGCAGGCCGAGCTGGGGACGCCCATTCCCGACAACGGCTACCTGATGCCGTGGGCCCAGCAGGGCGTGCTGCTGCTCAACGCGGTGCTCACGGTCCGCGAGGCCGAGCCCAACTCGCACAAGGCCAAGGGCTGGGAGAAGTTCACCGACGCGGTGATCCGCGCGGTGGCCGAGCGGCCCGACCCGGCCGTGTTCGTGCTGTGGGGCGCCTACGCGCAGAAGAAGCTGCCGCTGATCGACGAGACCCGGCACGTGGTCGTGAAGGGTGCGCACCCCTCGCCGCTGTCCGCGAAGAAGTTCTTCGGCTCCAAGCCCTTCACGCAGATCAACGAGGCCGTCGCCGCGCAGGGGCACGAGCCGATCGACTGGCGGATCCCCGACCTGGGCTGACGCCCGATCGCCCGACCGCGCCTCGGCGGCATTGTCGGTGCCTCCGGATAGCTTGTTGATGATCAGACCGGACAGGTCTGACAGGACGAAGCCGGAGGCCGCGGTGACGGAGCAGCAGGAGGCGTCGGAGGACGCCGTCATGACCAGGATCGGCCAGGCGATCATGCTGCTGCACGCGGGGGACCGCGAGGAGGCCCGCAACCGTCTCGGCGAGATCTGGACGGAGATCGGCGAGGAGGGCGACCCCCTCCACCGCTGCACCCTGGCGCACTACATGGCCGATGCGCAGGACGACCCCGCCGATGAACTCGCCTGGGACCTGAGGGCGCTGACCGCCGCGGACGGGCTGGGCGACGAGCGGCTCGCCCGGCACGAGCCGGACGTGGCGGTCCGGGCCTTCTACCCGTCCCTGCACCTGAATCTGGCCGCGGACTACGTCAAGCTCCAGCGGCCCGAGGAGGCCCGGGTCCACCTCGCCCGGGCCCGCGCCGCCACCACCGCACTCGCCGACGACGGGTACGGCAACGGCATCCGGGGGGCCATCGCCCGGCTGGAGCAGCAGCTCGCCGCTCCGCCGGGCGACCATCCCAACCCGGGGCCCTTCCCCGGCCAGCAGGGCTGACCGTTCACCGGCCGGGAGGACCGACCGCTCAGCCCTCCTGGACGCCCGCGCAGATGCGGGCCTCCGGGCTGTCCGGCTGCCAGCTGCCGTGCTTGCGGCCCAGGGCGCACACGTCCGCGGGGCGCACGGGCAGGCGCTTCATCAGCTCCCGTTCCACCTTCTTGGCCTCCGGCTGCTGCCGCTTCCCCGAGCCTTCGGGCCGGCCGGACGCCGATTCGGCCGCGGCCGGGGGTTCCGGGATGTCCGGAACCGGCGGCGGCAGCTCCGTCCCGCCGGCGGCCGCCTCCTGCGGGGCGCCCGAGGGCTCGGCGGCGGCCGGCCGGACCGGGGCCGCCGGCGGGACGGAGCTGCCGTCCCCGGCGGGCGCCGGCGCGGCCCGCAGCGCCTCCAGGGCGGGTGCCTGCACTTCCACGGGGGCGGCCCCCGGGCCGCTCCGCGGCCCGTGCTGCGGCGGCACCCCCGCCGTGGGGGCCCCGGCGGGCTGGACCGGCCCCGGGGTCACATTCACACAGCCGGAGACGGCCGAGACGGCACAGGCGACTCCGAGCAGCAGGGTTGTCGTGGTTCGGGTTGGATGCACTCGCGCAACTCTGCTCTGCGCGGACCCGGTTGCGAAAACCCGCGGGCCATAATGACCCCGCATGAGTGACACCTACGCGCCGGTTGCCCCGTCGATCTGCTCCCGCAGCAGGTCCGCGTGGCCGTTGTGCCGCGCGTACTCCTCGATCATGTGCGTGTAGACCCAGCGCAGGTTGAACCGCTCCTTGCGGCGCGGGTGCACGGCCACCGACACCTCGTCCAGCGACCGGCCGGCGACCGCCTCGCGGGCGGCCTCCACCTCCGTCCGCCACACCCGGTCGGCCTCGGCCCAGGTGTCCTCCGGGCCGAAGTGGAAGTCCCCGTCCCGGTCTTCCTCGGTGGAGTACAGCTCCGGCAGCTCCAGGCCCAGGGTGATCTCGCGGAACCACCAGCGCTCCACCTCCGCCATGTGCCGTACGAGACCCAGCAGGGTCAGCTCGGACGGCGGCACGGCGGCCCGGCGCAGCTGCTCCTCCTCCAGGCCCTTGCACTTTCGGGCGAGGGTGGCCCGGTGGTAGTCCAGCCAACCGTCCAGCATCTCCCGCTCCTTCGCGGTGGTGGACGGCTCGGGACGTGCGTCTTCAGAAGAGATCATGGCCATATCCTCGGCGAACCCGCGTTCGCGCACCAGGGATTAAGCTGCCCGCAGTCCCACGGGGAACCAAAGCGCAGGAAAGAGGAGGATCCCGGTGAAGGTCGCATGCATCGGACTCGGTGACATCGCGCAGAAGGCGTACCTGCCGGTCCTCACGGCCCGCCCAGGCCTCGAACTGCACCTGCAGACCCGCAATCGGGCCGTCCTGGAGGAGCTCGGCGACCGGTACGGCGTCCCGGCCGCCCGCCGCCACACCGACCTCGGCTCGCTCATCGACCAAGGCCTGGACGCCGCTTTCGTGCACGCCGCCACGACGGCCCACCCGCAGATCGTGACGGAACTGCTCGAAGCCGGCGTCGCCACCTACGTGGACAAGCCCCTCGCCTACGAGTACGCGGACTCCCAACGGCTGGTCGAACTCGCCGAGGAACGCGGGGTGTCCCTCGCCGTCGGCTTCAACCGCCGCCACGCGCCCGGCTACGCGCAGTGCGCCGACCACCCGCGCGAGCTGATCGTGATGCAGAAGAACCGCGTCGGACTGCCCGAGAACCCGCGCACCCTCGTGCTGGACGACTTCATCCACGTCGTGGACACCCTGCGCTTCCTGCTGCCCGGCGAGGCCGACCACATCGACGTCCGGGCCCGGATCCGGGGCGGCCTGATGCACCAGGTGGTGCTGCAGATGTCCGGGGACGGCTTCACCGCGCTCGGCATCATGAACCGGCTGTCCGGCTCCACCGAGGAGATCCTGGAGGTCTCCGGCCAGGACACCAAGCGGCAGGTGGTCAACCTCGCGGAGATCATCGACCACCGCGGCCAGCCGACCGTCCGGCGGCGCGGGGACTGGGTGCCGGTGGCCCGCCAGCGCGGCATCGAGCAGGTGGTGGACGCCTTCCTGGAGGCCGTCGCCGCCGGCAAGGTGCTGAGCGCCCGGGACGCACTGCTCACCCACGAGCTGTGCGAGCGGGTGGTCCTGTCGGCGCTTGAGCAGGCCGGTTCCTGAGCCTCCCGGCGGCCGCCACCGCCCCGTACCCGGCGAGCGAGAGCAGCGCGGCCGCGACCGGCCAGGCGCCGAAGCGGGCGTACAGGGTGCTGCCGTGCGCGAGCGGGACGTCGTACACGGCCGTTCCGCTCGCCCAGACCGGCAGCGGCCGGCCGATGCGCTCCCCGGACGGGCCGTGCACCACGCTGATGCCGGTGAGGGTGGCGTGCACCATCGGCCGGCCCGCCTCGGC
This sequence comes from Streptomyces sp. NPDC051211, assembly GCF_040689505.1. Taxonomy (NCBI): domain Bacteria; kingdom Bacillati; phylum Actinomycetota; class Actinomycetes; order Kitasatosporales; family Streptomycetaceae; genus Streptomyces; species Streptomyces sp. NPDC051211. Next base: position 44,402 of record NZ_JBFBAV010000013.1, read on the forward strand.
CGCCCGCAGGGCCGCCAGCGAGGCGTGCTGGGCGGGCGCCCAGCTGTCCTGGAAGGTGGAGGTCGCCGACTGGGCGACCAGCAGGTCGGCGCCGTCCCGGGCCAGCCGCCGGGTCATGTCGGGGAACGCCGACTCGAAGCAGACCAGCGGGCCGATCCTGACCTCGGGCCGGTCGGGCAGGGCCATCAGGACCGGGGCGGTGCCCCGCCGCCGGTCCTCCCCGGCGGCCTTGCCCACCGAGGTCGCCCAGCCCAGCGCGGACCGCGCCGGAACGTACTCCCCGAACGGCACCAGCCGCATCTTGTCGTACCGGGGGCCGGTCGGACCGTGCGGTCCCACCAGCACCGAGGACTTGTAGATCCCCGGCCGGTCCGCGCCCCGGGCGTCGACGTTCACCAGCAGCGGGGCATCCAGCTCGGCCGACAGGGCCGCCAGCCGCCGGGTCAGGTCCGGCCGTGCCGCCGGATCCGCCCCGACGCTGCTCTCGCCCCACACCACCAGATCCAGCCGCTGCCCGGCCAGCGCCCGAGTCAGCCGCTCCCCGACCGCGAACCGCTGCTCCACACTGTCCGCGCCGCCCACCACCCCGGGCTGTACGACCGCCACCCGCAGCCCGCCCGACAGCTCCGGCCGGGGAGCCCACAGCCACACCGCGCCCGTCAGCACCGCGCAGCCCGTCACCCCGGCGAGCGCCGGGAGGCGGGCCGCGGGCACCGCGATCAGCAGGACCAGTGCGCAGTTCACCGCCACCACCAGCAGGCTCAGCAGCCACACCCCGCCCACCGAGGCCAGCCGCAGCGCCGCCGGCACCTGCCACTGTCCGGCGCCCAGCAGCCCCCACGGCCCGCCCAGCCCCTCCCAGGACCGGGCCAGCTCGGACAGCAGCCAGCCCGCCGGTACGAGCACCAGCGCGGCCGCCGCCCGCCCCGCACCCGGACTCCCCCCGAGCAACTGCCGTACCAGCAGGGCCCAGGGGATCCACAGCAACGCCAGCAGGGCCGCCAGCGGCAGCAGGAACACGTGCAGGCTCGGCAGCAGCCAGTGGTGTACGGCCAGAACGAAGCCGGTCCCGCCCAGCCAGCCCTCCAGGGCGGCCCGCCGCCCGCTCGGGGCGGTCCGCAGCAGCAGCATCCACGGCACCAGGGCCACGTACCCCGACCACCACAGCGCGGGCGCGGGAAAAGCGAGCGCCGGCAGGGCACCGGCCGGTACCGCGGCCGCCGCCCGCCACCGCCGGGTCCGGCCCGGCCGGTCGGTCAGCATGACGCGCCTCCCCCTCCAGTGTGGACCGCGCCGGGTCAGCCGGTCAGATGACGCCACTTCTCGTGGACGGTGACGGAGGCGATCCGCCAGCCGTCCGGGGTGCGGGCGAGCGCGAAGGTGTACCGGCCGGCGGCCACGAAGTTCGGTGCCGTGACGGTCCCGTCCTCGGCCTCGCCGACCAGCCGCATGGGGTTGACGAAATCGGCGCGCACCTCGGCCCGGTCGCCGGGGGAGCCGCCCAGATCCTCCAGCACCACCCGCCGGTTGACGATCAGGTGCTGGCGGACCGGAAACAGTTTCATCGTCTCCGCCAGCCATTCCGCCACCTCGCCGGCGGCCCCGTCGATCCCGCCGGCCGAGCGGTAGTCGGCCCGCCCGCCCGGGGCGAACAGCGCCCGGTACGCCGCCCAGTCGCCGTCGTCGACGGCGACGGCGTACCCGGTGATCACCTCGTCCACGGCGAGCCGGTCCATTACGGTCGCCAGGTCCACACGCTGCGTCATCGGCCCAGTGTGGATCAGTCGGGCACGGAGGCCAAGGGGCGTGCGCCGGCCGGCCGGATCAGTGGAGCCGGTCAGTGGCCGGAACGCCGCGCGTCCCGTTGCCGTACGACGACCAGGAAGGCGTCGGTGGCCAGATCCATCACCACTTCGGCCGGCACCCCCTCCCGCATCCGCTGCGCCGCGTACTCCTCGGCCGGCCAGCTCCCCCTCGGACTTCCGGCCGGAAATCGCTCCAGCACCACTCGTCCCATCGGACACCCCCTGCACGTCACCTGTCGTTCGTATGTCGGCCTTCTCTTCTCACAACGACGCGGAAGCCATCCGGGAACGTTCCACCGTGCTCTCGCCACGGGCGGAGGTCTCGCTGCATGATGCAGCGCACCCGAACCCCTGGGGGAACCATGCGCACGACCCGAACCCTGGCTGCGGCCGCCCTCGTGGCCGCCGCTCTGGCCGGCTGCTCCGGCAGCTCCGACCCGAAACCCGGCGCCACGACGCCGACCGCCACGCAGTCCACGGCACCGCCCACCGCACAGCCCACCGCGACCGGCCCCGCGCCGGGCGCCACCGCCCCCTCCTCGAGCGTGGCGGAGCAGCGGGCGCGCTGCGTGCAGGCCGTCGTCGACCAGGCCGCGACGAACCCGGCCGAGCTGACCGCCGACCCGCGACCGCCCGAGTGCTCGGCCCTGTCCGACGAGGCCTACCTCGCGGCGTACTACGAGGCCCTTGCCGAGGTGAAGAAGAAGGGCTTGGACGGACTCGGCGGAGGATCCACCGGGGGCTGACGACGAGACGCCCCCGCGGTGTGCGCGGGGGCGTCTCGGTTCGGTCCGGATTCGAAAAGGACCGCGGGTCAGTGGCCGGACTCGCCCGCGTGCGGGCTCAGCACGTCCGTGCCGACCAGCACGAACAGGGCGATGCCCAGCAGGATCCGGTAGATCACGAAGGGCATGAAGCTCTTCGTGGTGATGAACTTCATGAACCATGCGATGACCGCGTAGCCGACGAAGAAGGCGATGACCGTCGCGAAGATGGTCGGACCCCAGGACACGTGGCCCTCGCCCGCGTCCTTCAACTCGTATGCCCCGGAGGCCAGCACGGCCGGGATGGCCAGCAGGAAGGAGTAACGGGCCGCCGCCTCACGGGTGTAGCCCATGAGCAGACCGCCGGAGATGGTCGCACCCGAGCGGGACACACCCGGGATCAGCGCCATCGCCTGGCACACGCCGAAGATCAGGCCGTCCCTGACGCCCAGGTCCTTGAGGGTCTTGCGGTCCCGGATCGCCCGGTGCCGGCCGCCGATCTCGTCGCGGGCCGCCAGCCGGTCGGCGATGCCCAGCACGATGCCCATCACGATGAGCGTGGTGGCGATCAGCCGCAGATCACGGAACGGGCCCTCGATCTGGTCCTTGAGCGTCACGCCCAGCACACCGATCGGGATCGAGCCGACGATCACCAGCCAGCCCATCTGGGCGTCGTGGTCGGACCGCATCGCCTTGTTGGTCAGCGACCGGAACCAGGCGGAGATGATCCGCGCGATGTCCTTGCGGAAGTAGATGAGCACCGCGGTCTCGGTGCCGATCTGCGTGATGGCGGTGAAGGCCGCACCCGGGTCCTTCCAGCCGGCGAACGCCGCGGTCAGCCGCAGGTGGGCGCTGGAAGAGATCGGGAGGAACTCCGTAAGCCCCTGGACGAGACCGAGGATTAGGGATTCGAACCAGCTCATGTCGGGGTGCGCTCGTCCTTGTGATCGTCGGGCAGTTCGGGTCCGATGCTAGGGCCCGTGCGGAACTCCGTTGACCACTGGGGTGCCCTGGGCGGGCATCGAGGCCGTCAGCCGGTGCCGCTTGCGCCAGGCCACGACCCCCGCCAGCAGGCCCGATACGGCGATGAAACCGAACGCGGCCAAGAACGCGGGGGAGGTCGGCGAACCGGCATTGCCGCCGGCGATCACGTACGCCGCCGTGTTCGGCACCGTGCCGATCGCCGTGGCCAGCAGGAACGGCAGCCACCCGCAACGGGAGACCGCGGCACAGTAGTTGGCGGCGGCGAACGGCACCCCCGGGAAGATCCGCACCGCCAGCATCGACCGGAACCCGTGCCGGCTCAGCTGCCCGTCCACCGCCCGCAGCCAGCGACCCCGCACCAGCGGCCGCAGCGCGTCCTGGCCCATCACCCGGCCCAGCCCGAAGGCCAGACCGGCCCCCAGGACCGTGCCGCCGACCGCCGCCACCAGCCCGAACTGCGCCCCGAACACCGCACCCGCGCCCAGGTTCAGCAGCGGCCGCGGCACGAACGCCGCCGTGCACACCCCGTACGCCGCCGCGAACAGCAGCACCGCCGTGCCCACCGGAAGCCCGGGCGGCCAGCCCTCGGACAGCAGCCGCTGGGGCTCGTACACCAGCACGCAGGCACCCGCCGCCGCCAGCAGCAGGACGAGCAGCGACAGCCGGATCCACGGCGCGAGGAGGAGGGACATCCGGGGAGACTAACCGAAGCGAACGGCCGAGCGCCGTAATCTGGGCCTCAAACGGCGGAACCGCCGGTATCCAGGACGGGGGACGGGGGCGGCGATGACGGCGACGGGCGGCGGGACGGCGAAGGAAACGGCACTGGGCGGGACGGCGCTGGTGCTGGGCGGCGGGGGGCTGACCGGGGTCGGCTGGGAGTGCGGCATCCTCCACGGCCTGGCCGAGGCCGGTGTGAACCTGTTCGACGCCGACCTCGTCGTCGGGACCTCCGCCGGGTCCGTCGTCGGCGCCCAGCTCACCTCCGGCCTCCTCGACCCCAGGGAGCTGTACGAGCGCCAGCTCGTCGACCCCGCCCAGGAGGCCGCCGCCCGGCTCGGCACCGGCACCCTCGCCCGCTACGCCCTGGCCATGCTGGGTTCCCGCAGCGCCACCGCCTACCGCCGGCGGGTCGGCGCCCTCGCCCTCGCCGCGGCCACCGAGGACGAGGCGGCCCGCCGCACCGTCCTCGCGGCCCGCCTGCGCTCGCACGAATGGCCCCGCCGGAGGCTGGTGGTCAGCGCGGTCGACGCACTCACCGGCGAACTCAAGGCCTTCGAGCGGGACAGCGGGGCCGGGCTGGTCGACGCGGTGACGGCGAGCTGCGCGGTACCGCTGGTGTGGCCGCCGGTCACCATAGACGGCCGCCGCTACATCGACGGCGGGATCCGGTCCTCCGCCAACGCGGACCTCGCGGCGGGCTACCGGCGGATCGTGGTCCTCGCCCCGATCTCGCTGGGGTCCCGGATGGTCCCCTCGGCCCGGGCGCAGGCCGCCGCGCTGCGCAGGGCCGGGGCGGAGGTGGCGCTGATCCACCCCTCCCCGGAGGCCCGCAAGGCCTTCGGCCGCAACGTGCTCGATCCGGCGCGGCGGGCCCCGGCGGCGCGGGCAGGCCTCGCCCAGGCGGCCGCGCACGCGGACGAGGTGGCGCGGGTCTGGGCTGCCTGACAATGGTGGGGTGAGCGACGAGCAGACCGACGAGCAGATCCCGGTGATCCGGGAGGTGGGCCAGGGCACCGCGAAGCTGATGCCGGACGTCGACCGGGACCGGGCGTGGCTTCTGACCGTCGACGGGGCCCCGCAGTCGTACGTGGACCTCGACGATCCGGAGCACCTGGAGTTCGAGTACGCACGCCGGCTCGCCCACGTCCTGGACTGCGCGGCGGAACCGGGCGCACCGCTGGACCTGGTGCACCTGGGCGGTGGCGCGCTGACCCTGCCGCGCTATGCGGCGGCGACCCGGCCGGGGTCGCGGCAGCAGGTGGTGGACTTCGACGCGGAACTCCTGGACCTGGTCGCCGAGCACCTGCCGCTGCCCGCGGACGCGGGGGTGACCCTGCACGCGGCCGACGCCCGGGCCTGGCTGGAGCAGGCGCCCGCGGCGAGCGCGGACGTGCTGGTCGCCGATGTCTTCGGCGGCTCGCGGGTGCCGGCGCAGCTGACCTCCGTCGAGTACGCGCGGGAGGCGGCGCGGGTGCTGCGGCCGGGCGGGCTGTACGCGGCCAATCTGGCGGACGGGGCGCCGTTCGGGTTCCTCCGCGCCCAGCTGGCGAACTTCCGGGCGGTGTTCGCGGAGCTGGCGCTGATCGCGGAGCCGTCGGTGCTGAGGGGGCGGCGGTTCGGGAACGCGGTGCTGGTGGCGTCGGATGGGGAGGTGCCGGTGGGGGTGCTGGCGCGGCGGTGTGCGGGGGATGTGTTTCCGGCGCGGGTGGAGGCGGGGGCGGGCTTGGCCCGGCTGATCGGCTCGGCCACCCCGGTCCCCGACGGCCATGCCTCCCCCTCGCCCCAGCCACCCCCGAACACCTTCACCCTCGGCTGACCCCACCGGCCGCAACCCGCTGCCCGTGCCCGTGCGCCAGCCTTGCCGGGCCGCGACACCGCTCCCGTACGCCGGCCCCGGGACCTCCGCGCCTCAATCGCCGGCGGGGCTGGATGGGGCTCTGCCGGTGGTGCGGTGCGGCGCCGTTGCGGGGGCGCTGCCTCCGGACCTCCGCGCCTCAATCGCCGGCGGGGCTGGAGTTGCCGGGCGCGAAGGCCCGCTTTCGGATTCCGCCGGGCGGACCCACCCAGCCCCGCCGGCGTTTGAGGCGCGGGGTCTGGGGCGGAGCCCCAGGTCTTTCGGCCCACCGGCCGTCAGGCGCCGGGCCGGACCGCCGCGGGGGAGGCAGCCGGCGTCGTGACCGGCGGGGCACCGGTCAAGTCCGGGGTCGGGCCCGAGGCCAGGGACGGGGCCAAGCCCGGGGCCGGGGGCGGGGCCGGGGAGAGGGTTTTCGGGGGGCGGCGGGTCAGGTGGCGGACGTCGGGGACCAGGAGGGTCAGGGCGGTGACCAAGATGACCAGCGCCGCGCAGCCCCACAGCGCCTCCGTCCGCCCGAACACCGACTCCGCCGGCCCCGCCACCGCCGTCGCCAGCGGCAGCAGCGACACCGATCCGAACCAGTCGTAGGCGGAGACCCGGGAGAACTTGTCCTCGGGAATCTCCTGGTGCATCGTCGTCATCCAGTTCACGCCGAACACCTCGATCGCGGCGCCGCTGACGAACATCACCAGGCACAGCGCCCAGACCGGCAGCGGAACCGCCAGCCCGGCCGAGGGCAGGGCCAGCGGGAAGACGCACAGGGTGCCGACCAGCAGCATGCGGCGCGGTTTCCACGCCACCATCAGCACCGCGCCGGCGATGGTGCCGACGCCGAAGCAGGCCAGGGCCACGCCCCAGGGTGCGGGGCCGCCCAGCTGGTCCCGGGCGACCAGCGGCCCGTACACCGATTCGGCGGCGCCGACCACGGCCACCACCACGGAGAACTGGAGCACGATGCTCCACAGCCAGGGCCGGGTCCGGAACTCCACCCAGCCCTCGCGGAGGTCGGACAGCAGGCCGCCGCCCGGCTCCCGCTCCGGGGTGCCGCCGACGTCCAGGAAGGCGCGCAGCAGACCGGCGACGGCGAAGGCGGCGGAATCCACCGCGAGCACCCAGCCGGGCCCCATCGCGGCGATCATGGCCCCGCCGAGCGCGGCCCCGCCGATGCCCGCCCCGTTCACGGCCATCCGGAACAGGGCGAAGGCGCGGTTGGAGTTCTCGCCGGAGACGGTGGCCAGCAGCATGCCTTCGGCGGCCGGGTTGAAGAAGGCCTGGCCGACGCCGCAGAGCGCGGTGAGCGCCATCATCTGCCACAGCTGCGGCTCGCCGAGCAGCACCAGCGCGGCAAAAGCGCCCTGCGAGAGGAAGTTGAGCGCGTTGGCCGCGACCATCACCCGGTGCCGCGGCAGCCGGTCCGCGAGGGCCCCGCCGACGAGCAGGAACAGGACGAGGGGGAGCGTACGGGCGGCCGCGACGAGACCGACGTCGCCGCCCGAGCCGCCTGCCTCCAGCACGGCGAACGCGGCGGCGATGAGCGCGCCGTGCGCACCGAGGTTGGTGACGACGGCGGAGGCGGTGAGCAGGCTGTAGTTGCGACCTGCCCACGCCGGGCGTCGGCGGGGTGTCCGGGGGTGGTCGGCGCGGGCGGTGCGAGTACTCACCCCCGGACTATGTCTGGCCGAAGCCCTTCTGCCAAACCGATTATCCGGCGGCTTATCCGGCGGTGAGCCGGACCGTGCTGAGCACCTTTTCCGCCATGTCGTTCTGGTACTCGTCCTTGACGCCCGCCGCGCCGTACATCACCCAGCTGGCGAAGTCCCCGTTGGCGGTCTTGAAGCCGAAGCCGATGCCCTTGCCGTCGGAGGCGCACTTGTGGGGCTTCTTCACCCCGGTGGCGGTCGAGGTGACCATGTGCCCCTTGAGGCCGGACTTGGTGGTGTACTCCTTGGGCTGGGTCACCTTGGTGGTGCCCTTCGGCTCCTTCTGCGCGTAGCCCGCCCACACCCAGCTGCCGGTGTTGTCGTACGCGGCCTGGCCCGTGTCCTTCGCGCCGTTGGCGCCCTTCACGCCGGTGGCGGCGAGGGACCACTCCTCGGTGTCGCCGTCCTTGTCGGCGTCGACCGTGCACCACTCTTCCTTGAGGTACGCGGGCGCGGACATGGTGATGACCGGCATGCCGTCGGTCCGGGACTCGTCCTCGATGCCGGAGGACACTCCGGAGCCCAGCACCTTCCACTCCGGCGGGACGTCGAAGGCGACGCCGTACTTAGGGTTGATGACGACCTTCCAGCCCGGGATGACCGGCGGGATCGAACCGCCGGCGCGCGGGTTGCCGGTGGCCGAGGGGGAGGTCGCCGGTGCGGAGCTCGCGGGCTGGTCGGCCGGGGCGGAGGCGGAGTTCTGCGGCTTGCCGTCCGCCTCGGTCTTCTTGTCGTCGTCCTTGGTCAGGACGAAGGCTCCGGTGACGGCCGCCGCGACGACCACGGCGGAGGCGGCGATGATGGCCACGCTCTTCGTCGAGGCGGAGGAGCCGGAGCCGCCGCCCTGCGGGGGCAGCGGGGGCTGGGCGGGCGGCGGGCCCCACGGCTGCGGGGCCGGCGGCTGCTGCGGGTAGCCCTGCTGCGGGGCCGGCTGCTGCGGGTATCCGTAGCCCGGCTGCTGCTGTCCGTACCCGGACTGCTGCTGGTACGGGTTCGGCTGCCCCGGCTGCTGCTGCTGGTACGGGTTCTGGTGGGGGTCCTGAGGGTTCTGCTCGCCCCCGGGCTGCTGCTGCTGTCCTGGCCACATGGCCGATAACGATAGTGGGAGGGGGTGGGCGGGGATACGGCCGCCCCTCCCCAGGGTCTGGCCAAGAGCTTCTACTCACGGGTAACATCCGATCGCATGAGCGCAGATCAGATGAACATGGGCGAACTCCTCGCCGCGACGGTGCCGATGGTCCGCACCCTGAACCTCGAGTGCGTGGAGACCACGCCGGAGCGCGCCGTCTTCCGCCTCCCGGACCAGCCGGACTACCACAACCACATCCAGGGCCCGCACGCCGGCGCCATGTTCACCCTCGCCGAGTCGGCGAGCGGCGCGATCGTCCTCGCCGCCTTCCAGGAGCAGCTGGCCCGTGCGGTCCCGCTGGCCGTCAGCGCCCAGATCGGCTACAAGAAGGTCGCCAAGGGCCCGGTCACCGCGACCGCCACCCTCGGCCGCCCGGCCGCCGAGGTCGTCGCCGAGCTCGACGCGGGCGGCCGCCCCGAGTTCCCGGTGACCATCACCATCCAGCGCGACTCCGACGAGGCCGTCACCGGCGAGATGACCGTGGTCTGGACCCTTCGCCCCAACAGCTGAACGGCCCGCACCCGGCCGCGCGTCCGGCCCGGGGCGGGCGGCGGGTGGCTCACAGTGGGCCGGGTCGTGTCGTCGAAGGAGCGCCGCCGGGAGCCTGCATGAGCGAGGCCGTGTCCAGACGTTCCGCCCTGCGGGTGTTCGGCGCCCTCGGAGCGGCCCTCGGAGCGACCGCCGGGGCCGGCGGATGCGCGGGCACCGCCCCGCCCGGGGCCGGACCCGGTACGCCGGCCGGGGCGGACGGCGCCGCACCCGGCGCGGCCCGACCGCCGAGGGCCGCTCCCGTCGACGCGCTGCTGGAACGCCTCACCCTGGAGGAGAAGACCGCCCTGCTGCACGGCAGGCCGGACCCCGCCTCCCTCGGCCGGGCCGGCTACCTGCCCGGCGTACCGCGCCTGGGCGTCCCGCCGCTCCGGCTCGCCGACGGGCCCGCCGGGGTCCGGGCGGCCCGGCCGGCCACCGCGCTGCCCGCCCCCGTGCTCCTCGCCTCCGCCTTCGACCCGGAACTGGCCCGCGAGTACGGGCGGGTCCTGGGCCGCGAGGGCCGCGCCCTCGGCCTGGACGTCCTGCTCGCGCCGACGGCCAACCTGATCCGCACCCCGTACGCGGGCCGGAACGCCGAATCCTTCGCCGAGGACCCGCGGCTCACGGCCGACCTGGTCGCCGAGGTCGTCCGCGGCATCCAGGACGAGGGCCTCATCGCCGCCGTCGGGCACCTCGCCCTCGCCAACCAGGAACAGGGCCGCGACACCGTCGACGTGATCGTCGGCGAACAGGCCCTGCACGAGACCGAACTGCGCGGCTTCGAAGCCGCCGTGGCCGCCGGCGCCGGAGCGGTCACCGGCGCGCACAACAAGGTCAACGGCGTCCACGCCTGCGAGAGCCGGGCCCTGCTCGACGAACTGCTGCGGCAGCGCTGGGGGTTCGACGGCTGGGTGATGTCGGACCGGAACGCCACCCGCAGCACGGTCGCCGCCATCACAGCCGGCCTGGACATGGAGCTGCCGGGCGGCACCCACTTCGGCGCCCCGCTGCGGCAGGCGGTCCGCGGCGGCTCGGTCTCCGAACCCGCCGTCGACCAGGCCGTCCGCAGGATCCTCGGCACCCTGGACCGGTTCGGCCTGCTCGACGGTCGCGCACCCCGGCGGCCCCCGCGGGACCCGGTGGCCGGCGCCCGGATCGCCCGCCGGGTCGCCACCGCCGGCGCCGTCCTGCTCCGCAACGAAGGCGGCACCCTGCCGCTGACCGGAGCCGCCGCCCGGTCCATCGCCGTCATCGGCCCCACCGGCTCCATCCCCTTCGTCGGCGGCGACGGCAGCGCGCACGTGGTCCCCGACCGGGCCGCCGCACCGCTGGCCGCCATCAAGCACCGGGCCGGGCGGACCGCCACCGTCCGCTACGCCCTCGGCGAGGACGTCCACGGCCGGCCCCTGCCCACCCGGCTGCTCACCCCGGCCGTCGCGCTCGACGACCGACAGGTCGACACCGGCCGCACCTGGAGCTGGGAGGGCACCCTCACCCTGCCCGAGGACGACGAGTGGACCCTGCTGGTCCACTACTCCGGACAGCGGCCCGCCGTGCGGCTCGACGGCGAGGACCTCTTCGCCGTCCGGCCCGGCGCCACCGACCCCTCCGCCGGAAGCCTGCTCGCCACCGCCCCCGACGGCCTCACCGTGCGCCGCCGCACCCTCGCCCTCAAAGCGGGCCCGCACCGGCTCGCCCTCACCGCCCGGGGCGGCACCCGCGGCCAGCGGTTCCGGCTGCGCCACACCACCCGCGCCACCCGGGCCGCCGACCTCGCCGAGGCGGTGAAGGCCGCCAAGGCGGCCCGCAGCGTGGTGCTCTTCGCCTACGAGGACGCCACCGAGGGCACCGACCGCACCACCCTCGGCCTGCCCGGCGGCCAGCCGCAGCTCATCGAGGCGGTCACGGCGGCCAACCCGCACACCACCGTGGTGCTCAACACCTCCGCCGGCACCACCATGCCCTGGCTGGCCCGCACCGGTGCCGTACTCCAGATGTACTACCCCGGCCAGGAAGGCGCCGGTGCCACCGCCGACATCCTCTTCGGCCACGCCGACCCGGGCGGCCGGCTCACCCAGACCTTCCCCGCCGACGAGCACGCCCACCCGGTCGCCGGCGACCCGCTCCGCTACCCGGGCGTGGGCGGGCGCCGGGAGCACACCGAGGGCATCCACGTCGGCCACCGCTGGTACGACGAGCAACGCGTGACCCCGCTGTTCCCCTTCGGGCACGGCCTCTCGTACACCACCTGGCGGTACGAGCAGCTGGCCGTCCGGCCCCAGGACGGCGGCCTGCGCGTGGAGTTCACCCTCCGCAACACCGGCCGCCGCAAGGGCACCGAAGTGGCCCAGGTGTACCTCGGCCCCTCGCCCGACCTGAAACTCGACCAGGCCGTCCGGGCACTGGCCGGCTACCGGCGGCTCAGCCTCGCACCGGGCCAGGCGCAGCGGATCACCGTGGACATCGACCGCCGCGCCCTGTCCTCCTGGGACCCCGCCAAGCACGCGTGGGTGCTGGGGAGCGGGCGCCGGGAGGTGTTCGTGGGGCGCTCCTCCCGGGAACTGCTGCTGCGGGCGAAGACGGTGGTCCGGAGCCGGTAGGCTGCCCGGTCGGTGCGCCACAGGGGGCGCGCCGGGAGATCGACGCGGGCAGATGCGGAGGACGTTCCGGTGCACATCCAGGACTGGCTGGAGACCGTTCCGGCGGTGAGTGTCTACATCCTGGTGGGACTGGTCATCGGGCTGGAGAGCCTGGGCATCCCGCTGCCGGGCGAGATCATCCTGGTGAGTTCGGCCCTGCTCGCCTCGCAGCACGGCGAGATCGACCCGCTGGTGCTGGGCATCTGCGCGACCACCGGCGCGATCGTCGGGGACTCGATCGGGTACGCGATCGGACGCCGCGGCGGCAAGCCGCTGCTGGCGCGGCTGGGGAAGCGGTTCCCGAAGCACTTCGGCGAGCACCACATCGCGATGGCGGAACGCTCCTTCGAGAAGTGGGGCATGTGGGCCGTGTTCTTCGGCCGGTTCGTCGCCCTGCTGCGGATCTTCGCCGGTCCGCTGGCGGGCGTGCTGCACATGCCGTACTGGAAGTTCCTGATCGCCAACGTCTTCGGCGGCATCCTGTGGGCGGGCGGCACCACCGCCGTCATCTACTACGTCGGCATCGTCGCCGAGGCCTGGCTGAAGCGGTTCTCCTGGCTGGGCCTGGTGCTGGCGGTGCTGATCGGCGCGACCTCGATGCTGGTGCTGAAGAACCGGGCGAAGAAGGCGGCGGCCGAAGCCGAAGCCGAAGCCCAAGCCGAAGCCCAAGCCGGAGCCGAACGCGAGGCCGTCGGCTCCGCCGAACCCGCACTGGCCCGGGCCGACCGGACCTGACGCGGCCCACGGCCGCCCCGGGCCCGGGGCCCGGCGGTCGGGCCCGGCGGGGTCGGGTCAAGCGGTCGGGGAGACCGCCGCGCGGTGCTGCTCGGCCAGCTCCAGGTACATCGCCGCGTTCAGACGGATGCCCTCCCGCTCCTCCTCGGTCAGCTCGCGCCTGACCTTCGCCGGCACGCCCGCGACCAGCGAGCCGGGCGGGACCACCATGCCCTGCGGGACCAGGGCCTGGGCCGCGACCAGGGAGCCCTCGCCGATCACCGCGCCGTTGAGGACGGTGGCGCCCATGCCGATCAGGCAGTCGTCCTCGACCGTGCAGCCGTGCACCACCGCGTTGTGGCCGATCGACACGCGCGCGCCGATGGAGACCGGGAAACCGGGGTCCACGTGGATCGTGCAGTTGTCCTGCACATTGCTGTCCGGGCCGAGCGCGATCGGACCGCAGTCGGCGCGCAGCACCGCCGAGTACCAGATGCTCGAACCGGCGGCGAGGGTGACATCGCCGACGACCACGGAGGTGGGCGCGGTGAAGGCCTTGGCGTCGATCTGCGGGCTCTTCCCGCCCACACCTGCGACGAGTGCCTGGTCCGACTGGTACGCCATGTCTCGTTCTCTTCCTCTGCTGTCCGGTTGCCGCGCTGCCAGCACCGTAGACGATGGGGTGAAGATCACAGGATCCCGGTCCGGACGTCCGGGGCGCGGCGCACTACCGTGGCCGGGTGCCGAAGAACAGAAACACGTTCTCATCCCTGGCGGCCTGGCGCCGCCGGGCCGCCAGCCGCGCCGTCCACGCCGGCTGGCGCTGGATGCAGCAGGCCGGCGCGGTCACCGCGCAGACCCCCGGCGGCCACCGCTTCGGCGCCATCGGCACCGGCACCCGGCTCGCCTTCCCCCAGGGCACCGTCTTCGGCGCGCCCTGGATCCGGCTCGGCGACCACTGCATCATCGGCGAGCAGGTCACCCTGACCGCCGGGATGATGCCCGACCTCGACCTCGGCCCGGAACCGATGCTGGTGCTCGGCAACGGAGTGGTCCTGGGCCGCGGCAGCCACGTCATCGCCGACACCCGCATCTCCATCGGCGACGACACCTTCTGCGGACCGGGGGTGTACATCACCTCCACCAACCACAGCTACGACGACCCGCACGAGCCGGTCGGCCGCCAGTGGCCGCGCAGCGAACCCGTGGAGATCGGCCCCGGCTGCTGGCTCGGCACCGGCGCGGTGATCCTTCCCGGCGCCCGTCTCGGCCGCAACGTGGTGGTGGCCGCCGGAGCCGTCGTACGGGGCGAGGTGCCCGACCACGCGGTGGTGGCGGGCGCGCCCGCGCGGATCGTCCGCCGCTGGGAACCCGACACCGGCTGGCAGCCGCCGCTGCGCAGCCCCGCCCCGGTGCCCATCCCGGACGGGGTCACCCCGGAGCAGCTGCGGGCGCTCGCCGAGGCCGAGCGCACGGCGGACGCCGGCTGACCCGCCGGCACCCTGCCGCTCCGGCCCGCCGGCACCCTGCCGCTCCGGCCCGCCGGCCCCCGGCCGCCGGCCGCCGCTCAGACCAGGGCGGGGATTTCGATGGCGGGGCAGCGGTCCATCACCATGTGCAGCCCGGCCGCGCGGGTCCGCTCGTACGCCGCCTCGTCGACCACGCCGAGCTGGAACCAGACGGCCTTCGCGCCCGCCGCCGCGGCCTGGTCGGCGACCGGGCCGGCCAGCGTGCTGTTCACGAACACGTCGACCACGTCCACCGCGAACGGGATCGCCTCCAGCGACGGGTAGCCCTGCTCGCCGTGGACCGTCTCGGCCTTCGGGTGGACGGGGATCACGCGCTTGCCGAACCGCTGGAGGACCTTGGCCACGCCGTACGCCGCACGGTCCTCGTTGTTGGACAGGCCCACGACGGCCCAGGTGTCGCCGAGTTCGGTGAGGATGGTGCGGATGGTTGCCGGATCGCCGTACACGTGCGCCGCCTCCTGCTGCTCGCGGGGCCGGCCCGCTGCCGGCCCGCACTGGGGATCAACGGCCCGGAAGCCCGTCCGATTCCCCACCGCGGTTCCGCTTAGGGTGGAGACGTGAAGGCAGACCAGTACGTGACGGTCGCCCGGGAGGGCGTGCACGAGTCCGAGATCAACCGCTCCCGGTTCATCTGCGCACTCGCCCCCGCCGGGACCGAGCAGGAGGCGCAGGACTTCGTCGCCCGCATCCGCCGGGAGCACCCCACCGCCACGCACAACTGCTACGCCTACGTGATCGGCGCGGACGCCTCGGTGCAGAAGGCGAGCGACGACGGAGAGCCGGGCGGCACCGCCGGGGTGCCGATGCTGCAGATGCTCACCCGGCGCGACATCCGCTACGCGGTGGCCGTGGTGACCCGCTACTACGGCGGGGTCAAACTGGGCGCCGGCGGACTGATCCGCGCCTACGGCGGGGTGGTCGGCGAGGCCCTGGACGCGCTCGGCACCGTCACCCGGCACCGCTACCGGCTGGCCACCGTCACCGTGGACCACCAGCGGGCCGGGAAGACCCAGAACGACCTGCGCTCCACCGGCCGCACGGTGCTCGACGTGCGCTACGGGGAGGCCGTCTCCATCGAGATCGGCCTCCCCGAGTCGGACATCGACGCCTTCCGGGCCTGGCTGGCCGACACCACGGCCGGCACCGCCGCATTCGAGCTCGGCGGCGAGGCGTACGGCGAGGGCTGAGGCCCGGCGCCCCTCGTCGCCGCTGAAGGGCTAGCCCCGGAGCTCGCCGAACAGCCGGTCGGCGTTGCGCAGCGCGTGCTGCCCGACCGCCCGCCCCAACCGGACACCCGCCTCGTCGGCGGTCCGGCTGTGGATCCCGGACCAGACCCGGGCGTCCACGTTGTCCCGGGTGAGCGCGCCCCAACTGCTGTACGTGCGCTCCACGCCGGGCGCAGTGGCGCTGGTGAAGGTGAACGGCGCGGTCCGCGGACCGGTCAGCGCGTCCAGGACGGCCTGGGCGGCGCCGGCGTAGGTGGTGTGACCGCTGGGATAGTCGGGGTGCGCCGGGGTCCGGTGCAGCGGACGCCAGCTGGGATCGGTGCCGAGTGAGCCGGTCCGGATCGCCGTCACCGGCCGCCACCGCAGATGCGTGTACTTGCTGTCGGAGGTCGCTATCTGGGTGTCGACGAGCGCGGTGTGGAACAGCGCCAGCAGTTCGGCCCGCTGCCCGGCCGAAACACCGTGCCGGGCGACGGCCACCCGCAGCGGCTCGGTGTAGAGGGTCAGCGAGGAGCCGTACCAGAAGGTCGCCGTCTCCGTCTGGCGGGCCGTGCGGACGGTGCTGTCCGCCGAGCCGTACGCCCGTACCTCCGCCAGGTCGGCCCGGTACCGCCGGGAGTCCAGCGCGGGCGGCGGGCCCAGCCGGTACTGGGCGGGGGAGTCCAGCAGGAAGGGCCGGGCGATCCGGTTGCCGTACTGGACGGCCGGCGCATGGTCGTCGGGCGTCGGCTGCCACACACCGGGTGCGGCCGCCGGCACCGTGAACGGGGCGTTCACCGAGGCCGGGTCGAGGCCGTCGCCGGAGCGCGCGGCCAGCACCGTCCGGGCCTGCCGGGCGCCCGCAGCCACCCCGCGGTCCTCGGCCGGGCCGTCCGGGACCCGGGCCAGGCTGGTGGTCAGCGCGGCGTCCAGCTCGGCCTTGCGCGAGGGCGCGAGGGCGACCAGCGCGTCGTGCACGGCGGACGCCACCGCCGCGTCCTGGAAGGCGGCCCGGGAGCGGCCGTCCGGGGCCTCACGGGTGGCGCGGGCGGCGGCGAGCCAACTGATGGCCCATGTCCGGCTGTTGGTGATCTGGGTCGGCGCGGAGGTGGCGGCCACCGTCCGCGCGGTGGTGTCGTACCAGTCGAGCACGACCGAGCCTCGGGTGCCGACAGCTTCCGGACCGGTGGAGGCGGCGGCCGAGGGCACCGCGGCGGTCAGCGCCAGCAGCGCCGCGGAACCCAGCGCGATCAGGCCGGGACGCCGGCTCCGGGAATGTGTGATGAACGACATGCGGCGAAGCTAGTCAGCGCCCCGCCCGGCGGACAAGGACCCCAAGCAGCCAACGGAGTTCGGCCACGGAACCTTCGTACGGCAGCCATGGTCCCGTAACAGCCGGGCCGGTCAGACCCAGTTGACCTCCGTCCGGGCCAGCAGCGGGTCCTCGGTCAGCGCGAACAGCGGCACGGCGAAGTTGCCGGACCGGAACCGGCCGCCGAAGTGGAGCCCCAGCACCCGGTGATCGGCGAGGTCGAAGACCGGGGAGCCGCTGTTGCCGCCCAGCGTGGAGCAGTCGTGCGTCATCGTGAACCCGTCCGTGAGCAGGGCCGTCGCCGTGCCCGGCTGCAGCCGCTTCACGTTGTAGACGTCCATGAAGATCCGGCTCATCGCCTCGGGTTCGTTGCGCCGGCCGTCCGCCGCCGGGTACCCCACCACGTACACGGGCCGGCCGGCCAGGTCCGCCGGTGCGTCCGCGGCCACCGGCAGCGGGGTGGGCAGCGTTCCGCCGCCACCCGCGGCCGGGGCCACCCGCAGCAGCGCCATGTCGACCTCGCTGTGGATCCCCACCACTTCGGTGACGTTGAACTCGAAGGAGCCGTCGGACGCCGGGGCGCCCAGCTCCTCCCTCGTGTCGATGCGCGCGCCCATGCCCGGGCGGAAGGTGAAGCCGCCCCCGCCGTCGGAGCGGGTGAACTCGGCGGCCACGTGCCGGTTGGTCATCACGACGTCGGGCGACACCAGGAATCCGGTGCCCAGCCAGTCCAGGTCCAGGTGGCCGGAGACCTCCACCCGGCCGACCCGGGCGATGGACTCGCGGATCCCGGCCCGCTGCCCCTCCAGCACGGCCCAGTCGCCGGCCTGCGCGGCGAAGTCCTGGCCCTGCACGAGGATCGCCGGCCTGCCCTCGAGCAGGACGATCGCCTCCACCCCGAAGTACTCGTCGTCGTCGACGTCGTCGCGGCGGCCCGCGGCCAGTTTCTCCAGCCCGCGCACCCCCGCCTGAAGCACCCTGGCCCGCTCCTCGTGGGCGGCCCGCTCGATCTGCGCGGCGCTCACCTCCTCGGGCGGGACGTCTTCATCGGCCACGTCGGACTCGGAGATCTCCTCGTCCAGACCCTTGCGTACGCGTGCGGCGACCTCCAGCAGGTCCTCGTCGAAGACCTTCTCGGGGCCGGTCGCCACCGGTGAACCACCGCGCATTTCACACCTCCTGGGTTGCCGGGGCCCGGTTCAGGCGGACGGCCCCGGTCGGGCGGACTGGGCCGCCGTGATCTCGGCGTGGACCTCCGGGCTGTGCTCCCGCAGGTGCTGCATGAGGGCGCTCAGCTGGGTGCCCACGTTCACAAAGGCCGTGCTCTTGCCCTGGAAGCTGACGTCCGAGACGCGGCGGGTTCCGCGGTGCAGGGCCACCACCGTCCAGTCGTCGGTCAGCACGGGGGAGCCGGAGGAGCCGCCGCGGGTGTCGGTGAAGTAGCGGATGTCGCGCTCGTCCGCCTCGAAGACGATGTTGTTGCGCAGCGCGACCCGCTGCGGCTCCCCGCCGGGGTGCTGGATGATGTTGACCGCGACCGGGGAGTCCTTGTCCACGGCCAGGGGTTCGGTGGCGACCCGCAGGAAGGGCCGGGGCGGGGCGGGAGCCAGCCGCAGCACCGCGTAGTCGAGTTCCTCGTCCCAGGCCAGGAGGTCACCGGCCGGGATCTCCTCGGTGTCCCCGTCGTCCTCGGCCACGTAGTCGAACCGGGAGCGGGACCCCAGGGCCTGGAGCCGGAAGTCCGCGGGGTCCACCACCGGGCGTTCGCCGGCCGTCCGCTTGCGCGCGTGGATCACATGGTGGTTGGTGACCAGCAGGCCGGGCGCGATCAGCCAGCCCGTGCCGTTGTGCGGCAGCGCGATCGGCTGGAGCAGGGCGCCGGACTGGTACGGCAACACCTTGATCCGGGCGACCGAGGAGCCGGCCAGCGCACCGCCGCCGAGGAACTCGACCGGCACCGTGTCGTCCTGGGCGACGACCTCCTCCTTGGTCTCCCCGGTGGGGAGGTCCGGTGCCACGTCGGGCTCGCCGGCCTCGTCGCGCGAGACCCGGTCCAGTGCGGACATGAAGAGGTCCCGGGCGGCGGCGTCGGTGAGCTGGCCGACGGCGTTCTTCAGCCAGATCGCCAGCGGAACGGTGCCGTCGATCAGCCGCTCCACCTGGTTCATGTGGTTCAGGTCCGACTGGACCTGCGGGCCGGGGAACGGGAGCATCGGCAACGAACCCCTGTACTTGGGCAGGATGCCGGCGAAGAGCAGGCTCCGCAGCATCGGATCGGCCAGCCCCTGCTCCACCGCGGTGTCCTTCAGCTGCGCGATGTCGTCCTGCGGGAGATACGGGTCGCTCATGGTCGCTCAGGCCGCTCGGTGGCCGTTTCCTTCCGCCGTGCCCCCGGTGGTGCCCGCCGGATCGGCCGGACTCGCCGGATCGATCGGATTTGCCGGCGCGGGTGGGCGGGCCGGTGCGCCCGCTGTGCCCGGTGCGCCCGGTGCGTCCGCTGTGCCCGCCGTGTCCGCCACGCCCGGTACGTAGGCGGGCAGGTCGGTGCGGGCGCCCGCGCCCATCGCCGCCGCCACTCCCGAGACGAGTTCCGGGCTCTGCTCGTCCAGCCTCAGCAGCCGCCGGGCGAGCCGGTTCAGGGTGCCCCTGCGCTGTGCCTCCCGCAGGATGCCCGTCACGCCGGTGGGTGCGCCCCCGTCCGTGGCGGCCCGGTCCGGCGGGCCGAGCGCGTTCTCCAGCAGCCTGCCCAGTGCGGCGCGCAGGTCGGGCCGGTCGGCCTCCACCCGCCCGATCGCCTTGCCCAGGGTGGCCAGTGCTCCCTCCTCGGCCTCCGGCAGGCCCACCACTTCCAGGGTGTGTTCCAGGACCTTCGGGTGGTCGTGCGACACCTCGGCCGCCGCGGCCCGCACCAGCGCGGGCTGCCGGAGGAGTTCCTCGTCGGGCAGCCGGCGCAGCCGGTCGGCGAGCCGGCTGCCGGCCTCCGGGTCGGCCCGCCCCGTCCCGGCACCCAGCCGGGCCCGGGCGAGCAGGGCACCCACCGCCTCGAAGTTCCGGCCGAGACCGGTGGCGATCTCCTCGGCCTCCGCCAGGTCTTCGGAGGCCTCGCCGAGATCGCCGTCCGCCTCCGCCAGCCGCGCCGACAGCAGCAGCAGTTCCAACCGGAGCCCGGGGAGACCCGCCTGCTCGGCCCGGTCCACGGCCGCGTCGGCGGCCGCCCTGGCCTCCGTACGCCGGCCCTGCCGGTCCAGGGTCTCCACCCACAGGGGGTGCAGCGGGCTGCCGGGGGTCCACGGCCGGCGTTCCGCGAGCCGGGCCGCGGCCGCGTCCGTGTACTCCTGCGCCAGCAGGTCCTCGACCTCGCGGGCGGCGATCCGCTCCCAGTCCTCCTGATCGGCCTCCGCCATCACCTCGTCCGGGGTGTGGCCGCCCAGGTGCCCGGCCAGATAGGCGGCGGACCGGCCGGCCATGTCCTGGCCGGCCCCGGCCAGGAACCGCTCCACGCCGGGCGTCCAGCGCTCTTCCACCGTGCGCGGGTTCTCGTTCAGCCGCAGCCGGTGGTAGATCTCCTCGGCCCGCGCCTCCGGTCCCTCGCGGGCCGCGTAGTAGGCCACCGCGCGCCGACCGACCGTACGCATCAGATCCGCCCGGGCCCGATCGGCCGGCCGCAGCATGATCGCCCGAAGGTCGGCGCGGTGGCGTACGGCGCCCGGCCCGGCGGGCTCCAGGAGGTCGAGCCGGGACAGCGGGCCGAACAGCCGCTCGGCCTCCTCCTCGGATTCCACCCGCAGCCCGCAGGGCTCGGCGAGCACTTCCCGGACCAGCTCGGGGGTGATGGTGCGCAGCGCCAGGCCCGCCTGGGCCAGGATGCGGACCCGGTCGTCCGCGATGTGCTGGAGGATCCGCTCGTACAGGGTGCCTTGGACGAGCAGCTGGTCGACCTTGCGGAAGAACTGCCGGCGGCGCGCGGGCAGGCTCTCGATCAGCTCGCTGAGGGCGCCGGTCCCGTCGTCCTCCTGTACGGCGGCCCGCGCGGCCAGCTTCAGACTGAGCGGGTGTCCGCCCACCCGGGCGGCGAGCTCCGCGGCCAGCCGTCCGTCGGTCACCCCGCAGGTCAGCAGCAGGGCCACCGAGGCCTCCGGGTCGAGCTCGCCGAGCTCGATGGTCCGGGGCTCCACCACCCGCGCCGGATGTTCGACCAGCAGCCGCCCGGAGACGATGACCCGCAGCCGGGGGTGGGCCTCCTGGAGCGCGGACCAGACGGCCCACAGCCGGCCGAGCAGGGGCGAACCCCGGTACTGGGCCTCCTCGAAGGAGTCGATCACGATCACGAAGGGCGGCTGCGGCTCCCTGGGCGGGATGCCCACCGCCTCCACCACCAGCTCTCCCAGATGGCGGGCCAGGCCGGCCTCGCGGGCGGCGATCTCGGCGTGCACTCCGGAGTAGGACACCCGTCCCAGGGTGGCCCGGGTGGTGGACAGCCCGAAGAGCTCGTCGACGGTGCGCCGTTCGGCCCGGTGGATCCCGGCGGTCTCCTCGCAGGTGCGGGCCAGGTCGTCGAAGGCCGTCCGCCGGTCCGGGTACTGGATGCCGAGCTGGCGGGCCATCTCGGCGATCAGGGTGGCCGGTTCGTGCACCGAGAGGGTGGGCCGTTCGAAGTCCACGTACGCGAAGGGGAATCCGGACGGGACATCGCGCAGGCTGTCCAGCAGGAACTTGGCGAGCAGGCTGCTCTTGCCGATGCCGGCGGGGCCGTGGACCACGACCGGGGGCTCGGGTCCGCCGCCGACGGCCCGGGCCAGGTCCTGCCGGACCTCCCGCAGTCGGCCGTGCAGGGACTCGGGCGGAAGCCCGATGTACGTGCGCAGTTCGGCGAGCTCCCGGGCGCGTCCCTGGAAGGAGTCCTCCACCAGGCGTTCCAGGGGCTGGAGCAGGCGGGCGTGTTCCAGTCGGTGCTGGACGGCCGCCGGGTCCGGGATGCCGGAGATGCCCGGGATCAGGGCCAGCCACAGCATGGCCTCCAGGGTGTGCGGCAGTTCGTCGGGGGTCTGCCGCGACAGGTCCGGGGGAGTGCCGCTCAGGAAGCCGAGGGCGATGCGTTCGGGGCCCGGGCCGGGCGGGACGTGGTCCATGTTGGCGAGCAGCGCGAGCCGGGCCTGCTCGGGGCCGGCGAGGCCGCGCAGGGTGCTGTCGCGGATCTCCGGTTTGAGGACCCAGGAGGTGGTGATCACGGTGACCCCGTCCGGTGTGTCCACGGCCGGGGTGCCCACGGCCCGGCTGTCGTCCACCAGTTCCAGGGCGGCCTTCCCGGTCGGCCGCTGCTCGCCGGGCAGCCGAAGCCGGTCGGGGTCGAAGCGGGTCAGCAGGCAGGCGGCCTCGCGGTAGGCCTTCCGCAGGTCGGCCACCGCGGCCGGAGCCGGGGCGGTGACCGCGGCGCACACCCGCTCGCGCAGTCGGGGCCCGAAGTCGTCGCGGGGGCCGAGGGACTGGTAGAGGCGGACGGCCTCCTCGGCGGCCGTGCATACCTTGCGCATGTAGCTGTCCTCGCCGGGGGCTTCGGCGGCTTGCAGTACGGCCGGGACCACCGTCTCCACGAGAGTGGCGATGCGGTGTTCGTCGACCGGTGCGGCCGCGGCGGGGTCGTCAGGGCCGGCGGTTGCGGCGGCTTCGGCGAAGAACTGCCGGAAGAACATCTGGAGGTCGTCGGCCCCGGTGATCCGGGCGGTGTCCCGGACCTCGTTCTTGCGTATCTCGTACGGGAGCTGCCGCATCGTCGCCGAATAGCCGAGCAGCACCAGACGCGGCGCCGCCGCCCGGTGGACGGGGGCGTGTTCGTAGATCGCCAGGGCGAGCTTGCCGATGCAGTCCCAGGCATCGGAATTCACGTCGAGCTTGTCGCATTCGTCGAGGACGAGCCAGAACTGCTCGGGGGCGGCGGTGGCCTCTCTGACGATGCGGTGCACCGCCGCACCGATCGAGGGCAGTGGATCGTTCAACCGTGTTGGATTCAACGGTGAGATGTGGGTGCGCGGATCGATGACGAAATCGGCGAGCCGCTGCACCACCTGCTCGGCCGTCGAGGCCTGGTCGAGCGTCACCCGCACCGGCCGGAATCCGCAGTGTGCACTGAGATGGCGAATGAAGCTGTACGTGTAGGAACGGCCGCTGCCCGGCTCTCCGTCCACCAGCAGAACGGTCTTTTCGGGGTCCTCGACGAATTCCCGGATCCTTTTCCTCAGGTCCACCCGGTCGATGAAAACCTCGGCGCCGTTCTTCAGTACTCCGGCGAGATAGGGGTCCAGCGGTGAGACGCGCAGCCGGTTGGCGTCGGCCAGCTCCCCCCTCAGCGTGTCGAGCAGCTCGGCTGCGGGGAGGGAGGTGAGCGAGTCGAGCTGGCCGAGCGTGTCCAGCACGAGGAGCTGGATGTCCATCCCGTCGTTCCGCGCGGCCCCGACCAGAGCGGCCGCCCTTTGGCTCGCCGACCCGACTTCACCGAAAGGGATGTCCCCGACAAATTCCTTGGGGAATCCGAATTGCAGGAGAATTAGCTGGGGCGGAGGGCCGAGCGTGAAAAGGTGGTCGCGGGCCCATTCTCTGACGAGGTCCCATTGGGTATTGGTGAGCGGCATAGCACACCTGCACATCCGCAGCAGCGGAGCGGCGAGACGGACTGCCTGATACCTGTCATGGTTTCACTCGCCCACCTCCGCTGCAACGCGGCCGAACGCCGCGCGGACCGCTCCCCGCTCAGTCCGCCAGGACCAGGTCGTCGAACGACTCCAGCCGCTTCCAACGCTCCGCGGGCGCCCGGGTGACCGGCATCAGGTCGGCCGCCGGCAGGGGGCCGAAGTCGAGTCCGGTGAGTTCGGCGATGTCCGTGACCGGCACCTGGAAGGTGCGGAACGGGCCCAGCGGCGGCGGGTCCCCGGGCTTGGCCCCGGCCATGGCCCGCTCGTAGTCCCGGCTGAGGTCGGGGCTCTGGTCGAGGATGTAGCCGGTGGAGGCGAGTGCGCCGGCGTGGAGGAACGCGGCCACCTTCCAGAACCGCAGCGGGACCTGGATGCCCCGGTAGGGCGGGTCGGAGTCCTGGAGCACCGGGCCGGTCATCACCGACAGCTTGCGGTCGAACTGGGCGGCGTGGTCGAGGAGATGGTTCTCCAGTCCCTGCCACAGCTGTTTGCCCTGGTTGAACACGTCGGCCTGCGGGGCCGCGTTGGTGTACCGGAAGGTGTCGGTGTTGGCGCGGTGCGCCTCGGGGGCTGTGCCCCAGACCGGGTCGAGGCGCCGTACCAGGTGGCCGCGGTCCAGGCTGTTGTTGCGGTAGATGTCGTTTCCGGCCTGCTGGGACTCCGGAACCCGCGGGTCGAACTCCCAGACGTCGTCGCGGGGCACGTCCTCCAGCAGCCGGCTGCCGTCGATGCAGACGGCGGTGGAGGCGGCCAGCCGGCGGTCCGGGCGCAGCACCACGGTGAAGTGGGTGTAGGGGAGGATCTCCGTCTCGATGCCGTCGGAGGCGGGCAGTGGGAGCGGGACCACGGGCCCCAGGAAGGCCTCGTCATAGCCGGTGCGGTCGGCGAGCGAGTCCGCGCGGGCTTCCGGAGGCGTCTCGATTGCATTCATATGATGGAAATACCGCGCATGGCGGGGCATTCACGGCGCGACGCGACCGGCCACCCGAACAGCGGCCACCCCTGATTCGGACGGCGGCGAGCACGGAAACCATGCTCTCGACCCACCCTCCCCTCCCGCCCGAGGAGTCATCGTGCCCACTGGTCTGTCCATCCACGTCGGCCTGAACGAGGTCGACCCCGACAAATACGACGGCTGGGACGGCAAGCTCCTGGCCTGTGAGAACGACGCCCGCGACATGGCGGAGGTCGCTCGTGCCCGCGGGTTCGAGGACACGGTGATCCTCACCCCCGACGGCACCGTGGACAACATCACCGCCGCCCTGCGCGAGGCGGCCGGCCGGCTCCGCACCGGGGACATGCTGCTCTTCACCTACTCGGGCCACGGCGGCCAGATCGACAACCTGGCCGGCTCGGACGACGAGGCCGACCGGCTGGACGAGACGCTGGTCTTCTACGACCGTCAGTTCCTCGACGACGAGTTGTACCGCGAGCTCCAGCGGTTCGAGCAGGACGTACGGATCTTCGTGCTGCTGGACTGCTGCCACAGCGGCAGCTCCATCGAGTCGATCCGGGAGATGCTCACCCCCGACGCCATGGAGGCCCGCTTCCAGACCCGCGACCCGGAGCAGATCGAGGCCACCTCCCGGCTGATGCCGCTGTTGAAGCAGCAGGAGATCGCGGCCCGGGACCGCTCCTTCTTCACCGAGCTCCAGCGCGAGCTGAAGGACGGCGAGCGCGACGGGCCCGCCCAGAACGCCGTCCTCATCGGCGCCTGCCAGGACAACCAGCTCGCCTCCGACGGCCAGATCAACGGCCTGTTCACCGAGCAGCTGCTCAAGGTGTGGCGCAAGGGCGCCTTCGAGGGCGACCACCGCACCTTCCACCGCGACATCCAGAAGCGGATGCCCGCCATCCAGAGCCCCAACCTCTACACCACCGGCCGGCCGACCTTCCTCGACCAGAGGCCGTTCACCATCTGAGCCAGGCCCGCCGCCCCGCCGACCCGCGCGCGTTACTGTGATGGGTGCCGTCAGCCGCACCCAGCCCGGGTCGCGCGGGGTCCGGGAGCTCAAGGAGCGGAAAACATGCAGGTCGGGGCGGGGATCGGAATGCGCGGCGGGGCCGCGGCGTGAGGTTCCTGCACACCTCCGACTGGCACCTCGGCAGGTCCTTCCACCGGGTCGGCCTGCTCGACGCCCAGGCCACCTTCATCGACCACCTGATCGAGACGGTGCGCGAGCAGGCCGTCGACGCCGTACTCGTCGCCGGCGACATCTACGACCGCGCCGTGCCCCCGCTGCCCGCCGTCGACCTCTACGACCGGGCCCTTCACCGCCTCGCCGCCCTCGGCGTGCCCACCGTGATGATCTCCGGCAACCACGACTCAGCCCGCCGGCTGGGGGTCGGCGCCGGGCTCATCGGCCGGGCCGGCATCCACCTGCGCACCGACCCGGCCGGCTGCGCCGACCCCGTCGTGCTGGCCGACGTACACGGGGACGTCGCCCTGTACGGGCTGCCGTACCTGGAGCCCGCCCTGGTCAAGGACGAGTTCCCGGCCGCGAAGGTCAGCCACGAAGCAGTGCTCGGCGCCGCCATGGACCGGGTCCGTGCCGACCTCGCCGGCCGGACCCCCGGCACCCGCTCCGTGGTCCTCGCGCACGCCTTCGTCACCGGCGGGCAGCCCAGCGACAGCGAACGCGACATCACCGTCGGCGGGGTCGAGGCCGTGCCCGCCGCGGTCTTCGACGGGGTGGACTACGCCGCCCTCGGGCACCTGCACGGCTGCCAGACCATCAGCGAACGGGTCCGCTACTCGGGCTCCCCGCTCGCCTACTCCTTCTCCGAGGCCGGCCACCGCAAATCCATGTGGCTGATCGACCTCGGGCCCGCCGGAGAAATCACCGCCGAACGCGTCGACACCCCCGTGCCCCGGCCGCTGGCCCGGATCCGCGGCCGCCTCGACGCACTGCTCGAGGACCCCGCCCTCGACCCGCACGAGGACGCCTGGGTGGAAGCCACCCTCACCGATCCCGTCCGCCCCGAGGACCCGATGGCCCGCATCGCCGCCCGGTTCCCGCACACCCTCAGCCTGGCCTTCGACCCCGAAGGCCGGGACGAGGAGGACGGCACCGCCTCCTACGCCCGGCGCCTCAAGGGCCGCAGCGACCAGCAGATCGCCGAGGACTTCGTCGCCCACGTCCGCGGCGGCGGCCTGCCCGACGAGGCCGAGCGCAGCGTGCTGCGCGAGGCCTTCGACACGGTCCGCGCCGACACCGCGACCCAGGAGACCGCCCGATGAGGCTGCACCGGCTCCAGGTCACCGCCTTCGGGCCGTTCGCCGACCGGCAGGAGATCGACTTCGACGCCCTCTCCGGCGCCGGCATCTTCCTGCTCCACGGCCCCACCGGAGCCGGCAAGACCTCCGTCCTCGACGCCGTCTGCTACGCCCTGTACGGATCCGTTCCCGGCCCCCGCCAGGCCCCCGGCACCCGGCTGCGCAGCGACCACGCCGACCCCGGCACCCCCACCGAGGTCACCCTGGAGCTCACCGCGGGCGGCCGCCGGCTGGAGATCACCCGGCGCCCCGAACAGGACCGCCCCAAGAAGCGCGGCACCGGAACCACCCGCGACAAGGCCCAGAGCCGGCTGCGCGAGCACACCGTCGACCACACGGGCGAACCCGGCTGGCAGGCCCTGTCCCGCTCCCACCAGGAGATCGGCGAGGAGATCGAACAGCTCCTCGGCATGAGCCGGGAGCAGTTCTGCCAGGTGGTCCTGCTGCCGCAGGGCGAGTTCGCCCGCTTCCTGCGCGCCGACGCCGAAGCCCGCGGCCGGCTGCTCGGCCGGCTCTTCGACACCCGCCGGTTCGCCGCCGTGGAGACCCTGCTCGCCGACCGCCGCCGGGCCGCCGAGGCCAAAGTGCGGGCCGGCGACGAGAAGGTGCTGGCCACCGCCCAGCGGCTGGCCCAGGCCGCCGGCGACACCGCCGAGCTGCGCGAGTGGCCGCTGCCCGCCCTCGCCCCCGGCGACCCCGGCCTGGCCGAGGCGGTGCGGGCCTGGGCGGCCGTCGCCCGCAGCGGGGCCCGGGAGCGGCTGACCGTGGCCGAGTGCGCGCTGGCCGCCGCCGAGAGCCGGCACCACGCCGCCCGCCGGGCCGCCGAGGACGCCCGCGAACTCGACCGGCTGCAGCGCCGGCACGCCGAGACCGAACAGCGGGCCCGGGAGCTGGCCGCCGCCGCGCCCGAACGCGACCGGGTACGGGAGCAGCTGGACCGGGCCCGCCGGGCCGCCCTGGTCCGCCCCGCCCTGGAGCTGCGCGATACCGCGGCGGCCGCCCACGGCGCGGCCGCCCGCGCCGAGGCCGACGCCCGCGCGCAGCTGCCCGCCGGCCTCGCCGAGGCCGGCACCGAACAGCTCGGCACCCTGGAACAGCGGCTCCGCGAGGACCTCGGCGCGCTCGGCGCCGCCCACCGCGCCGAACAGCGCAGCGCCGACATCGGCCGCGAGCGCGCCGCCCTGGACCGGGAAGCCCGCTCCGCCGAGGAACTGCTCCAGGAGGACGCCGGCTGGCTGGCCCGCTGGGAGACCACCCGCACCGCCCTGCGGGACCGGGTCGACACCGCCCAGCAGGCCGCCACCCTCGCCGAACAGCTCGCCGGGGCGCTGGAGCCCGCCCGGCTCCGGCTGGACGCGGCCCGCCGCCGGGACGCCCTCGCCGCCGAGGCCGACACGGCCGCCGCCGACCTGCTCGCCGCCCGGGAGGAGTCCGGGACGGCGAAGGAACGCTGGCTGGAGCTCAAGGAGGCCCGGCTGCGCGGCATCGCCGCCGAACTGGCCGGCGCGCTGGTGTCCGGCGAGCCCTGCAGCGTGTGCGGCTCGGCGGAACACCCGGCTCCGGCGCGGCCGGCACCCGGCCATGTGGACCGGGCCGCGGAGGACGCCGCCCACGCCCGCTACGAGCGGGCCGAAGAGCGGCGCGCCGGGGGCGAACGCCGGCTGGCCGCCGTACGCCAGGCCGGAACCGAGGCCGCGGCGGCCGCCGGGGACACCGCCACCGCCGAACTGCTGGCCCGTACACAAGACCTGACGGCCCGGCATGCGGCCGCGCACACCGCCGCGGCCGGACTGCACGCCGCCCGCGAGGCCCTGGCCGCCGCCGAGCGCGAGCACGCGGCCCGCAGCGAGAACCGGCAGCGGGCCGAACGCCTCGCCGCCGCCCGCGCTTCCCGGCGGGAGGCCCTCGACCGGGAACAGGCCGCCCTGGAGGCCGAACTGCGCCTGGTCCGGGGGGACTCGGGCACGGTCGCCGAGCGGGCCCGGATCCTGGAGACCCGGGTCCGGCTGGTGGCCGGGGCCGCGGAGGCGCTGCGCCGGGCCGAAGCGGCCGCCCAGCGCCTGAAGGAAGCCGACGGCCAGCTGGCCGACGCCGCCTTCAAGGCCGGTTTCGACACCACCGGGCAGGCCGCCGAAGCCGTGCTGCCCGAATACGAACGCGCCGCGCTGCAACGCCGGCTGGACGGCTGGCAGGCCGAGGAGGCACTGCTGGCGGACCGGTTCGCCGAGGCCGGCACGGCGGCCGCGGCCGCCCTGCCCGCCGCCGAACCGGTCCGCGCCGAGGCCGCCGCCGACCGGGCCGCAGCCCGCCTGCGGGCCGCCGGCTCGGCCTGCGACGCGGCCCGGCTGCGCTGCGCCGAACTGGACCGGCTCTCCCGGCAGGCCGAAACGGAACTGCGGGCGCTGGGCCCGCTGCGCGAGGCGTACGACCGGGTGGCCCGGCTGGCCGGGCTGACCGCCGGCACCTCCGCCGACAACGAGCGCCGGATGCGCCTGGAGGCGTACGTCCTGGCGGCCCGGCTGGAGCAGGTCGCGGCGGCCGCCACGGCCCGGCTGCTGCGCATGTCCGGCGGCCGCTACACCCTCGTGCACTCCGATGCGCGGGCCGGCGGACGCGGGCGTTCCGGGCTGGGCCTGCACGTGGTGGACGCCTGGACCGGCAGCGAGCGGGACACCGCCACCCTGTCCGGCGGCGAGACCTTCTTCGCCTCCCTGGCGCTGGCGCTGGGACTGGCCGACGTGGTCACCGACGAGGCCGGCGGGATGCGCCTGGACACCCTGTTCATCGACGAGGGCTTCGGCAGCCTGGACGACCAGGCGCTGGACGAGGTGCTCGACGTACTCGACTCGCTGCGGGAACGCGACCGCAGCGTGGGCATCGTCAGCCATGTCGCCGACCTGCGCAGCCGGGTGCAGGCCCAGCTGGAGGTCGTCAAGCAGCGCGGCGGCTCGGTGGTCCGGCACCGGACGGCCGGCCTCACGGACTGACGGCCGGTCTCGCGGACTGACGGCTCGGCCGGACCACCGGGCCGCCGCCGGTCTCACGGACTGAGCGGACGCCTGGGCAGCGGCGAGGAGTAGACGATGCTCGTGGTCACCGGACCGAGGCCGGCGATCCGTCCGGTGATCTCCTCCAGGTGGGCCATCGAGCGGGCTGCCACCTTCAGTACGAAACAGTCGTCGCCGGTGACGTGATGGGCTTCCAGGATCTCGCCGGTCGTTTCGAGCAGGTCGTGGAAGGGCTTGTAGTTGCCGTGCGGATAGCGCAGCCGCACCAGGGCCAGGATGGACTTGCCGAGCTTCTCCGGGTCCACCACCGCGGTGTAGCCGGTGATCACGCCGGTCTCCTCCAGCCGGCGGACCCGCTCGGTCACGGCGCTCGCGGACATGGACACGGCGCGGGCGAGGTCGGCGAAGCTGGCCCGGCCGTCCTGCTGGAGGGCCTCCAGGATGCGCCAGTCGGTTGCGTCGGGGGAATAGGTCGCCATGGGGCAGGAATAGCAGGGGATTCCCCGGTCCAACAAGTGATACGCCGTGGAAACCTGCTTCCGCGCGATGATCAACGGCCGTAGATTTCTGGCCATGACGACGACGCAGAACACCACGACCGCAGCCGCCACCACCGCCAACCCCGTGCTCCGGGTCCCGCCGGCCTCCCCGGCCGCGGCCGCCGCCTACTTCGGGGCCAGCCTCGCCTTCCACGCGGACGTGTCCGACGTCGCCGCCGCCTTCAAGGCCCACCGCGAGCAGGGCGCCGAGCTCGGCTTCCAGCTGATCGACTCGCGCTCCACCCCGTCCTGGGACCAGGCCCACGTGCCCGGCGCCATCCACCTGCCCACCGCACTCATCCCCGAGCAGGCCGAGCAGCTCCTCGACAAGAACGTCCCCGTGGTGACGTACTGCTGGGGCCCCGGCTGCAACGGAGGCACTCGCTCCGCCCTGGCTCTCGCCGAACTCGGCTTCCAGGTCAAGGAGATGCTCGGCGGCATCGAGTACTGGATCCGCGAGGGCTTCGAGGTCGAGACCTGGCAGGGCAAGGCCCGGCGGACCGAGGCCGACCCGCTGACCGCGCCGACCGACTCCGACGACTGCGGCTGCTGAAGCCCGTGCTTCGGCGCTGCGCCCGCGGCATGCGGACGGGCCGCCCGCTCCACCGGGGAGCAGGCGGCCCGTCGCGCTCGCCTCAGAGCTTGGACAGCTCGTCCACCAGGTCGTCCAGGCCGAGCGAACCCTGCGACAGCGCCGCCATGTGCCAGGCCTTCAGGTCGAAGGACTCGCCCCGCGCGGCCCGCGCGTTCTCCCGGCCCAGCAGCCACGCCCGCTCGCCCAGCTTGTAGCCGATGGCCTGGCCCGGCATCGACAGGTAGCGGGTCAGCTCGCTCTCGACGAAGTCCTCCGGCCGGCCGCTGTGCAGGCCGAAGAACTCCTGCGCCAGATCCGGGGTCCAGCGCTCGCCCGGGTGGAACGGCGAGTCCGCCGGGATCTCCAGACCCAGGTGCATGCCGATGTCCACGATCACCCGGCAGGCCCGCATCATCTGGCAGTCCAGGTACCCGAGTCGCTGCTCCGCGTCCTTGAGGTAGCCCAGCTCGTCCATGAGCCGCTCCGCGTAGAGCGCCCAGCCCTCGGCGTTGGCGCTGACCCCGCCGACGGTGGCCTGGTAGCGGGACAGCCGGTCGGCGACGTGCGTCCACTGCGCGAGCTGCAGGTGGTGACCCGGCACGCCCTCGTGGTACCAGGTGGAGACCAGGTCGTAGACCGGGAACCGGGTCTGCCCCATGGTCGGCAGCCAGGTGCGGCCGGGACGCGAGAAGTCCTCCGAGGGCGCCGTGTAGTACGGGGCCGCGGCGCCGCCGGGCGGCGCGATCCTCGACTCCACCTTCCGGACCCGCTCGGCGAGTTCGAAGTGGGTGCCGTCCAGGTTCTCGATGGCCTCGTCCATGATGCCCTGGAGCCAGGCCTGGACCTCGTCGACGCCCTCGATGTGGGTGCCGTGCTCGTCCAGGTGCTTCAGCGCCTCCCAGGGGGTGGCGCCGGGCAGGATCTTGCCGGCCTCGGTCTTCATCTCGGCGAGCAGCCGGTGGTACTCGGACCAGCCGTAGGCGTAGGCCTCGTCGAGGTCCAGGTCGGTGCCGTTGAAGTAGCGGGACCAGCGGGCGTACCGCTCGCGGCCGACGGTGTCGGGCCGGCCTGCGACCGCGGGCGCGTAGACCTCGCGCATCCAGTCGCGCAGCCCGGCCACGGCCGCGGTGGCCTCGGCGCCGGCCGCGTCGAGCTCGGCCCGCAGCGCGTCCGGGCCGCCCGCCGCGAACTCGGTGAAGAAGGCGGGCTCGACCCCGTCCTCGCCGGCCCAGGTGGTGAGCTGGCCGATGAAGGTGGCGGTGGGCCGCGGGCCGCCGTACAGGCCGCGGGACAGGCCCAGTTCCAAGCAGGCGCGGTAGCCGGCCAGGGCGGCCGGGACGGCGCGCAGCCGCTCGGCGATGGCCGCCCAGTCCTCGTCGGTCTCGGCGGGGGTGAGGGTGAAGACCTCGCGCACCGAGTGGGCGGGGGAGTGGATGTTGCTGACCGCGAGCAGGTCCTCGTCGGCCTCGTGGACGGCGAGCTCGGCGGTGAGGCGCTCGCGGAGCAGCCGCGCACAGCGCCGCTCGACGTCGCTGTCGGCTCCGGGCAGTTGCTCGGCGGCGTCCAGCCTGGCCAGGGTGGTGCGGGCGAGTTCGGCGACGGCGGCGCGCCCGGCCGGCGAAAAGTCCGGGAGCTTGGCGGAACTGGCCGCCACGCCGAGGTAGGTGCCGGTGATCGGGTCGAGGGCGATCAGCTCGTCGACGTAGGCATCGGCGACCTGCCGGGGCAGCTGCTTGCTGTGGAGGGTCTCTGACATGCGGACATCTTCGTACGGGACACCCGCCCGCGTCACCACCGTTTCGACTCAGGCGCCTGACGTCGGAACGGGAGCACGGGCGGCGCCCGTGGGCCGGACCGGACCGGGCGCTCAGCGCTGCGGCCGCGGGCGATCCTGCGATGCCGCGCGCGGAAGCTCGTACGGCAGCCGCGACCTGACCGGGGTGGCGTCCAGCCGGGTGGTGATCACCAGCGTGCCCTCCTCGATCTGGTAGTCCAGCGGCAGGCCGAGGCCGCGCATGGCCGCCACCATGCCCGTGTTGGAGGCCTGGGTGACCGCGTACACGCTGTCGCACCCGGCCTCCACGGCCATCGCGATCAGCCGGCGCAGCAGCTCGGAGCCGACGCCGCGGCGCTGCCAGTCGTCCTCGATCAGCAGCGCCACCTCGGTCTCGTCCCCGTCCCACAGCAGATGGCCGAGGGCGACCAGCTTGCCGGAGGCGGTGGTGGCGGCCAGGGTCCGGCCGAACCGGGGGCTGAGCAGGTGGGCCAGGTAGCGGTCGGCGTCGGCGACCGGGCCGTGGTAGCGAAGCGACAGCGTCCGGTCGGAGCAGCGCCCGTGCATGGCGAGCGCGGCCTCGTGATCGGCGGAGTCCGCGCGGCGCACGGTGATGTCGTTGCCCTCGGGCAGGGTCAGCACGTCCTGGCTGCGCGGCACCCGCGGCCCGAGCCGGGCGTCCAGCTCGACCAGGGCGCGGGCCCGGGCGAACTCGGTCGGGGTGAAGGGCAGGTAGGGCCGCTCGACGGTGATCGCGCCGCCCGAGGGGTCGCGCAGCCGCATCACGGTGGCCTCCAGGACCCCTTCGACGGGAGCGTCGGCGGCGGCGTTCGGCCGGCCCGAGAGAGTGGTGGCGGGCAGCGAGTGGATGGTGCAGCGGCCGAGCAGCTGGCGCAGGGAGAGGGGGAGTTCGGCGGCGTCGAGGGCCGTCCGGGTGGCGAGTCCGAGGACGCGGGTGGGGGTGTCGACCAGATCGTGGGCGTCGGCCCGCTCGATCCAGGTGCTGTGGCCGCCGGCGCGGGCGACGGCCCGGCCCAGCTCGGCGGTGACCAGGCCCTGCGGGGCGCGCAGCAGGAACTCGTCCACGGTGCCGCCCTCGGCGAGCGGGTGGGTCTGCAGGGTCAGGATGTCCACGTGCTGGGCGGCCAGCACGGTGCACAGCGCGGCCAGGCTGCCCGGCTCGTCCCGCACGGTCGTCCGCATCCGCCACAGGGTGGGGGATCCGGAAGCGGCCGCGGGGACGGCGGTATCGGAAGGCGCTGTCGTCTCCGGCGGCGGCGCATGGCTGTGGCGGCGCGCCCACCAGGTGTGGAAGGCGGCCGTGACCAGGAGTGCCACGGCCGAAGCCACGAGCAGGACGGGGCCGTTCGGGCCGTGCACGACGAGGTTGGCGATGCCGTCGGCGACGGCGACGGCGCAGAACAGGGCGGCCAGCTCGACGAGGTCGCGGCGCCAGTGGTGGATGTGCTTGCGAAGGGTGCGCTGAGTCATGCACACCACTGTGGCGAAGGGGTGTTGCGTGATCACGAACGATCTGTGACCGACTGGTTAAGGATCCATCTGGCCGATTTCGCCCTGTTTTCCTGGCTGTCTTCGGCCTATCGGCCTATCGCCCTATCGGCTTGTCGCCCCAACGGGCCGCGGGCCTCCCGGACTACTGTCCGACCTGGCCGGGCCGGAGCGTCCGGGAGAAGAGCACGCCCTCCCCTTCGGCGCGCAACCGGACGGTGAGCTCGCCGCTGTCCGCGTCGATGTCCACCTCCCCGTAGTACGGCGGGTGCTCCGCCGGGGACATGTTGGCGAACGGAGCCGACCGTACGAACTCCTGGCGCGGGCCGAAGGTGGCGTCCAGCCGGCCGTGCGGGAAGCCGCCGGCGCCGACCGGGCCCGAGACGAACTCCCAGAACGGCTCGAAATCCGTGAACGCGGCCCGCTCCGGGGCGTAGTGGTTCGCGGCCGTGTAGTGGACGTCCGCGGTCAGCCACAGGGTGCCGGTGATCCGGCGGTGCCGGATGAACCGCAGCAGCTCGGCGAGCTGGAGCTCCCGGCCGAGCGGGGCGCCGGGATCGCCCTGGGCCACCGCCTCGAAGTCGGTCGCGCCGTCGGGGACGACGATGCCCAGCGGCATGTCGGCGGCGATCACCTTCCAGGTGGCGCGGGAGCGGGCCAGTTCGCGCTTGATCCAGGCCAGTTGTTCGGTACCCAGGATGCCGACCGGGTCCTCGGTCTGCCGGCCGGGGGAGTTGGCGTTGCGGTACGTCCGCATGTCGAGGACGAACACGTCCAGCAGGGGGCCGTGGTGGACGACCCGGTACATCCGGCCCTCGCTGCCTTCTCGGAGTCCGGTGACCGGGAAGTACTCGGAGAACGCCCGGCGGGCGCGGGCCGCGAGCAGGTCCACCTCCTTGACCGTGTACCGGGGGTCCGACAGCAGCTGGCCGGGGTACCAGTTGTTGCGGACCTCGTGGTCGTCCCACTGGGCGATCACCGGGACCTGGGCGTTGAAGGCGCGGAGCTGGCGGTCGAGCAGGTTGTAGCGGAAGTTCCCGCGGAACTCGTCCAGGGTTTCGGCGACCTTGGACTTCTCCTCGGTGGTGATGTTGCGCCAGACGGTGCCGTCGCGCAGCGGGACCGCGGCCTGGATCGGGCCGTCGGCGTACACGGTGTCCCCGCTGAAGAGGAAGAAGTCGGGGTCGCACCGCCGCATCTCGTCGAAGACGCGGAAGCCTCCGCGGTCCGGGTTGATGCCCCAGCCCTGTCCGGCCAGGTCCCCGGACCACAGGAAGCGCACGCCGGAGCGGCGGGTGACCGGGGTGGTCCGGAACGTGCCGTACACGGGCTCGCTGCTGCGGCGCGGATCGTCGGGGTCGGCGAGCAGCACCCGGTAGTGGATCTGCCGGCCGGGCGGCAGGCCGTGCAGGGCGGCGGTGCCGGTGAAGTCGGTGGCCGGGCCGAGATAGGGGCCCGGATGCCGGCGTACGGCATAGCGGAAGGACTCGCTCGGGGAGGTCTCCACGTACATCCAGGCGGGCCGGTCGGAGCGGGTCCAGACGGTGGCCGAGAACGGGGTGATCTCACCGGACTGGACACCCCACGGCGCGCTGGGCCGGCCCGAGCGGGCGAAGGCGGGTGCGACGGGGGCCGGCGCGGCGAGGGCGGCGGGTGCGCCGGGCAGGGCGAGAACGGCGGACGCGGCGAGGGAGCCGCGGAACAGGGACCGGCGGGTGTGCGGCATCGGTGCGCCTCCAGAGACGGGTCGGGCCAGTGTGCCGTCGGCACCCCGGCCCGACCGCGACCTCGACGCGAACCGCCGGTGAACAGCCGTCAGACACTCACGGATGGACCCGGCGCGGACGTGCCGGGGCGGACGTGCCCGGTGTGGACGTTCCCGTAGGGGAGGTGCGTGGTGTGGACGTGCCCGGGGCGGCGGCGGCGCGGGCGGTGTCGAGGATGACCCGGGAGACCAGCGCCGGGTCGTCGTTCATCGGGACGTGGCCGCAGCCGGGCAGCCGGACCAGCCGGGCGTCCGGGATGGTGTGCTTGGCGCGGATGCCCTGGCGGCGGAGCAGCAGCCGGTCCCGGGAGCCCCAGGCGATGGTGACGGGCAGGCCGGGGACATCGGAGGTGAACCGTACGGAGCCGCCCGCGGCCAGGGTCTGGGTGAAACCGGTGGCGCCGCGCAGGGCCAGGGTCTCGGCGACCACCGCCTCCGGCGAACGCCGGGTGGGCCGGGCGTAGATGGTCCCGGTCAGGGCGGCCCGGCCGGCCGCGCTGCGGGCGAGGCGCTCGAGCGCGGGCAGCGGCAGGGCCTTCGCCCCGGCCCGCATCGCGAGGAGGGTCGCGAAGGCGTAGCGGCGCTCGGGCTCGGACCAGAAACCGGCGGGGGACAGCGCGGTCACCGAGCGGACCAGCCCGACGCGGCCCATTTCGAGGGCGAGCAGCCCGCCGAGCGAGTTTCCGGCGACGTGCGGGCGCTCCACCCCGAGGGCCGAGCAGAGGGAGGCGAGGGCGGGGACGACGGTGGCGAGGTCATAGGGGACGCCGTCCGGGAGCGGCTCCGAGGCTCCGAAGCCGGGCAGGTCGACGGCGATCACGTCGTGCCGGCCGGCCAGCACGTCGGTCACCGGCTGCCAGGCCTGGAGGTGATGGCCGATGCCGTGGAGCAGCAGGAGCGGCTCGCCCGCGCCCTTGCGCTCGTAGCGGGCGGTGGCCGTGCGCGGGCCGAGCGGGGAATCGATGGGGAACGACACCGTGGAGGTCATGCCGCATCACTACCGTCCGGTAGCCCCCTGCTACAAGCCCTTCGCAGGCCTCGGCGAGTCCGCGAACATCCCGTGAACGGCTTGATACGTATGCCCGATCTGCCCGGCAAAGGGATGAGGATTGGTCTTGACCAAGGGATTGCGTCGCCCTATGGTCGCAGGGATAGTGCAAGAACCTTTAATAAACAAAGGCGCGAAACGAAGGCGCGAACGAGGAGTCAGGGTGGGGACCACGCAGCTCGAAACGGTGCCGGAGCCGAAGTACTGGCACCTCAAGACCGTGCTCAGCGAGGCGCTCGATCAGGACTTCGCGGTGGGCGAGGTGCTGCCGAACGAGCGTGAGCTCGCGGCCCGCTTCGGCGTCGCCCGCGCGACCCTCCGGCAGGCCCTCGAACAGCTGGAGCTCGAAGGCCGGCTGCAGCGCCGCCGCGGAGTCGGCACCACCGTCGCCCCGCCGCGGGTCGGTGTGGCCGTCGGCAGCGCCCGGCACAGCTGGCCCGGTGAGGGCGGCGACGGCTGGCAGCCGGTCGACGCCACCGAAGGCCTGCCCACTGCCGCGGTCGCCAAGCTCCTCGGCGCCCCCGCCGACCGGCCGGTGCACACGGTGCGCCGGACCCGGGTCACCCAGGGCCAGGTCGTCGCCGCCGAACTGCTGTACGTCCCGGCCGCCTCGGTGCCCGGCCTCTCCGGCATCGACGCCCCCTCGGGGCCGGCCCGCGCCCGCGCCGTCCTCCGCGAACTCCAGCGCCTCGTCCTTGAAGGCCAGGACCGCGCGGTGGAGTTGGGCTCCGCCCGCGCCGACGACGCCAAGGAACTCGACCGGCTGCCCGGCGCCCCGGTCCTCCTGGTCACCACCCGCTACATGGCCGCCGCCGGCACCGCCGCGGTCTCCGTGGCCACGTACCGCGCGGACACCTGCCGGCTGACCTTCGGCGACGAGGGCGGCGTGGAAATCGCGCACCAGCCCGACCGCGTCGCCTCCTGACCCACCGGCCCGGCCCCCGTACGGCCGCCGCTTGCCGGCGTTCGTCCGGGGGCCGCGCCGTGGGTGCGCTCCTCGGTCCCGGGCCGGGCGCCGACGGGATCAGCGCCGGGCCGTGACCGACTTCTCCACGGCGAACAGCTCCGCCTCGACGTGGTCCATCGCCAGTCGCAACGCCCCGGTCGCCACCGCCGCCTCACCCAGCAGGGACAGTGCCACCCGCGGGGGCCGCAGGCAGTACCGCTCCAGTTCCCGCCGCAACGGGTCCAGTACGCCGTCCAGCCCGGCCGCCCAGCCGCCGACCACGACCAGCTCCGGGTCCATGGCCAGCACCAGCGCCGCCACGTCGTGGACCAGCCGCTGGATGAACCGGTCCAGCGCGGCCACCGCCCGCTCGTCACCCCGCTTGGCCATCGCGAAGACCTCGGCCACCGCCTGCTCGTCCAGCGGGTGCAGCGGCTCCCCGGTCGTCGACAGCAGCCTCTCCGGGGTGACCTCGCGCCCCAGCAGGTGCAGCGCGCCGATCTCGCCCGCCGCCCCTCCGAACCCCCGGTGCAGCCGGCCGCCGATCAGCGACCCGGCGCCGGGACTGAGCCCCGCCATCACGAACACCATGTCGTCCGTGTCCTGCGCGGCGCCCTTCCAGTGCTCCCCGACCGCCGCCGCGTTCGCATCGTTCTCCACCAGCACCGGGCAGCGGAACGACCGCCTCAGCCGGTCACCGAGCGGCAGCCCGGTCCAGCCCGGGAGCGCCGTGCCCAACCGCACCGTGCCGTCCGCCTGGACGATGCCCGGGCTGGCGACCCCGACCGCCCGCAGCGAATCCCGGGGCACTCCGGCCCGCCGCAGCAGATCGGCCACCGTGGCCCGGACCTTCTCGAGCCGCTCGTCGGCGGACGCCGTCTCGGCGACCTCCTTCGTGCCGGCGCCGATCACCCGGCCGTCCAGCCCGGACAGCAGCGCCGCGATCCGGTGCGAACCGATCTCGACACCCAGCAGATGGCCCGCCTCGGCCCGGAACCGGAACCGCCTGGCCGGCCGGCCCTGCCGGCGCGCGCCTTCCTCGGCCGAGGCCTCGACCACCAGCCCCGTGCCCATCAGCCCCTCGACGACCCCCTCCACGGTCGGCCGGGACAGCCCGGTCGCCCGCGTGAGGTCGGTGAGGGTCCGTGCGCCGGCCGCGCGCAGCGCACGCAGCACCACCGCGGAATTGATCCGCCGGAGCAGAGAGGGGTCCCCGCCGGTCAGCTGCCCCAACGTGTGTCCTCCCAGCTAGCGCGCCTGTCAGCCGGATCGTACTGCCCACCTGCGGCGGCGGCGAGAAGCGGCCCCCCATCCGTTCACGCCGGGGCGACGAACCCCGACTCGTACGCCGCGATCACCGCCTGGGTCCGGTCCCGTGCACCCAGCTTCGCCAGCACCGCACTCACATGGGACTTCACAGTCTCCGTCCCCACGAACATCTCGCCCGCGATCTCCGCATTGGTCAGCCCCCGCGCCATCAGCCGCAGCACCGCCTCCTCCCTCTCGGTCAGCGCGGCCCGCTCCAGCGCCGCCCGCGCCCGGCTGTTTCCGTACTCGGTGGCCAGCGAACGGACCGCCGCGGGGAACAGCAGGCTCTCGCCCTCGGCGACCAGCCGCACTGCGTGCACGATCTCCGACGGCCGGGCCCGCTTCAACAGGAACCCGTCCGCGCCGGCCCGCAGCGCCCGGTAGACGTACTCGTCGTTCTCGAAGGTCGTCACCACCAGGATCTTCGGCGGGGAGTCGACGGACTTCAGCACCGCCTTCGTCGCCTCGATCCCGTCCAGCAGCGGCATCCGCACATCCATCGCCACCACGTCCGGGCGCAGCTGCCGCACCAACGGGATCACGGAGGCCCCGTCGGCGGCCTCGCCCACCACCTCGATGTCGGGCTGCGCATCGAGCACGGCGCGCAGACCCGCGCGGACCAGGGGTTCGTCGTCGACGAGCAGTACGGTGACCGGCATCCGGTCAGCCTATTCGCTCCAGCGGAAGCCGCGCGCGCACCCTCCAACGACCCTTGTACGGACCGGTCTCGGCCTCACCTCCCAGCAGGGCCGCCCGCTCCCGTATACCGCGCAGCCCGCTCCCTCCGCCGGTGGACACCACCGGCCGCGTGGGCAGCGGGTTCGACACCTCCAGATCCAGCCGTTGCGCGCCCATCGCCACCCGCACCCGGACCGGAACCGGTCCGCAGTGCCGCAGTACGTTCGTCAGCGCCTCCTGCAGGATCCGGTAACCCTCCCGGGTGACCGGGCCCGGCAACGTCTCCAGCGGGCCGGACAGTTCGGCCTCCACCGTCGCCCCCGAGGCCCGGGCCGATTCCAGCAACCGGTCCGCCTCGGCCAGCGTCGGCCGCTGCGAGGGGCGCGGCCCGGTGTCCCGCAGGACCGCCAGGACCCGCTCCAGATCCTCCAACGCGGCGCGGCCCGTCTCCTCGATGGCGCTCAGCGCCCGTTCGGTGAAGGCGGGATCCCCCGCCGCTTGCGCCGCTCCGGCCTGCACCACGGCAACCGTCAGGGCGTGCCCGATCGTGTCGTGCAGCTCCCGCGCGATCCGGGTCCGCTCCAACAGCTGTTCGGTGCGCTGCTCCAGGGCGGACAGCCGCTCGGCCGCCGAGGGCCCCAGCAGCCGGGCCGCCACGGCGGTGACCAACTCGCCCAGCAGGAACACGGTCACGAGCAGCACGATCAGCGGTACGGGCACCAGCGCGGCGGCCGCCCAGCGCGGTGGCTGCACGGGCAGTGACACGTCGCCCTGCACCGGGTACCCGCAGGCGAGGGTGACCAGTTCGACGGTGAACACCGGCAGCCACACGGTGGCGAACATGGTGACCATCGCCAGCACCATGCGGACCTCCAGCCACAGCACGGTCCGCCAGCGGTCCCCCCAGCGCCTGGAGGCGGCCGTGGATATGGCGCCGTCCTCGGCACCCCGGTCGTAGGGGGTGAGCAGGAACTGCGCCTGGAGCCCCTCGGCCGTCCGCACCCAGGGAATCAGCCCGAACGGCGCGATGAACACCGCAGGCAGCCACGGCGCCTCGGGCATGATGAAGATCCAGACCGCGACCACCAGCACGGGCACGCACAGGTGCAGCCAGCGGGAGTAGGTCACCGGCCGGATGGCGAAACGGAGCAGTCGGTACATGCCCACATCGTGACACTCCGTCGATCACCGCCGTCTCCCCCGTGCGGGGGAGACGATCCCCCCGCACGGGGGAGGAAGGGGGGTGGGCCCGGCGGCGAATCTTGAGCCATGAACAGCATCGAGATCCGCCGACTGACCAAGGAATACGGTGCCACCCGGGCCGTGGACCGCCTCGGCTTCGACGTCCTGCCCGGCCGGGTCACCGGCTTCCTCGGCCCCAACGGCGCCGGCAAGTCCACCACCATGAGACTGCTGCTGGGCCTCGACCGGCCGACCTCCGGCACCGCCACCATCGGCGGCCGCGCCTTCACCGACCTCACCGAACCGCTCCACCACGTCGGCGCCCTCCTGGACGCCCAGGCCGCCCACGGCGGCCGGACCGGCCGGGACCACCTGCTCGCCCTCGCCGCGAGCAACCGCATTCCGGTCCGCCGGGTGGACGAGGTCATGGAGCAGGCCGGCATCGGCTCGGCGGCGCGCAAGCGCATCAAGACCTACTCGCTGGGCATGCGCCAGCGCCTCGGCATCGCCGCGGCACTGCTCGGTGACCCCGGTGTCCTGCTGCTCGACGAGCCGACCAACGGGCTCGACCCCGAGGGCATCATCTGGATCCGCGAGCTGATGCGCAGTCTGGCCGCCGAGGGGCGGACGGTCCTGGTCTCCAGCCACCTGATGTCCGAGACCGCCTCCTTCGTGGACCACCTGGTCGTCCTGGGACGCGGAAGGCTTCTTGCCGACACATCGATGAAGGAATTCATCGATGCGCGGAGCACCCCCCGGGTCCGGCTGCGCACCTCGGACCCGATACGCCTGCGGGCCACCTTGGCCCGGGACGGCCTCGAACTGATCGAGGCGGCGGAAGGCCGCTGGACCGTCGACGGAGCGCAGGCCGAGCAGATCGGCGCGCTCGCCGCCCGCGAGGGCATCCCGATGTTCGAACTGTCGGACGAGCGGGCCTCGCTGGAGCAGGCCTACCTCGACCTCACCGCCGACCATGCCGAATTCGCCGCCACCCCCCGCTGACTCCCACAGGAGGCTCCACCCCATG
Organism: Streptomyces sp. NPDC051211; assembly: GCF_040689505.1. Classification (NCBI taxonomy): domain Bacteria; kingdom Bacillati; phylum Actinomycetota; class Actinomycetes; order Kitasatosporales; family Streptomycetaceae; genus Streptomyces; species Streptomyces sp. NPDC051211. Next base: position 86,613 of record NZ_JBFBAV010000013.1, read on the forward strand.
TCCACCACCGCCCTGCCCACCCGCCCCGTCCTGCACGCGGAATGGATCAAGATACGGTCGCTGCGAGGCACCCTCTGGTCGCTGATCGCCGTCTTCGTCGTCACCGCCGGGATCCAGGTGCTCACCGCGGCCGCCATCGGCACCGCCGAGGAGGGCAGCATGGGAGCGGACCCGCTGCTCGCAGCCTTCTACGGCCTCAACTTCGGGCAGATAGCCGCCATCGCGTTCGGTGCGAGCGCGTTCTCGAACGAGTTCCACAACAACGCCCTGAGGGTCACGCTGACGTCCGTGCCGGACCGCACCCGCTTCTACCTGTCGAAGGTCCTCATGGTGGGCGGGCTCGCGCTTCTGGTGGGCCAGGTCACGGGGTTCGTCACCTTCGCTGCCGGCCAGGCCTTCATGGGGCAGTACGCCATCGGGCTGGGAGACGAGGGCGCGGTCCGTGCCATGGTCGGCAGCGGGGTCTACTTGGCCCTGATGGCGCTGTTCGCCGCCGGCCTGACGGCGATCCTGCGCAGTGGTACCGCGGTGTTGAGCCTGCTCATACCGTTCATCCTGATCGTCTCCTTCGTCGTGGGCGAAGTCGTGGGCGGCATCAGCCAGTACCTGCCGGACCGTGCCGGGCAGCTGGTGATGCGCATCGAGCCGCACGGCGAGCTCGGCCCCTGGACCGGGCTGGGGGTGATGGCCCTGTGGGCGCTGGCCGCGCTGGTCGGAGGCTGGCTGGCGGTGCGCCGCCGGGACGCATGACGCAGGGCCAGTTGTCAGTGCCGGCCGGAATACTGACGGCATGACCACGGCACAGCATCTAGAGACGATAGACCGGCTCCGGACGCGCGAGTTCCCCGCGGTCCGGGGCAGGTCCGGGACGGTGACCAGCGGACCCGGCTACCACCTCGCCGAGTTGGGCGGCAGCCGCTGGTACGGGGACGAGGACGCCGCCGACCGGATCGAGGGGGAGGAGCAGGTGTCCGCCGAGTACGGGGCGCTGGCGCAGGAACTGGCCGGCCGCTGGGGGGAGCCCGACCTGGTGCCGCTGGCCGGCCTGCTGGAACGAGCCGGTGCGGGGGAACGGCTCGCCCAGCCCTGGCAGGAGCTGAGCGGCACCACCGATCACCTGAACCTGTGGCGGGTGGGGGACCGGTGGGTGGCGGTGTACGCGGCGCAGTGGGGGGCCGACCACTCCCCGCAGCTGATGGCGGCGGTCACGGTGATCGACCCGCCTTAGGGAGAGCTATGGCCGGTCGGCGGCGGCGCGGAGGCGGGCGTACTCCTGGGCCATGGTCTCGGCGGTCCAGTGGGCGTTGAGGCCGCTGGGGTTGGGGAGGGCCCAGATGCGGGTGGCGCCGATGGTGCGGGCCTGTTCGCCGATGGCGGCGCGGCGGTCGCCGAAGGCGGTGCGGTAGGCGGTCACGCCGACCACGGCCAGCCACTGGGGGCGCAGCTGCTCCACCTTGGCGGTCAGGATCCGGCCGCCCTCGCGGAACTCCTCGGCCGACAGTTCGTCGGCCCGCGCGGTCGCCCGGGCCACCACGTTGGTGATGCCCAGGCGGTAGGTCAGCAGCTCCTCCTGCTCGGCGGGTGCCAGCCGGCGGGGGGTGAAGCCCGACAGGTGGAGCACGGGCCAGAAGCGGTTGCCGGGACGGGCGAAGTGGTGGCCCGTCGCGGCGGAGAGGAGGCCCGGATTGATACCGCAGAAGAGCACGCGGAGACCGCCCGCGACCACGTCGGGGACGACGCGGTCACGGGCGGCGTTCAGCTCCTCGGGGGTCAGAGGATCGACCCCGGCGTGTACCCGGCGGCCTCCGGGTGCTGCTTGGCAATCTCCTCGATGCGGGAGACCACCGTGGCGACCTGGTCGCCGGCCGCGCCCGTGAAGGACAGCTTGTCCGCCATCAGGGCGTCCAGCCCGGCCCGGTCCAGCGGGATGCGCTCGTCGGCGGCCAGCTTGTCCAGCAGCTCGTTGCGCTCGGCGCCCTGCTCGCGCATGGCGAGCGCCGAGGCCACCGCGTGCTCCTTGATGACCTCGTGGGCCACCTCGCGGCCCACACCGGCGCGCACGGCCCCCATCAGCACCTTGGTGGTGGCGAGGAAGGGGAGGTAGCGGTCCAGCTCGCGGGCCACGACGGCCGGGAAGGCGCCGAACTCGTCGAGCACCGTCAGGAAGGTCTCCAGCAGGCCGTCGAAGGCGAAGAACGCGTCGGGCAGGGCCACCCGGCGGACCACGGAGCAGGAGACGTCGCCCTCGTTCCACTGGTCGCCGGCCAGCTCGCCGGTCATCGAGGCGTAGCCGCGCAGGATGACCATCAGGCCGTTCACGCGCTCGCAGGAGCGGGTGTTCATCTTGTGCGGCATCGCGGAGGAGCCGACCTGGCCCGGCTTGAAGCCCTCGGTCACGAGTTCGTGCCCGGCCATCAGGCGGATCGTCTTGGCGATCGAGGACGGGGCGGCCGCCAGCTGCACCAGGGCGGTGACCACGTCGTAGTCGAGGGAACGGGGGTACACCTGGCCGACCGAGGTGAAGGCCTGGCCGAAGCCGAGGTGCGCGGCGATCCGCTGCTCCAGGTCGGCAAGCTTGCCGGCGTCACCGCCGAGCAGGTCCAGCATGTCCTGGGCGGTGCCGACCGGGCCCTTGATCCCGCGCAGCGGGTAGCGGCCCAGCAGGTCCTCGAGGCGGCCGTAGGCGACCAGCAGCTCGTCGGCAGCCGTCGCGAACCGCTTGCCGAGGGTGGTGGCCTGGGCGGCGACGTTGTGCGAGCGGCCGGCCATGACCAGCTCGGCGTACTCGCCGGACAGCTTGCCCAGGCGGGCGAGGACGGCGACCGTGCGGTCCCGGGCCAGTTCCAGGGAGAGGCGGATCTGGAGCTGCTCGACGTTCTCGGTGAGGTCGCGCGAGGTCATGCCCTTGTGGACGTGCTCGTGGCCGGCGAGGGCGTTGAACTCCTCGATGCGGGCCTTCACGTCGTGCCGGGTGATCTTCTCGCGCTCGGCGATGGACGCGAGGTCGACCTGCTCCAGGACGCGCTCGTAGTCGGCCAGGGCGGCGTCCGGGACCTCGATGCCGAGGTCCTTCTGGGCGCGCAGCACGGCGAGCCAGAGCCGCCGCTCCAGGGTCACCTTGTACTCGGGGGACCACAGGACGGCGAGCTCCGGGGAAGCGTAGCGGCCGGCCAGGACATTGGGGATGCGGGGCTTGGCAGTCACGTAAAGGGATTCTACTGGCCGCCGGGCTGTGGGTTTACGCAGGTCCGGGGCCCGTCCCAGGTTGTGGATTGCTACGAGAACGGCAGCAGGTCGGGGCGCTTGGCGGGCCGGCCGTCGCCGGAGGAGCGGCCGGTGAGGCGCCGGCCTATCCACGGCAGCAGATGCTGCCGGGCGAACCGGAGGTCTTCGGTCCGCCGGACCGTCCAGCCCGCGGGCCGGCCCGGCGCCAGTGCGGCCCGCCAGTCCTCGGCCGCCGGCAGCCCCAGAGCCTGCCAGACCGCCTCGGCGACCCGGCGGTGGCCCTCGGCGTTCAGGTGCAGCCGGTCGACGTCCCAGAGCCGGGGGTCGCCGAGCACCGGTGCCCCGTACAGGTCGACCACCAGGGCCCCGTGGCGCGCGGCGAGCTCCTCGATGACCGCGAAGAGCTCCTCCATGCGCGGCCGGAAGCGTTCCATCACCGGACCGTTGCGGCCCGGAGAACGCATCAGCACCAGCTGCCCGCAGGCCGGGGCCAGCCGTTCCACGGCCTCCTCCAGGTGGCCCCGGACCCGGCCCATGTCCACCTTGGGGCGCAGCGCGTCGTTCAGCCCGCCGACCAGGGTGACCACGTCGGCGCCCATGGCTGCCGCCGTGCCGACCTGGTCCTCGACGATCTGCCCGATCAGCTTCCCGCGCACGGCCAGGTTGGCGTAGCGGAAGTCCGGTTCCCGGGTCGCGAGGCGGGCGGCGAGCAGGTCGGCCCAGCCCCGGTAGGAGCCGTCCGGCAGGCCGTCCGACATGCCCTCGGTGAAGGAGTCGCCGACCGCGACGAAACTGGTGTAAGAGGCATTCATCTGCATGGCGGAGCGATGTTACCGCGCAGTCAGGCCCGCTTGCCGAACAGTTCGCGCAGGACGTCCTCCATGGTCACCAGGCCCGCCATGGCCCCGTCCTGGCCGCGCACCGCGGCCAGATGGGTCCGGCTGCGCCGCATCGCGGTCAGCACGTCGTCCAGCGGGGTGTCCGCCCGTACCTGGGCGATCGGCCGCAGTGCCGGCAGCGGGAACGGCTCGTCCCGCGCCGTCGCGTCCAGGGCGTCCTTGACGTGCAGATATCCGAGGATCATGCGCTGTTCGTCGATCACCGGGAAGCGCGAGTACCCGCTGGCCGCGGAGAGCCCCTCCAGTTGCCCGGGCGTGATCCCGGCCCAGGCCGGCACGACCTTTTCGGCCGGCAGCACCACGTCGGTCACCGGCCGGCGCCCCAGTTCCAGCGCATCGTGCAGCCGCTCACTGGCCCGGTCGTCGAGCAGACCGGCGTCGCTGGAGTCCTTCACCATCCGGGCCAGCTCGTCGTCCGAGAAGCTCGACGCCACCTCGTCCCTCACCTCCACCCGCAGCAGCCGCAGCAGGGCGTTGGCGAAGGCGTTGATGGCGAAGATCACCGGCTTCAGCGCCCGGGTGGTGGTCACCAGCGGCGGACCCAGCAGCAGCGCCGTGCGCACCGGCTCGGCCAGGGCCACGTTCTTCGGCACCATCTCGCCGAAGAGCATGTGCAGGTAGGTCGCGAGGGCCAGCGCCACCACGAAGGAGATGGGATGGGTCAGCCCGTGCGGGACACCGGCGAGGTCGAGGAGCGGGGTCAGCAAGTGGGCGATGGCCGGCTCGGCCACCACGCCCAGCACCAGGGTGCACAGGGTGATGCCCAGCTGCGCCGCCGCCATCAGAGCCGACACGTGCTCCAGGCCCCAGAGCACGCTCCGGGCCCGCCGGTCCCCCTGCTCGGCGTACGGCTCGATCTGGCTGCGGCGGACCGAGATCAGCGCGAATTCCGCACCAACGAAGAAGGCGTTGACGACCAGGGTCGCCAGGCCGATCAGCAACTGGACCGTGGTCATCGGGCCGCCTCCGAACCGTGCTCGTCCCCGTCGTCGTCTCCGGTGGATCCGACCGGTGCGTGCAGCAGCACCCGCGCGGCCCGCCGTCCGGTGTCGTCGACCACGTCGAGCCGCCAGCCGTCCAGCTCCAGGGTGTCGCCGACGGCGGGAATGCGGCCCAGTTCGGTCGCCATCAGCCCGGCCAGGGTCTCGTAGGGGCCGTCCGGCACCCGGAGCCCGATCCGCTCCAGCTGGTCGGTGCGCGCCGCACCGTCCGCCGAGTAGAGCAGGCGACCGTGGGCGTCCGTACCGGCCGAGGCCAGATCGGGCGTCTCGTGCGGATCGTGCTCGTCCCGCACCTCTCCCACCACTTCCTCGACGATGTCCTCCAGCGTGACCACTCCGGCCGTACCGCCGTACTCGTCGATCACCACGGCCATCGTCTGCTTCCCGGACAGCCGGTCCATCAGCCGGTCCACGGTCAGCGACTGGGGGACCAGCAGCGGCGCCCGCAACAGCTTGGCCACCGGGCGGAGGCGCCGTTCGGCGGCGGGCAGGGCGAGCACGTCCTTGATGTGGACGGTGCCGACCACCCTGTCCAGGCTGCCCTGGTAGACGGGGAACCGGGACAGACCGGTGGCCATGGTCGCGTTCGCCACGTCCTGCGCCGTCGTCTGCACGTCCAGGGCGGTCACCTGGACCCGCGGGGTCATCACGTTCTCCGCCGTCAGGTCGGCCAGGTTCAGGGTCCGTACGAAGAGCTCGGCGGTGTCCTTCTCCAGGGCGCCCGACTTGGCCGAGTGCCGGGCCAGCGCCACCAGCTCCTGCGGGGTGCGGGCGGAGGCCAGCTCCTCCGCCGGCTCCATGCCGAACCGGCGCACCGTGTGGTTCGCGGTGGTGTTGAGGTGGCCGATCAGCGGCTTGAAGGCCCGGCTGAACACCCGCTGCACGGTGGCGACCCGCTTGGCGATGGCCAGCGGCGAGGAGATCGCCCAGTTCTTGGGCACCAGCTCGCCGACGACCATCAGGACGACGGTCGACAGGATGGTGCCCAGTACCAGGGCGGTGGAGGAGGCGGCGCCCGAGGACAGGCCGATGGCTTTGAACGGGCCCGTGAGCAGGGCGGCGATCGAGGGCTTGGCGATCATGCCGATGACCAGGCCGGTGACGGTGATGCCGAGCTGCGCGCCGGACAGCTGGAAGGTCAGGCTGCGGACGGCCGCCAAGGCGCTCTCCGCCCCTCGCTCACCGCGCTCCACGGCCCGTTCCAGCTCGCTGCGTTCGACGGTGGTCAGCGAGAACTCGGCCGCGACGAAGACGCCGCAGGCCAGACAGAGCAGCAGCGCCACCACGAGCAGAAGCACTTCGGTCATCGGTTCACCTCCGTCCAATGATCAACCAGGAGGAGGGGAGTCGCGCGACGTCGGGTGCGGAGAGCCGGTACCCGACATGGTAAAGGACGGGCAAAGGGGAGGTGTGGCCGTCTCGCGGGACGGAACCCGGTGGCGGGCCCGAGCCCGCCCGTGCTTCGCTGTGGATCATGACTGAGCCCCAGATCCGGACGGCCGTGCCGGCCGACGCCGAGAACGTCCTGCTCTTCTGGAAGGAAGCCGCGGAGGGCACCTCCATCACCGACGACGTCGACGGGGTGACCGGCCTGATCGGCCGCGACCCCGAAGCGCTGATCCTCGCGGAGACGGACGGGCGGATCGTCGGATCGGTGATCGCCGGGTACGACGGATGGCGCTGCTCCCTGTACCGGCTGGCCGTGCTCCCCTCCCACCGGCGCCGCGGCATCGCCACCCGGCTCCTCGACGCGGCCGAGCGGCGCTTCCTCGCGGTCGGCGGGCGGCGCGGCGACGCCATGGTGCTGGAGGCCAACGAGCGGGCCCAGCAGGCCTGGGCCGCGGCCGGCTACCGGCGCGAGGACCACTGGCGCCGCTGGGTGAAGCCCTTCACCGGCTGAGGCCCCTACCGGGACGATTCCATGTCCCGCCGGGCCGTGCCGATCACGCAGTACGAGGTGGGCAGCGGGGGGCCGTGCTCCGGCAGCCGGAAGGCGCGCCGCTCGGTGACCCGGAACCCCGCGGCCTCGATCGCGGCGGCCGCGTCCCGCGCGGTGTGGCAACCGCCGAACAGGTGCGGCCACACGGTCCGGTCCAGGGCACGCTGCACCGCCGCCATCCCACGCCCGGGAGCCACCCCGTGCTCGAAGAACCGCAGCTCCGCCCCGGGCCGCAGGACCCGGTGCAGCTCGGCCAGCGAACGCGGCAGGTCCCGGACGCTGCACAGCACCAGTGAGGCCACGGCCCCGTCGAAGGCCTCGCTCTTCACCGGCAGCGCCTCGGCGGCCCCCGGCACCACGTCCACCGGCACCTCCGAGCGCTGCGCGGCCTCGGCCGCCAGCCTCCGCAGGGTGCGCTCCGGCTCCACGGCGACGACCTCGGAGACGGCACGCGGATAGTGGGCGAAATTCAGGCCGTTGCCCGCGCCGATCTCGATGACCCGGCCGGACAGCCCGGCCAGCAGCTCGCGGCGCAGGTCGGCGACCCCGCCCCGGGCGTCGGCCTGCACGCTCAGCCGGGCGTAGAACCGGGCGAACAGGGGGTGGTGGACGGCGTCCGGGGGCAGCGCCCGTTTCGCTCGCAGCGGCATGGCGGCGGACCTCCTCGAAGCGGACGGACTCCTACCCCCAGTCTTCCCCGCGGCCGCGCCCCTACCACCCCGCCTACAGCACCCCGCCGGCCTACAGCACCCCGCCCGCCTCGTCGTGGAACACCTGGGGCCAGTAGTGCCAGTCCTCCTCGTCGTCGGTCGCCCGGCCGGGCACCGGGTCGACCGCCGCCAGCACGTCCACCATCGTGTCGGCCAACTGGCCGTACAGGCCGTCCGTGAACCCCTGGACCTCCTCCAGGGCCTGCTCGCGCCGGTACAGCCACAGGGTGAACGCCAGGGTCGAGACGTCGGAGTTGAGCGGGACCAGACTGCCGTACCCGTGGTACCAGGCATGGACGGCGCCGGTCACTCCGTCGACGTAGACCGAGGTGTCCTCCACGAGCCCGCCGAGCGAGAACAGCGCCCGGGTGTCGACACCCGGTATCTCCGGAGCCTCCTCGGCGAACGGGGTCAGCAGCTCGTCCGGCCCGTCCAGGTAGAACATGCCGCCGTCCCTAGGCAGTCCGACGGCGGCCAGGAACCGGCGGGTCGGCTCGTGCACCAGCCCCGCCGGCAGCCGGGCGGGATCGACCCGGACCACCTCGCCGGCCCCGAACTCCTCCACCAGCAGCGCCCCGGGCAGCTCCAGCCGCAGTCCGTCCCCCGGCCCCGCGATCAGGGACAGCGGGCGGATCACCGCGGAGAGCTCCCAGAACCGGGGTATGCCGCCGGAGCCCCAGTCCTCCTCGGCGAGCACCGACCGGAACAGGACCTCCGCCCGCGCCACCGCCGCCGGCCCCCGCTGCCCGGCCAGCTCGGCGAAGCGCCCCCGGAAGGCCCCGAGATCCTCCACCGCGCCGAGCAGCCTGCCCAGCGAAGCCGGCGACGGCGCCAGCTCCCGCAGGGTGCTGAGATCGGGCCGCTCCTCGTACAGCCACAGGCTGAACAGCCGTCCGGTGACCGGATCCAGCACCACGTGCTCCGCGTCCCAGTCCTGCACCCGCAGGTGCCCGACGGCCAGCCGGCCGGCCAGCCCCGGCTCGAGCAGAGCCGGATCACCCTTGCCCTCCACCAGCCGGGCCACCGTCACGGCAGCCTCCACCGGCCTGAAACGCATCAGAGCGCCACTGCGTGGCAGTTCCCATCCCTGCGTCATGTCCGTCGCCCCCTCCTGCGCCAGGTGTCTTCCGATCACCACCGTAGGAGAGGGCACCGACAACGCCCGTACGGACCACTCCGGCAGTGGACAACGCCCGTCCGGCAAACGCCGGCAACGGACAACGCCCGTCCCGACAACGCCGGCAGTGGACCATCCCGCACGGACAACGCCCTGCTACGCGGGCCAGCGGCGCAGGAATTCCTCCCCCGACCAGCTGCCGCCCAGCACCGGCCCCAGCCACGCACCCGCGGCCGCCCGGAACTCCGCCGGGGCCAGCGCCCCCGCCCCGTCCGGTACGGCACCCAGCAGCGGCATCCCCGACACCGCCGGCAGGTCCGCCAGGTTGCAGCGGGCGGCCAGGTCCGGGGCGGCCGGCCAGCTGCCCACCACCACGCCCAGCGGCTCCAGCTCCCGAGCCCGCAGGGCTTCGGCCGTCAGCGCCGTCGAGTTGAGCGTCCCGAGCCCGGCCGGAGCCACCACCAGCACCGGCGCCCCCAGCAGCCGCGCCGCATCGGCGAGGGTGTGCCCCGCCTCGTCGAACCGTACGAGCAGTCCGCCCGCCCCCTCGACCAGGACCAGGTCGTGGGCGGCGGCCAGCCCGGCCGCCGTGTCCGCGATGTCCTGCGGCGCCACCGTCGCCAGCCCCGACCGCCGTGCCGCGGTGTCCGGGGCCAACGGTTCGGGGTAGCGGGCCAGTTCCCTGGCCGTCACACCCGGCCCGGCCAGCCGCACCACCTCCGCCGCGTCCCCGGCCTCGTCCGGCGCAACGCCCGTCTGGGCGGGCTTGAGCACCGCCACCGACCGGCCCGCCGCCACCGCGAGGGCAGCGACGGCCGAGGTGACCACGGTCTTTCCGATTTCGGTGCCCGTCCCGGACACCACCAGCACGCCCATCCGCGCCCTCAGCCTTCCCGCGCCGCTGCGCACACGGCGCGGCCGATCCGCGCCACGTCCGCGTCCCCGGTGACGAACGGCGGCATCGTATAGATCAGGTCGCGGAACGGGCGCAGCCACACGCCTTCCCGGACCGCGGCCGCGGTCGCCGCCGCAACGTCCACCGGATGGTCCAGCTGCACCACTCCGATGGCCCCGAGGACGCGTACGTCCCGGACCCCCGGCAGCGCGGCGGCCGGCGCCAGCCCCTCCCGGAGTCCGGCCTCGATCCGCTTGACCTCCTGGCCCCAGTCCTGGCCGAGCAGCAGGTCGATCGAGGCCAGCGCCACCGAGGAGGCCAGCGGATTGCCCATGAAGGTCGGGCCGTGGGCCAGCACCGGGACCTCGCCCCGCGAGATCCCGTCCGCCACCCGTTCCGTGCACAGGGTCGCCGCCATGCTGAGGTAGCCGCCGGTCAGCGACTTGCCGAGGCACATCACATCGGGGGTGATGCCGGCGTGGTCGGCCGCGAACAGGGCACCGGTGCGCCCGAATCCGGTGGCGATCTCGTCGAGCACGAGCAGGACCCCGTACTCGTCGCACAGTTCGCGCAGCACCCGCAGGTAGCCGGGGCTGTGGAAGCGCATGCCGCCCGCCCCCTGTACCACCGGCTCCACGATCACCGCGGCCAGCTCGTCCGCGTGTGCCGCGATCAGGGTGCGCAGGTGGTCGGCGTACGCCGGGTCGACGGACGCGTCGAAACCGCCGGGCGGGGCGTCCGCGAAGACCTGCTTGGGCAGGTGCCCGGACCACAGCTCGTGCATCCCGCCGTCGGGATCGCAGACGGCCATCGGCTGCCAGGTGTCGCCGTGGTAGCCGCCGCGCCAGGTCAGCAGCCGGGTCTTGCCCGACCGCCCCACCGAACGCCAGTACTGGAGACACATCTTGACCGCGACCTCGACGGCCACCGAGCCCGAGTCGGACAGGAAGACGTGCTCCAGGCCGGCCGGGGTGAGCTCGACCAGCTTGGCGGCCAGCCGGACGGCGGGCTCGTGGGTGAGCCCGCCGAACATGACGTGCGACATCCGGCCCAGCTGCGCCGTCACGGCCTCGTTGAGCACCGGGTGGTTGTACCCGTGGATCGCCGACCACCAGGAGGACATGCCGTCGACCAGCTCGTCCTGCCCGTGGGCCGGGGCGGCCAGACGCAGCCGGACCCCGGCCGCGGAGGCCACCACCAGCGGGTCCTCCCGCCCCGGCATCGGCCCGTACGGATGCCAGACGTGCTGCCGGTCCAGGGCGATGAGTTCACCGGCCGACAGCTGATGGTGCAGATCAGGCATTGGGCGCGAGGTCCGTTCCGGCGCCGCGGCGGCGCACCGACACCAGGTCCGGACGCACCTCGCCCGGCGCGGCCTGCCCCGGGGCGGTGGTTGCGGCCTGCGCCGGAGCCGTGGCCCGTGCCGCGCCGGCCGTCTGCGCCGCAGTGGCCGTCTGCGCCGGTACGGGCTGCTCGTCGGCCGGCGCGTGCGAGCCGCAGCCCCCGCAGCCGGAGCCGCAGCCCGCGTCGGCGGCCGCGCCGCCCGCGGAGGAGCCGCACACCGAGCCGCCGGAGCCGTGCGATCCGCAGCCGCCGCCGCTGCCGGCCGCCACGTCGGAGCGGTGCGCGGGCAGGGTCTGCTCTCCTGCGCCCTCCACCTCGAAGCCGGCGTCCGCGATCATGTCCAGGTCGGCCTGGCCGGCCTGGCCCTCACTGGTCAGGTAGTCGCCCAGGAAGATCGAGTTGGCCAGGTGCAGGGCGAGCGGCTGAAGCGTGCGCAGGTGCACCTCGCGGCCGCCGGCCAGCCGGACCTCGACGTCGGGGCAGACGAACCGCACCATCGCCAGGATCCGCAGGGCGCGCTGCGGGGTGAGGTGCCACTCCTTGGCCAGCGGGGTGCCCTCGAACGGGATCAGGAAGTTGACCGGCACCGAGTCGGGGTCCAGCTCGCGCAGCGAATAGACGACGTCGACCAGGTCCTCGTCGCTCTCGCCCATGCCGGCGATCAGACCGGAGCAGGCGGACAGGCCGGCCGCGTGGGCCTTCTGCACCGTGTCCACCCGGTCCTGATAGGTGTGGGTGGTCGTGATGTCCCCGTACGTCCCCTCGGACGTGTTGAGGTTGTGGTTGTAGGCGTCCGCGCCCGCGTCCCGCAGCCGCTCCGCCTGGCCGTCCGACAGCAGACCGAGGCAGGCGCACACCTCGATGCCCTCGTTCTGCTCCTTGATCGTCTCGATCGTCTTCGAGACCCGGTCCACGTCCCGGTCCGTCGGCCCGCGCCCGCTGGCGACCAGGCAGACCCGCTTCGCGCCGCCCGCGACACCGGCGGCCGCGGCCTTCGAGGCGTCCTCCGGCTTCAGCCAGGTGTACTTGAGGATCTCCGCCTTCGAGCCCAGCCGCTGGGAGCAGTACGAGCAGTCCTCCGGGCACAGGCCCGACTTCAGGTTGACCAGGTAGTTCAGCTTGACCCGGCGCCCGAACCACTGCCGGCGCACCTTGCCGGCCGCGGCCACCACGTCGAGCAGTTCGTCGTCGGAGGTCGCCAGCACGGCGAGCGCCTCTTCGCGGGTCGGCAGCTCACGCCGCAGCCCCTTGTCCACCAGGGTGTTCAGCAGGTCCATGGGCCCGATCCTGGACCACACCACCACTCCCGGCCAAGGAGAGACCGTACAAGATGGCTTGAGATGAGTGTGTGTATCGCCACACCAACCACACCGGTTGCGGGCGGCTAGGGTCGGGGAAGGTCTGTGGACAGCCGACAAAACGCGAGGACCAGCCAATGGACGTGTTCGCCTGGATCGACGACGAGGCCCGGGCCCGGGAACGGGCCGGCCTCGTGCGCACCCTGCGCCCCCGCCCTGCTGCCTCCGGGCTGCTGGACCTCGCCGGCAACGATTACCTGGGTCTGTCCCGGCACCCGGAGACGGTCCGCGGGGCGCGCGAGGCGGCCGAGCGCTGGGGCGGCGGAGCCACCGGTTCCCGCCTGGTCACCGGCACCACCGAGCTGCACGCCGAGCTGGAGCAGGAGCTCGCCGCCTTCTGCGGGTTCGAGGCGGCCCTGGTGCTGTCCTCCGGCTACGCCGCCAACCTCGCCGCGGTCACCGCGCTGAGCGGTCGCGGCAGCCTGGTGGTCTCCGACGCGGGGAACCACGCCTCCATCGTGGACGGCTGCCGGCTCTCCCGGGCCGAGACCGCGGTGGTCCCGCACTCCGACCCGGACACCGTCCGCAAGACCCTGGCCGCCCGGGCGCCCGGCACCCGGGCCCTGCTGGTCAGCGACTCGGTCTTCTCGGTGGACGGGGACGCGGCCCCGCTCGCCGGGTACGCGGCCGTCTGCCGGGAGGAGGGCGCGGCCCTGGTCGTGGACGATGCGCACGGGCTGGGCGTGCTGGGCGAGGGCGGCCGGGGCGCGCTGCACGAGGCGGGTCTCGCGGGGGCGCCCGGTGTGGTCGCCACGCTGACCCTTTCCAAGTCGCTGGGCAGCCAGGGCGGTGCGGTGCTCGGCCCCGCCAAGGTGATCGCCCACCTGGTCAACACGGCCCGGACGTTCATCTTCGACACCGGGCTTGCGCCGGCCGCGGCGGGAGCCGCGCTCGCGAGCCTGCGGCTGCTGGCCCGCGAACCGGAACGTGCCGGGCGGGCCCGGGCGGTGGCCGCCGAGCTGTACGGGCGGCTGACGGCGTCCGGCCTGACCGCGGCCCGGCCGGACGCGGCCGTGGTGTCGGTACGGGCCCCGTCGCCGTCGGCGGCACTGCGCTGGGCCGCCGACTGCCGCGAGGCGGGACTGTCCGTGGGCTGCTTCCGGCCGCCGTCCGTGCCGGACGGCATTTCCCGGCTGCGGCTGACCGCCCGGGCCGATCTCACGGGGGACGAGATCTCCCGGGCCGTCGAAACGATCCTGCGGACCGCTCCGGCCGGAGCCACGGACCTGGGGGAGACGCTCTAGCCTGCGTCCACCCGGACGGAGTCGAGGAAGCCTGCCCAGGCCGGCCCGGTGAAGAGCACGGCCGGGCCGTCCGTCCGCTTGGAGTCGCGGACGGCCAGCAGGCCGCCACCGAGGTCGGCGGCTTCCACGCAGTTGTTCATTCCGGTGCTGCGGCTGCTCCGCCGCCACCGCGCGCTGTTCAGAAGTCCGCCGGTGCTCGAGGGGGTTGCGGACACGGGGGTTGCCTCCTTACGCGTCGTCAGCGATCACGCTGATCAGATCCGACGAGTCCTGGGGCGGGAGGGCGTGCGCCTGGATGGTGCGGAACGCGGCACTGTACGCCTCAAGGTCTTCCTTCCGCTCCAGATAGAGGCTACTCGTCAAATGGTCGAGCACCACCACATCCAGATCGGCGATGTTCGGAAATGAGAAAATGACGAACGGTCCGGTCAGGCCGAGATGACCCCCCACGCTGAACGGCAGGACCTGGAGCCGGACGTGCGGCAGCCGCGCCACCGCCACCAGGTGCCGCAGCTGCTGGGCCATCACCCCGGGACCGCCGATCTGCCGCCGCAACACCGCCTCGTCCAGCACCGCGCTCAGCTCCAGCGGCGGATCCGCCCGCAGCACCGACTGCCGGGCCAGCCGTACGTCGACCAGCGCGTCCACCTTCGGCTCGGGCAGCCCGCCGAGCGCCGCCCGGGTCACCGCCTTCGCGTACGCGGCGGTCTGCAGCAGCCCCGGCACCACCGAGAGCTCCACGGTCCGGGCCGACCTGGCTCCCGCCTCCAGGCTGATGAAGTCCCGGTACTCCTGCGGCAGCAGTCCCCGGTAGTCGTGCCACCACTGCCGGCCGCGCCCGGTCTCCTCCCCGCCGGCCGGCCCGGCGGCCGAGGCCGACAGCGCCTCCAGCAGCGCGCGCTGCTGGGCGCCCACTCCTCCGTACGCATCGAGGAGCAGCCGGACGTCCTCCGGTTTCACGCCACTGCGACCCGTCTCGATCCGGCTGATTTTCGACTGGTGCCAGCCCACGATCCGGGCGGCCTCACCGCTGGTGAGCCCGGACCGGTCGCGCAGCGCACGCAGTTCCTCGCCGAGCTTCCGTCGGCGCACCGCGGGGCCGTGCTGCATACCCGCCTCCCCTTCCACCGGCACACCTCGCACCAGTCTGCCGTCCAAATACGGTCTCTCGTAGCAGAGTTCACCGCTTTGAGCGACAGATATATGCATATCTTGGGGGAACGGCAGCCGTGGCCCGGCGAACAGTGGCAGTCTGGCGCGAAGCACAGATCCGGGGCGAATCCGCCCCGGTGGGAAAGGGACAGCGCGCCATGGCAGACCACCAGGAAGCATCCGTCACTCTGCCGAGCGATCCCGCCTCGGTGTCCGCCGCCCGCCGCTACGTCGCGGACGTGCTCAGCGAATGGGGCCTGCCGGACGAGCACACCACGGCCGACACCGTCCGGCTGATCGTCTCCGAACTCGCCACCAATGCCGTGCAGCACACCTTCGGCCGGTCGCCCACCTTCACCGTGGACGTCCGGCTGGAGCGGGAGGAGCTGCTGCGGGTGGGGGTGACCGACAGTCACCCGCGCTGGCCCAAACGACTCCCGGCCGCCGTCCAGCAGGACAACGGCCGGGGGATGGTGATCATCCGCTGGCTCACCGCGGAGGCGGGCGGCCGGTTGTCGGTCACCCCGACGGCGGACGGCGGGAAGACGGTCTGGATCGCCCTGCCCTGGACCGTCGGCGCGCCGGCGAAATCGCGGTCCTGTCTGCCCTGACCGCCCGGTTCAGTGCACGCGTCCGTACGTGACGCTGTCGGTCCAGATCTTCTCCAGGCGCACCGTGCCGCCGGGCTTCGGGGAGTGCCAGATCCGGCCGCCGCCCGCGTACACGCCCACGTGGTAGACCTGGCCGCCGGACAGGAAGAAGACCAGGTCGCCCTTCCGGCGGGAACGTTCTCCTATCGGCGTGGTGCGGTTGTACTGCTGGGCGGCCGTCCGGGGCAGCGACTTGCCGGCCTGTTTGTACGAGTACTGGGTCAGCCCCGAGCAGTCGAAGCGGTCCGGTCCCGTGCCGCCCCACTCGTAGGGCGCGCCCTGTTTGGATGCGGCCACCTGAAGTGCCTGCCGGGCGTGCGCCGTCGCCGCCTCCGCTTGTGGTGAGGCCCCCGGGGTGAGCATCGTGCCGCCGGCCACCGCGAGGGTGAGCGCGGCGGTGACCCCGACCCGGGTCGCGGCGGACGGAACTGCATTCAGACGCGCGGACATGGGATCCCTTCGGTCCGGACCCGCCGGGAAGGCGGGGCTGTTGACCGGGATCCTGGCGTAGGAAATGCCGGATTTACGGCTTTTGATGGCCCTGTGTGATACTCATCACTTATTGAGCGTATACGGCGTGTCGCGCGAAACCCGCCCCTTCGCGGCCCCTGCATCAGCCGTCCGACCAGCGGTGTTGTGCGGGTCGGCGGCAGGTCGGCCGCGCAAGTGCGTTCGCCGTTCGGCCCGTTCCGGCGCTGCTCCGAACGGGCGACGGCGCGGCGTGACGCCAAGTCCCCCGATGTGTACGGTCCGTGTTCTCCCTGCCCTGCCGGCGTGTCCTCCGCCGTATACGGAGTCACACGAGCGGTGTGCGGACCCTGAACCGGGTGACCGCTTGAAACGTGCGTTAACGCATCGGAAAAGCGAGCGCCCTAGCGTGAGGCGGCCGGATTCCGCAGGGCGTGTGGTGATCATGTCCATAAGGCAGGGTGGTACGGGTGCAACTGACACCGCATGAGCAGGAGCGACTGCTCATTCACGTGGCGGCCGACGTCGCCGAGAAGCGCAAGGCGCGCGGAGTGCTGCTCAACCACCCCGAGGCGATCGCCCTGATCACCTCGCACATTCTCGAAGGGGCCCGCGACGGCCGGACGGTGGCCGAGCTGATGGCCTCCGGCCGCACCGTCCTGACCCGCGACCAGGTCATGGAAGGCATCCCGGAGATGCTGCACGACGTCCAGGTCGAAGCGACCTTCCCGGACGGCACCAAGCTCGTCACCGTCCACGACCCGATCGTCTGAGCGCGAGGGGAACAGCCGCATGATTCCCGGCGAGATCCAGTACGGGGCCGGGCCGGTCGCCCTCAACGAGGGCCGCCCCGTCACCCGCCTGACCGTCCTCAACGCCGCCGACCGGCCCGTCCAGGTCGGCTCCCACTACCACTTCGCGGAGGCCAACCCGGGCCTGGAGTTCGACCGGGCCGCCGCCCGAGGCCATCGGCTCAACATCGCCGCCGGTACCGCCGTCCGCTTCGAGCCCGGCATCCCGGTCTCGGTGGAACTCGTACCGCTGGCCGGCCTGCGCACCGTACCGGGCCTGCGCGGCGAGACCGGAGGGCCGCTCGATGGCTGAACTCTCCCGCCCGGTCTACGCCGACCTGTTCGGCCCCACCACCGGCGACCGGATCCGGCTGGCCGACACCGACCTCCTGGTCGAGATCGAACAGGACCTGTCCGGCGGCCCCGGACGGGCCGGTGACGAGGCCGTGTTCGGCGGCGGCAAGGTGATCCGCGAATCGATGGGGCAGGCCCGCACCACCCGGGCCGAAGGCGCCCCCGACACCGTGATCACCGGGGTGGTGGTGCTCGACCACTGGGGCATCGTCAAGGCCGACATCGCCCTCCGCGACGGCCGGATCACCGGCATCGGCAAGGCCGGGAACCCCGACACCATGGACGGCGTGGAGCCCCCGCTGGTGATCGGCCCGGAGACCGAAGTGATCTCCGGCAACGGGAAGATCCTCACCGCCGGCGCCATCGACGCCCACGTCCACTTCATCTCCCCGACCATCCTCGACGAGGCCCTCGCCTCCGGCATCACCACCCTGGTCGGCGGCGGCACCGGCCCCGCCGAAGGCACCAAGGCCACCACCATCACCCCCGGCCCCTGGCACCTCGCCCGGATGTTCGCGGCCCTGGAGTCCCACCCGGTCAACATCGGCCTGCTCGGCAAGGGCAACACCACCTCCCGCGAGGCCATGCACTCCCAGCTGCGCGGCGGAGCCCTCGGCTTCAAGATCCACGAGGACTGGGGCGCCACCCCCGCCGTCATCGACACCTGCCTGGACGTATGCGAGGAGACCGGCGCCCAGCTCGCCATCCACACCGACACCCTCAACGAGGCGGGCTTCGTCGGCGACACCCTCGCCGCCGTCAACGGCCGCACCATCCACGCGTACCACACCGAGGGTGCGGGCGGCGGGCACGCACCCGACATCATCACCGTGGTCTCCGAGCCGCACGTGCTGCCCAGTTCGACCAACCCCACCCGCCCGCACACCCTCAACACCGTCGAGGAACACCTCGACATGCTGATGGTCTGCCACCACCTCAACCCGGCCGTGCCCGAGGACCTCGCCTTCGCCGAATCCCGGATCCGGCCCACCACCATCGCGGCCGAGGACATCCTCCACGACCTCGGAGCCATCTCGATCATCTCCTCCGACTCCCAGGCCATGGGCCGGGTCGGCGAGGTGATCCTGCGGACCTGGCAGACCGCCCACGTGATGAAGAAGCGGCGCGGCCCCCTGCCCGGCGACGGACCCGCCGACAACCACCGGGCCCGCCGGTACATCGCCAAGTACACGATCAACCCAGCCGTGGCCCAAGGGCTTTCCCGCGAGATCGGCTCCGTCGAGACCGGCAAACTCGCCGACCTGGTGCTGTGGGATCCCGCCTTCTTCGGGGTGAAGCCACACCTGGTCATCAAGGGCGGACAGATCGCCTACGCGCAGATGGGCGACGCCAACGCCTCCATCCCCACCCCGCAGCCGGTGCTGCCGCGCCCCATGTTCGGCAGCCACGGCCGGGCACCCGCCCACAACTCGGTCAACTTCACCGCCCAGGCCGCACTCGACGACCACCTGCCCGAACGGCTTGGCCTCGGCAAGGAGTTCGTCCCCATCGACAGCACCCGCAAGGTCACCAAGGCGGACATGCGCAACAACGACGCCCGGCCCCGGGTCGAGGTCGATGCCGACACCTTCACCGTCACCATCGACGGCGAGCGGGTGGAGCCGGCACCGGCCGCGGAACTGCCCATGGCCCAGCGCTACTTCCTCTTCTGATGAAGGGCCGCAGATGAGCCGCGCAGCCCTCCTGGTCCTCGCCGACGGCCGCTTCCCCGCCGGCGGGCACGCCCACTCCGGCGGGGCCGAGGCCGCCGTCAAGTCCGGCCGGATCCACGACGCCGCCACCCTGGAAGAGTTCTGCCGGGGCCGGCTGCACACCGCCGGGCTGGTCGCGGCCTCCCTCGCCGCGGCCGCCGCCCTCGGCCTGGACCCGGCCGCCCTGGACGCCGCCGCGGACGCCCGCACCCCCTCGGCCGCGCTGCGCCTGGCCGCCCGGAAACTCGGCCGGCAACTGCTCCGCGCTGCCCGGGCCACCTGGCCCGCACCCGAACTCGACGCCCTCGCCGCGGCGTTCCCGCGCGGCGCGCACCAGCCGGTGGTCCTCGGCCTCACCGCCCGCGCCGCCGGCCTCGGACCGGCCGACGCCGCGCACGTCGCGGTGTACGAGAGCGTCGGCGGCCCGGCCACCGCCACCGTACGGCTGCTCGGCCTCGACCCCTTCGAGGCCAGCTCCGTACTCGCCCGGCTCGCACCCGAACTCGACACCGTCGCCGCCACCGCCGAACAGGCCGCCCGGCACGCCCGCGAGGCCGGACCCGGCACCCTGCCGGCCGCCTCCGGCCCGCTGCTGGAGATCGCCGCCGAAGCCCACGCGGCCTGGCCGGTACGGCTGTTCGCCTCCTGACCCCTCCGCCGCACCAGGGAGAACCCATGCACCTCGACCACGCCGTGACCTTCCCGCACCGGCACACCCACAGCGCCGAGCCCACCCGGCCCGACGGCTCCCGGCGGGCGCTGCGGATCGGGCTCGGCGGGCCCGTAGGCTCCGGCAAGACCGCCACCGTCGCCGCGCTCTGCCGGGCCCTGCGCGCCGAGTACTCCATGGCCGTCGTCACCAACGACATCTACACCCGGGAGGACGCCGAGTTCCTGCTCCGCGAGGCCGTCCTGCCGCCCGAGCGGATCAGCGCCGTGGAGACCGGCGCCTGCCCGCACACCGCCATCCGCGACGACATCTCCGCCAACCTGGAAGCCGTGGAGGAACTGGAGGAGACCCTCCGCCCGCTCGGCCCGCTCGACCTGATCCTCGTCGAATCGGGCGGCGACAACCTGACCGCCACCTTCTCCCGCGGCCTGGTCGACGCCCAGATCTTCGTCATCGACGTGGCCGGCGGGGACGACATCCCCCGCAAGGGCGGCCCCGGCGTCACCACCGCCGACCTCCTCGTGGTCAACAAGACCGACCTCGCGCCGCACGTCGGCTCCGACCTCGACCGGATGGCCCGCGACGCCGCCGAGCAGCGCGCCGGACTGCCCGTCGCCTTCCAGTCGCTGCGCACTCCTGAAGGCATCGGCCCGGTGGCCGGCTGGGTGCGCGAGCGGATCACCGCCTGGGTGTCCCGGTGAGTACGGCGCCCCCGCGTACGGCGCCCCCGCGTACGGCGCCCCAGGGTGCGGCGTCCCCCGGTGCGGCGTCCCCCGGTGCGGCGCTCCCGGGGCCGGCGACACCGACTCCGGGGCCCCCGACTCCGGCGCCCCCGCCCGCTGGGCTGCGCGCCACCGCCCGGATCGCCGCCCGGGCCGACGGCCGCGGCGCCACCGTCCTGCCCGTCCTCACCGGGGAGGGCCCTCTCGCCCTGCGCCGCACCCGGGGCACCGGCGCGGAGGCCGGGGTCACCCTGGTCGGTGCGATGAGCGCACCCCTCGGCGGGGACCACCTCACGGTCCGGGCCGCCGCCGGGCCGGGCGCCCGGCTCGCCGTCGGCTCGGCCGCCGCCACCCTCGCCCTGCCCGGACCGGCCGGCGAACCCGCCCGGTACGACGTCCACCTGACCCTGGACCGGGAGGCGGCGGTGCGCTGGCTGCCCGAACCCCTGGTGTCCGTACGCGGCAGCGACCTGCGGGTGACCACCCGGGCCGAACTGGCCCCGGGCGCACGGCTGCTGCTCCGCGAGGAGCAGGTCCTAGGCCGCACCGGCGAGATGCCGGGACTGCTGCGCAGCCGGCTGACCGTCCTCCTGGACGGGAACCCGCTGCTGGACCAGGAAACCACCGGCGGCCCCGGCGCGCCCGGCGGCTGGGACGGCCCGGCCGGACTCGCCGGCCACCGCGCCTTCGGCCAACTCCTCGTCGTCGACCCGGACTTCGAGACCGCACCCGCCACACCCCGGATGCTGGGGGAACTCGCCGCCGCCACCCCGCTCGCCGGCCCCGCCGTCCTGGTCACCGCGCTCGCCCCGGACGCGCTGAGGCTGCGCGAACTGCTCGACGAGGCACGCCGGACCTACGCCTGGTAGACCGGCACCGTTCAGCGGTACACCGCACACCGGTTATCGGCTTGGCAAAGAACCAGGCCACGGACTGTTGCCGCGCCCGGCCGAGACGCAAAGATCCCTGTGACCGCGAACCGCGCCGCCTCGCACGGCACCTGACGCAGGGGGAACAACCACGTGATACGCAACGCGGCGCTGGGGAGCGCCGCCACTCTGACCGTCGGCGCAGTGGCCGCCGGACTGCTGCTCGCCCCGCCGGCCTCTGCCTCCGCCGACAGCCGTACGTACGGTGTCCCGGAAGCGGTGGGCGTGCAGATCGCCGCCGCCCGGGCGGCCCGCGCCGGCATCGACTGGAAGGACTGTCCGGCCGACTGGGGGCTGGAGAAGCCGATCCAGTGCGGCTGGGTGAAGGTCCCGCTGGACTACGCCAAGCCCTACGGCAAGCAGATCGAGATCGCCGTCGACCGGATCGGCAACACCGGCACCCCGCAGGAGCGCCAGGGCGCGCTCCTCTACAACCCGGGCGGCCCCGGCGGGTCCGGCCTGCGCTTCCCGCGCCGGGTCACCACCAAGAACCCGCTGTGGACCAACGTCTCCAAGGCGTACGACTTCGTGGGCTTCGACCCGCGCGGCGTCGGCCACTCCGCGCCGATCTCCTGCATCGACCCGCAGGAGTTCGTCAAGGCGCCCAAGGCCGACCCGGTCCCGGACAGCGAGGCCGACAAGCGCGCCCAGCGCAAGCTCGCCGCCGAGTACGCGGACGGCTGCAAGGAGCGCAGCGGCTGGATGCTGCCGCACATGACCACCGCCAACACCGCGCGCGACCTGGACGTGGTCCGGGCCGGGCTCGGCGAGGGGAAGCTCAACTTCCTGGGCGTCTCCTACGGCACCTACATCGGCGGGGTCTACGCGACCCTGTTCCCGAACCACGTCCGCCGCATGATCGTGGACAGCGTGGTCAACCCGTCGAAGGAGAAGATCTGGTACGAGGCCAACCTCGACCAGGACGTCGCCTTCCAGATGCGCTGGGACGACTGGAAGGCCTGGGTCGCCAAGAACGACGCCACCTTCCACATCGGCGACACCCCGGCCGAGGTCGAGCAGAAGTGGCGCGAACTGCGCGCCGCCGCCAAGGCGACCCCGATCGGCGGCAAGGTCGGTCCGGCCGAGCTCATCGGCTTCTTCCAGGGCGCGCCGTACTACGACTCCGCCTGGGTGCCCGTCGCCCAGACCTGGAGCGACTACCTGGCCGGCGACACCCAGGCGCTGGTCGACGCGGCCGCCCCGGACATGACCGACACCGCCGGCAACGCGGCCTCGGAGAACGGCAACGCCGTCTACACCGCGGTGGAGTGCACCGACGCCAAGTGGCCGACCAGCTGGAAGAAGTGGGACCGGGACAACTCCCGGCTGCACGCCAAGTACCCCTTCCTGACCTGGTCCAACGCCTGGATGAACTACCCGTGCGCGGTGTGGAAGTCCAAGCAGCACACCCCCGTCGAGGTCGGTGCCAAGCGCGGGCTCCCGCCGGTGCTGATCGTCCAGGCCGAGCGGGACGCGGCCACCCCGTACGAGGGTGCGAAGGAGCTGCAGCGCCGGCTGGCCGGCTCCCGCCTGATCACCGAGAAGGGCGCGGGCTCGCACGGGGTCACCGGGCTGAAGAACGCCTGCGTCAACGACCGGGTCGACGCCTACCTGCTGACCGGCAAGGTGGACGCGCGTGACGTGACCTGCGCTCCGCACGCCGCCCCGGTGGTGCCCGCCCCGGCGGCCGCCAAGGCGCAGGCCCCGTCGGCGCTGCCGCAGCTCGAGGACCTGCCGGCCGTCCGGTAGTCCGGCAGTCCGGTAGTCCCGAAGTACGCGGACGGGAGAAGGCTCAGCGCGGTGCGCGCCGGGCCTTCTTCCGTGCCGCCTCCTCCTCGGCCTTGACCTCGGCGGCGTACCGGTCGACGTACTCCTGCCCGGACAGTTCGAGGACGGCGTACATGATCTCGTCGGTGACGGCCCGCAGCACGGCCTTCTCGCCCTCCAGCCCGGCGTACCGGGAGAAGTCCAGCGGCTCGCCGAAACGGATGGTCACCCGCCGGATCTTCGGCACCACCTTTCCGGGCGGCTGGATCTCGAAGGTGCCCACCATCGCGCACGGGATGACCGGCACTCCGGCGCCCAGCGCCATCGCCGCCACCCCCACCTTCCCCTTGTACAGCCGCCCGTCGTGGGAGCGGGTGCCCTCCGGGTAGATGCCGAGGAGTTCGCCCTTGGCCAGCACCCCGAGCCCCTCGCGGATCGCCGCCTGGCCGGCCTCCTTGCCGGAGCGGTCCACCGGGATCTGTCCGGCGCTGCGGAAGAACGCCGCGGTCAGCCTCCCCTTGGGGCCCTTGCCGGTGAAGTACTCCGCCTTCGCCAGGAAGGTGATCCTCCGTTTGAGGATCGCGGGCATCAGGAAATGGTCGGAGAACGACAGGTGGTTGCCCGCCACGATGGCAGCGCCCTCGGCCGGGATGTTCTCCAGGCCCTCGATCCGCGGCCGGAACAGCAACCGCAGCAGCGGGCCGAGCAGGACATGCTTGAGCACGTGGTAGAACACCGGGGCGTTTTCCCTTCTACCGGGCGGGGAGGTCAGTGTGACGGACCCTGTGCCAGATGGGCATGGCGAACCAGAAGCCGACCAGCCAGAACAGTATGACGGCGGCCAGCAGCCCGGCGAGGGACAGTCCCAGGACCAGATTGAGCACGAGCAGCACCGCCGAGGACATGGCCGGCATCAGCAGCAGCACCCCCCAGAGCGCGAGCCGGCCGGCGATCCGGACGAGACGGACCTTGTCCATCGCGTCGCACAGCCGGTGCAGCGGGGCGGGCGCGGTGAGCAGCCCGACCGAGCCGAACGCCAGCACCAGCGCGGTGACGTAAATGGCGCGGTCGGCGGAGTCGAACGTGGCGAACCGCGGTGTCACGGCCACGGCCATCAGAAAGCCGAGCAGGAACTGCACCGCCGTCTGGGCGATCCTTACCTCTTGCAGGATTTCGGCGTAGGCCTGGCAGGCCCGATCGTCTTCCGCGCCCTTGGACATGAGTGGGTCCCTCCAGGCAGTGGGTCGTCACATGGACTTCCTGTGACAGATAGAACGGATCCCGTTGCCCGGAGTTCATCTGGGCGTGGGCCGGAATCGGCCAAGTCGTCGTGCGCCGCGCGAGAGCGGAGGGACGGGAGCGCCGGGCGGTGCTCCCGTCGGAGGGCGGCGGGGCAGGCTCCTAGAGCCTGTCTCTTGGAAGAGCGGTGCGCATGGTGCTGCATGCCGGATCGAAATCCTGTGGCAGCAGCGCTCGCCCCGCAGCGGCCGATCGAGCGGGTCGCGGGCCTCGACGAGGCGGCAGCGCTGCTGCCTGGCTTCGACCGGGCCTCCCCCCGCCGGGATGACGATGATCGATCCGCTCCACGGCTGAATCCACGGCGGACGCGGCCGGGGCGGCGGGCGTGGCGTCGGGATTTGTACGGGTCGTCGGGTGATGCTGGCTCAGTGCGACTTGATCACGTGTCCTATGCGGTGGCCCGCGACAGCTTCGTCTCGACCGTCCAGTGGATCGGATCGGCCCTCGGCGCCGGGTTCGTCGACGGGGGCGTGCACCCGCGATTCGGCACCCGCAATTTTATTCTCCCGCTGAGCGGCGGCACCTACGTCGAGGTCGTCACCACACTCGACCACCCCGCCGCCGACCGCGCACCCTTCGGCCAGGCGGTCGCGCGCCGCGCCGCCGAGGGCGGCGGCTGGCTCGGTTGGGTGGTCTCCGTCGACGACATCGCCCCGGTCGAGGCCCGCCTCGGCCGCACCTCGGCCGAGGGCCACCGTGTCCGCCCCGACGGGTTCGACTTGAGGTGGAAGCAGATCGGCCTGCTGGAACTGCTGGAGGACCCGCAACTGCCCTACTTCCTCCAGTGGTTGGTCCCCGTCGAGGAGCGCCCGAGCGCCGACCCGCGCACCTCCACCACCATCCACGGGGTCTCCATCGCCGGCGACGCCGCCTCCATCGCCGAATTCCTCGGCGAACCGGCCGACCACCCCCTCGACCAGATCGACGTCACCTGGGTCGAGGATGAGGAACCGGGCCTGGTCTCGGTCGAGTTCGCCACCGCCCACGGCCCGGTCACGATCTGACCAGGGCCGAACATCCTGACCGCCGAGCTGGCGGCCGCGGACGCCGATGACGACATCGGCTGGACCGTCTCGGTCGACTCCACCGTCGTCCGCGCCCACCAGCATTCCGCCGGAGCACGCAAATAGCAGCGAGCCCGCCGACCACGCCCTCGGATGCTCACGCGGCGGCCTGAGCAAAAGATCCACCTGGCCGCCGACGACCGTGCACGGCCCCTGGCCTTGACCGGCACCGCGGGCCAGGCCGGCGACGCACCCGCCTTCGAAGCGGTCATGGCCCGCATCCGCGTGCCACGAAGCGGGCCCGGCAGGCCGCGCACCCGGCCGTTGGCCGTGCTCGCGGACGGGGCCTATTCCTCCCGTGCCGTCTGGTCCCACCTGCGGCGACGTGGGATCCGCGCGGTCATTCCGCAGCCGTCCGACCAGATCGGCCACCGTCTGCGGCGAGGCCGCCGAGGCGGCCGCCCGCCCGGCTTCGACGCCGAGATCTACAAGCAGCGGAACACCGTCGAACGCTCCATCAACCGCCTCAGGCAGTGGCGCGGCCTGGCCCCACGATGCGACAAACTCGCCATCGCATACCAGGCTCCACCACCTCGCCGCCGACCTCATCTGGGCAGGACGCTGACCAAAGAGACAGAACCTAGGAGCTGCGGGTGGCTGCCATGCCGGCCGTGAGCAGCCCGAGGACCACCCAGCCGAACCAGAGCCAGCCATTGCTGCCGAGCGCCACCGAATACGTGGCGACGGCCACCAGAGAGGCGAAGGTCAGCACGGCCATCGCCTTAACGGATCCGGTCATGCCCCATGGTGGCGCCTGAAGGTGCTCCTCCGCTACTGGCCACGCGCTTGGAGCGAGGCCAGATACGCGTTGTAGGCCTCCAGCTCCTTGTCGCCGTCCCGGTCGGCGGCCCGGTCGGCGCGCTTCGCCGCCCGCTGTTCCGAGTGGTACCACTGGTAGACCAGGGCGATCAGCACCAGGACCGAGGGGATCTCGCTGAACGCCCAGGCGATGCCGCCGGCCCACTGCTGGTCCTCGAGGGCGTCGATGCGGAGCGAGCCCGGGGGACTGGCGTACGTGCCGATCATCGGCTCGCTGGCCATCATCAGGGCGATGCCGAAGAAGGCGTGGAAGGGCATGCCGGCGAACAGCTCGAGCATCCGCATCACGTAGCCGGGGCGGTGCGGTCCCGGGTCCACGCCCATGATCGGCCAGAAGAAGACCAGGCCGACGGCGAGGAAGTGCACCATCATCGCGATGTGGCCGGTCCGGCTGCCCATCAGGAAGTCGAAGAGCGGGGTGAAGTACAGGGCGTACAGGCTGGCGATGAACATGGGGATCGTGAACGCCGCGTGGGTGATGATCCGCATGTACCGGCTGTGCAGCAGCATCAGGAGCAGCTCGCGCGGTCCCTTGCGGCCGCGGGCGGCCGGCGGGAGGGCCCGCAGGGCCAGGGTGACCGGGGCGCCGAGCAGCAGCAGGATCGGCGAGATCATGCTGATGACCATGTGCTGGACCATGTGGACGCTGAACATGACCATGCCGTAGTCGTTCAGCTTGGTGCACATCACAAGGGCGATGCTCAGCACGCCCAGGGTGAAGGCGGCGGTCCGGCCGAGCGGCCAGGAGTCGCCGCGGCCGCGCAGCCGGAGCATCCCCCAGCCGTACAGGGCCAGGGCCAGCAGGCAGCCGATCAGGAAGAAGGAGTCGAAGGAGAACTCCAGCCCCCGCCCGAGAGTGAACGGCGGCAGGTCCATGTCCATGTCCATGCCGTGCCCGTTGTGATCCATCTGTTCACTCCCTTGACCGTGGTGCCCCACCACAGTAATGGCGCCCCCGGCCGTGCTCACGGCCGGGGGCGCCATCGGGACATCAGAGGACGTTCTGGGCCTCGGCGTAGCGCTCGGCCGGCACCGTCTTCAGGGTCTGGACGGCGTCGCCGAGCGGCACCATCTCGATCTCCGTGCCGCGCAGGGCGGTCAGCATGCCGAACTCTCCCCGGTGGGCGGCCTCCACCGCGTGCCAGCCGAACCGGGTGGCGAGCACCCGGTCGTAGGCGGTGGGGGTGCCGCCGCGCTGGACGTGGCCCAGGATCACCGGGCGGGCCTCCTTGCCGAGCCGCTCCTCCAGCTCGACGGCCAGCCGGTTGCCGATGCCGGCGAACCGCTCGTGCCCGTAGATGTCCTTGCCGCCGTCCTCGAACTCCATCGAGCCCTCGCGCGGCTTGGCGCCCTCGGCGACCACCACGATCGCGAACCGCTTGCCGGCCGAGAAGCGCTCCCCGACGATCCGGGTCAGCTCCGCCACGTCGAAGGGGCGTTCCGGCACCACGATGGCGTGGGCGCCGGCCGCCATGCCGGAGTGCAGGGCGATCCAGCCGGTGTGCCGGCCCATGACCTCGACCACCATGACGCGCTGGTGGGACTCGGCGGTGGTCTTCAGCCGGTCCAGGGCCTCGGTGGCCACCCCGACCGCCGTGTCGAAACCGAAGGTGACGTCGGTGGAGGCGATGTCGTTGTCGATGGTCTTGGGCACGCCGACGATCGGCAGCCCGGCCTGCGAGAGCAGGTGGGCGGCCTTGAGGGTGCCCTCGCCGCCGATCGGGATGATGGCGTCCAGGCCGAGGTCGGCGACATGGCCGCGGGCCCGCTCGACGCCGTCCCGCAGGTGGGCGGGCTGGACCCGGGAGGAGCCGAGGATCGTGCCGCCGCGGGCCAGGATGCCGGCCACGGCATCCAGGTCCAGCTTGCGGTAGTCGGCCTCCAGCAGGCCCTTCCAGCCGTCGTGGAAGCCGATGACCTCGTCACCGTGGTCGACGACGGCGCGGTGCACGACGGAACGGATGACGGCATTGAGGCCGGGGCAGTCGCCGCCGGAAGTGAGCACACCAATGCGCATGGCAGGGAGAACCTTTGCAACGTGGGCCGAGGACCGGACCACGTTGTCCGGTTGGAACAACCGTCACCCTACAAGGTCGTAGAAAAAGCCGAAGGCCCGGATTTCCCTGGGGAAACCCGGGCCGTACGGCAGGTGACGCTATGCGGGCTGGGTGGCGGCCGCGATGCGCTCCGCGCGCAGCGCCTCGTACCACCGGTCGTCGATCGGCGGCAGCGCGTTCACATCGAGGGCCAGCTTCAGCAGCAGGTCCGCGATCTGCGGGTTGCGGGCCATCACCGGGCCGTGCATGTAGGTGCCGAACACGGTGTCGTTGTACGCGCCTTCGGTGCCGTCGCCGGTGCCGTTGCCGCGGCCCAGCCGGGTCCGGGCGAAGGGCCGGGCGGTCGGGCCCAGGTGCGTGACGCCCTGGTGGTTCTCGAAACCGGTCAGCGGGGGCAGGTTCAGCTGCGGGTCGATGTCGGCGAGGACGTCGCCGACGCACCGCTCGCCCTCGCCGCGCACGGTGACCACGTCCAGCAGGCCGAGGCCCTGCTGGCGCTCGCCCATGTCGTTGACGAACTCCTGGCCGAGGATCTGGTACCCGGCGCAGACCGAGAAGACGATCGCCCCGTTCGACACGGCGCGCTCGAGGCCGCCGTCCCGCAGCAGCCGCTCGGCGGCCAGCCGCTGCGGCCGGTCCTCGCCGCCGCCGATCAGGTAGATGTCACCGGAGGTGGGGATGGCCTGGTCGCTGCGGACGTCCAGGCGCTGGACGTCCAGGCCGCGCTGGCGTGCCCGCCGCTCCACCACCAGGGCGTTGCCCTGGTCTCCGTACGTGCTCAGCAGGTCCGGGTAGACCCACACCAGACGCAGGCTGTTGTCGCTCATGCTGTTGTCCTCTTGGGATGGGTACTAGTTGCCGACGCGGCGGCGCACGTCCTGGAATGCGGTGTAGTTGGCGATCAGCTCGATCTGCCCGGGCGGCGCCAGCTGCACGGCCTCGTCGAGGGTCTCGCAGACCCGGAAGTCCAGGCCCGCGACCTCCAGGCGGACCGCCAGGTCCAGCTTGCGGTCGCCGATCACGAAGATCGGGTGGCCGGCCAGCCGGGGGTAGTCCACGTCCCACAGCCAGGAGGTGTCGGTGCCGTCGGCGCCGCGCGCGTTGACCGAGAGGATCACCGGAGTGGGCGGCGGGTCGATCAGGGAAAACGTTTCGAGCCAGCCCGCCGGGTTCTTCGCGAGCAGCAGCCGCAGCTGCCGGTTCTGGAAGGTGACCACGTCGTAGCGGCCGGCCACCGCCTGCACCTGGTACATCCGCTCCAGTGCGACCTGCGGCGGAACACCGAACACGGCGGCCACGGCCGCCGAGGTGGCGGCGTTGGCCTTGTTGGCGCGGCCGGGCAGCTGGAGCTGGATCGGCCAGGCGCTGCCGTGCGGGTCGAGCACGTGGTCGCCGGAGAGCGCCCAGCTCGGGACCGGGCGGCGGAAGCCGCACTCGCCGCAGAACCAGTCGTCGCCCGGGCGCTGCATCACACCGCCGCAGGAGGGGCACGACCAGGCGTCGTCCTTCCACTCCTGGCCGGCCGCGACCCACACCACGTTCTGCGAGGAGGAGGCCGCCCATACGATCAGCGGGTCGTCGCAGTTCGCGATCACGACCGCCTTGGAGCCGGACAGGCCCTCCCGCCACTTCTCGGCGAGCATCCGGGTCTCGGCCGCGCGGTCCAGCTGGTCGCGGGAGAGGTTGAGCAGCGCGATGGCCTTGGGCGTCACATCGCGGGCCACCCCGGCCAGGTACTTCTCGTCCACCTCGATGACGCCGTACTTGGCGTCGCTGCCGCCCGCGAGGGCGGAGGTGATGCCGGCCGGCATGTTCGCGCCGAGCGCGTTGGAGACGACCGGACCGCTGGCCCGCAGGGCCTCGGCGATCAGCCGGGTCGTCGTGGTCTTGCCGTTCGTCGCCGACACCAGGACGACGTCGAGGTGCTGCGCCAGCGCTCCGAGCAGATCGGGGTCGAGCCTCAGCGCGACCTTGCCTCCGATCACCGATCCGCTTCCACGCCCCGCGGCCCGCGACACCGCCGCCGCGGCCTTGCCCGCCGTCACGGCCAGCTTGGCCCGCGGCGAAAGCGGCTCCGTGTTGCCTGCCATCGTCCCTGTTCCTCCTTGCGTCGGTCCGGCACCAGCCTATCCAGAACCGGCCGGACCCCTGACCGCGGCGCCGCTGTGACGCCGCGGATCTCCTCATATATTCGCCGGTACCGGCCCCACGTACCCTTACCGCCATGCGACAGCGCCCCATCCCCGGTACGTCCGGCCTCGTCCGCACCATGAGCCTGCTGGGCGATCCGGTGCTCCACTCGGCCTGCCGGGAGGTCACCGAGTTCGGCCCGGCCCTCGACCGGCTGATCGAGGACATGTTCGCGACGATGTACGCGGCCCACGGTGTCGGCCTGGCCGCCAACCAGATCGGCGTGGACCAGCGGGTGTTCGTCTACGACTGCCCGGACGACGAGGACGAGCGGCACGTCGGGCACATCGTCAACCCCCGCCTGGTCGAGGCGGACGGGATGGAGCTGCGCGGGCCGGAGGGCTGCTTGTCGCTGCCGGGGCTCGAAGCGGGGACGGGGCGGTTCGACCGGGCCGTCGTCGAGGGGGTTGCCGCCGACGGGCGGGCCGTACGGGTGGAAGGTACCGGGTTCTTCGCGCGGTGCCTGCAGCACGAGTGCGACCACCTCGACGGTGTCGTCTATCGCGACCGGGTCACGGGGTGGCGGCGGCGGCGCCTGGAGCGGGCCATTCGCAAGGCCCCCTGGTCTGCGTAGCCGGGGCCGGGCCGCTGCGCGGAGCTGTTCCCCTACCCGCCCCTTCCCGAACTGGGGGCAAGCCCCCAGACCCCCGTACGTGCGCTTCGCGCCCATGCGCTCAAACGCCGCGCGGGCTGGAGTGTCAGAAGCCGGGCCCGTCGGTGCGGTTGCCGGCTGTGGCGAGGCGGCCCCAGAGGAGGTCCGTCAGGCCGCTGACCAGGGTGGCGCGGTCGCAGGGGCGTTCGCCCAGCCACCAGTCGCCGGCCGCGTGCATCATGCCGACGATGCCGTGGCCCCAGATCCGGGCCAGCTGGTCCCCGTCCGGCCCCAGGTCCACCCGCTCCGCGACGACCTGGGCCAGCTCCTCGCCGAGCCGGCGCAGCAGCGGGGCCGAGTGCAGGCCCACGTCGAAGCCGCGCTCGGCGGTGTGCGAGTCCTCGGCCGGGTGCATCAGGAAGCGGTACACCTGCGGCCGGGCCTCGATGGCCGCCAGGTAGGTGTCGAGGGTGGACTCCACCCGGCGGCGCCGTTCGGCCGGGGCGTCGAGCGCGGCGCGCAGCGAGTCCAGCAGGGCGTCGGTGTGGCGGGTGGCGAGGGCCTGGTAGAGGCCCGCCTTGTCGCCGAAGTGCCGGTACAGGATCGGCTTGGTGATGCCGGCCTCGGCCGCGATGGCGTTCATGGAAGCCTTCGGGCCGTCGCGCAGCACGACCCGGTCGGCCGCTTCGAGCAGCTCCCGTCGGCGGCGTTCCGCCGTTCCCGGCTGCTGGCCGGCCTGCTGCGTGGTCTCCATGACGTGTCTCTCCCCGCCCTTGCGATGTGCGTGACGCCCACGCAACGTAACACCCCGCACACCCTGGCGAACGAATCGGCGGTCGGTCCGACCTCGTTGTTGACAGTTGCTACTGGTGAGTAACACACTGAGGCCCCTGCGGTAGTTACCGCAGGTAACGCACGTGATGCACAAGCATAGCTGGAGGGGACATGGCGGAGTTCACCATGGAGCTCAACGAGGACCAGAAGCAGGTCCAGGAGTGGATTCACGGCTTCGCCGCCGATGTCATCCGCCCCGCCGCCGCCGAATGGGACGAGCGCGAAGAGACTCCCTGGCCCGTCATCCAGGAAGCCGCCAAGGTCGGCATCTACTCCCTCGACTTCTATGCGCAGCAGTTCTTCGACCCGACCGGCCTCGGCATCCCGATGGCCATGGAGGAGCTGTTCTGGGGCGACGCGGGCATCGCCCTGTCCATCGTCGGCACCGGCCTGGCCGCCATCGGCGTCGTCGCCAACGGTACCGAGGAGCAGATCGGCACCTGGATCCCGCAGATGTACGGCACCCCGGACGACGTGAAGGTCGCGGCCTTCTGCTCCTCCGAGCCGGACGCCGGGTCGGACGTCGGGTCCATGCGGACCCGTGCGGTCTACGACCAGGCCAAGGACGAGTGGGTGCTGAACGGCACCAAGACCTGGGCGACCAACGGCGGTATCGCCAACGTCCACATCGTCGTGGCCGTCGTCGACCCGGAGCTGGGGACCAAGGGCCACGCCTCCTTCATCGTGCCGCCGAACACCCCCGGCCTGTCCCAGGGGCAGAAGTTCAAGAAGCACGGCATCCGCGCCTCGCACACCGCCGAGGTGGTCCTGGAGGACGTCCGGGTGCCCGGCTCCTGCCTGCTCGGCGGCAAGGAGAAGCTCGACGAGCGGCTCGCCCGGGCCCGCGAGCGGGCCGAGGCGGGTGGCGGTGAGCGGGTGAAGAACGCGGCCATGGCCACCTTCGAGGCCTCCCGCCCGGCCGTCGGCGCCATGGCGGTCGGCACCGCCCGGGCCGCGTACGAGGTGGCCCTCGACTACGCGAAGACCCGCACCCAGTTCGGCCGCCCCATCATCGACAACCAGGGCGTGGCCTTCCAGCTCGCCGACATGCGGACCCAGATCGACGCGGCCCGGCTGCTGGTGTGGCGGGCCTCCTGGATGGCGGTCGCCGGCAAGCCCTTCACCTCGGCCGAGGGGTCGATGTCCAAGCTCTTCGCGAGTGAGGTCGCCAAGAAGGTCACCGCGCAGGCCGTACAGATCCTCGGCGGGAACGGGTTCACCCGCGAGTACCCCGTGGAGCGGATGCACCGGGACAGTGCCATCTACACGATCTTCGAGGGGACGAGTGAGATCCAGCGCCTGGTGATCGCCCGCACCCTCTCCGGGATGCCGATCCGCTAGGTCAGCAGCCGGTCCAGGGCGCGGGAGAAGAGCAGGTGTCCCACCGCCGCCACGGTGGGATCGAGAAGGCGGGGGAGGGCCGGTAGGCGGAGGTCCTCCCGCCAGGTGATCTCGCTGCCCCCGGCGGGCAGCGCGGTGATCTCGATCTCCGCCCAGCCCCTGACCGCACGGCCGCGCTTCTCCAGCCGGACCAGTCCCGCCCGGCCCGGTTGCGGGGGCTCCCAGCGGACCACTTCCATCCGGTCGTCGAGTGTGAGCCTCCCCACGCCGGTGCGCGCCGTGAAGCGGGTTCCGACCCGCGTGGGCGGCGCCGTATCGACAACGGTTTTCGTCAGGGGGACGGCTGTGCCGTGGCGTTCCCAGTCCGTGAGCCGCATCCAGGCCTCCGCCGGGGCGAGCGCACAGGGGCGGACAATCCGGATGCAGGGCATGAACGCATCGTAACCGGGCAGGAGCGCGCCGAACTGGACCTCGAATATGGGTTCCGTCCGGTGCCCGTGATCAGTAATACTCCTCGCCACCGTGGATCGCGGAATCGACCGGGTGACCGCCGGCCCTCCGCCCCACACTGCAAGGAGGTGCGCCATGTGCTCCCACCAGCCCCCCTGCCCCAGCGCCGACAGCGCCGACCGCGAAGCGGCCCGCGTCGTCGCCTCCCGTCCCGAACAGGGCTGGAGCCTGCTCTGCAACGGTGCCGTCGTCTTCGACGACACCGGCGAGCTGCTCCCCGACGGCCGCACGGTGGAACCGCACCGGCCGGCCCCGGCCCTGGTCTGACCGAGGAGGCCCGCATGCGCCAGCAGTTGATCCGCAAGCCCGTCCCCAAGCCGGCTCCCCGCGATCTGGACCTGCGTACCCCGTCGGGCAGAACCCTCCCGTACTGACGGGACCGCGAGGCCCACCGGCCGGCCAGTGACGCTCAGCCGGTGGGCGCCTGCGTGCCCCCGCGGAACGCCGTCTCGTAGGCCTCGTCGCCGATCGCCGCGCGGGCCTGCCGCTCGCCCTCTTCCCGCAGGGCCGTGAGCGAGGGCGATCCCATCTGCGGCCGGCCCACCGTCCGCCACCAGGCGTGGCCGTTGCCCAGCAGCCGGGCCGCCAGTTCCCCGTCGCCCAGGGCGGCGACCGCCGCGGCCAGCAGGTCCAGGCCCAGCGCGATGCCGAACCGGTCGCCCAGCAGCCGTTTGCCCGACAGCATCGCCCGGACGTGCCGGGCGGCCTCGTCGTGCCGGCCCAGTCGCAGCGCCGCGACCGCCAGGACGTAGTCCGCATAGGCCCGCAGCCAGCGGTCGCCGAGTTCCGCGCAGGACTCCCGCAGTCCCCTCGCCTCCTCGGCGGCCTCCTCGAACCGGCCCAGGTCGCACAGCGCGTACGAAGCCGACAGCCGGCACAGCAGCCATCCCGGCCCGTTCGCCGGGCCGCCGATCGCCGCCCGGGCCCGCGGCCCGGCCAGGAGCAGGGCCTGCTCGGGGGCGCCCGGCATCAGCACCGACACGGACAGCAGATAGGCCGCCTTCAGCTCCCGCTCCGGGTCGGCCAGCCGGGCCGCGGCCGCCGTGCACTGTTCCCCGTACTCCCGGGCCGTGCCGAGGTCGCCCTGCATCAGGCAGGTCAGCCCGGCCGCCCAGAGCCCCTGCGTGTACGCGGCGCCGGTCGGCGGGGCCGTCCGCAGGGCCCGCTCCAGGAAGCCGCGGCCCTCGTGCACGTGCCCGCAGGAGAACCAGAAGAACCACAGCGCCCCGGCCATCTCCAGTGCGGCGGCCGGGTCGGTGCCCAGCAGGTGCTCCAGTGCGGCGCGCAGCTGCATGTGGTCGCCGGTCAGCCGGCGGTACCAGTCCACCTGGCGGGGCCCCAGCCAGCCGCGGTCGGCGGCCTGCACCAGTTGGGCGTACCAGTGGGCGTGCCGGTCGGCGAGGGTCCGCACCTCGTCCAGTGCGGCGAGCCAGCCGTGCCCGTACTCGCGGATGGTGTCGAGCAGCCGGTAGCGGGTGCCCTTGCCGCGGAGGTCGGTCTGCCGGACCACCGACTTGGCGACGAGCGAGGCCAGCACCGGCTCGACCCGGCCGGCCGGCAGGGGCCCGCCGGCGCAGACCGCCCGGGCCGCAGCCAGGTCGAAGTCCCCGGCGAACACCGAGAGCCGGGCCCACAGCAGCCGTTCCAGCGGCTCGCACAGTTCGTGGCTCCAGCCGATCGCCGTGCGCAGGGTCTGGTGCCGGGGGAGCGGCGCCGCGGAGGTCCCCCCGGAGGAGGTCCCGGGGAGGGTGTCGGACGGCTGGTCGAAGCCGGCGCCGAGCCGCTCGGCGATCTGTTCCAGGGGCCATACGCGCAGCCGGGCCCCGGCCAGTTCCAGGGCGAGCGGGATGCCGTCGAGCCGGCGGCACAGTCCGGCGGCGACGGCGGTGCGGCCGGGGTCGTCGAACAGGGCGGCAGCCCGGGGGGTGGCGGCGAGGGCCCGGGCGCGGAACAGGGCGAGGGCATCGCTGTCCGGGCCCTCGGTGGGCAGCGGTTGGAGTACGAGCACGGCCTCACCGGGGCAGCCGAGCGGTTCCCGGGTGGTGATCAGGACCGTCAGGCCGGGGGCCGTCTGCAGGAGTTCGCCGACCAGGTGGCGGCAGGCGGCCACCAGGTGCTCGCAGGTGTCCAGGACGAGCAGCAGCTCCTTGTCCGCCATCCAGGAGCAGAGTTCCTCGTTCAGGGCATGGGTGGACTGGGCCGCCAGGCCCAGCCCCAGGGTGTGGGCGACGGTCGCGGCCAGCAGAGCCGGGTCGCGCAGCGGGGAGAGCTCCACCCACCACACGCCGTCGCGGAGATCCGGTCTTCGGTTCCGCGCGGCGGTCCGGACGGCGCGCAGAGCCATCCGTGACTTGCCGACTCCGCCGACTCCGGTCAGGGTGACCAGTCTGCGCTCGCGCAACAGGACGTCGAGCAGGCCGAGTTCGCGTTCACGGCCTATGAAGCTCGCCGATTCCGGCGGCAGGTTTCCCGGCACGGCGTCAGATTCTGGCTCAGAACCGCCGTCGAACGCGCCTGCCTGACTGTTGTTGATTGAATACTCTCCGCACACGGCTGCATTCTGCGCGATCTTCATGCATCGCGTGGCTGTTCTGTGCGGATCTTGACGTGGACCGGTCGGCCGGGCTCAGTGGGCGAGCACCACCCGGCGTTCGGCGGAGAAGGAGCCCCAGGTGCCGTCGGGCAGCCGGGCGCGCAGTTTCAGCCGCCACACGGTGCCGGCCGGCTCGGCGACGGTGAGCCGGTGTTCGACCCGTCCGTCGGGTACCGCGCCGGCCCCGAACTGGATCACCGTGGTGGCCCGCCCGTCGACGAACAGCTCGTACGCGCGGGTCTCGTGGCCGGTGTCCGGCGGGGTCCAGGCGAGGGCCACCGTGCCGGGCGAGGCGGTGGCGGTGAAATCGGCGGGCGAGGTGCTCGGGCCCTCGCCGTCGGCGGGCTCGGTGGTGATGTCGACCGGGGGGCTGTCCGGCGAGGAGTTGTCCGCTCCGTCCCGGGCCCGCACGGTGAAGGTGTAGACGGTGTCGGGCTGCAGTCCGGTGAGCCGGGTGCCGGTCTCGGTGCCGGCCACCGTGTGGATGCGGACCCCGCCCTGGTGGACGTCGTAGGCCGTGACGCCGGTGTCGTCCGTGGCCGCCGACCAGGACAGCCGGGCCTCCCGGGGGCCCGCCGGGCTGCCCGCGGCGCGGGCCGGGGCGGTCGGGGCCCGTTTGTCCTCGGCCCGGACGGCGGGGGTGGTGACGGTGACGAGGGGGCCGGCGGGGGAGAGGTTCCCGGCCGCGTCCCGGGCGCGGACGGTGAACTCGTACCGGGTCTGCGGGCTGAGGCCGGTGATGTCCACCATGGTCTTGTCGGCGGGCAGTTCGCGGACCGGCTGCCCGCCCTGGAGCACCTGGTAGCCGGTGACCCCGTCGCGTCCGTCGGCCGCTTCCCACATGACGTGGGCCGAACCGGCGCTGCCGGCCTGCACGGTGAGGCCGGCCGGGGCCGGCGGAGGCTCGGTGTCCGGCCGCGAGCAGGCAGTGAGTGAGGCTGCGAGTACGGCCGCGAGTACGGGCGGGAGTACGGCCGCGGTCAGGGAGGGCGGCAGGGTGGCGGACGCGGTGGGCGCGGCGGAGCGTCGCACGGGGTGCCTCCCTCGGTCCCGTATAAAGGTCTGGACCTTTATGGCATGCGGGGCGCCGACCGGACAAGCGACCGGACAGGACCGGGTTCGTCTTCCGCTGATCCCTTCTGGCAGTATTGCGACTCGTTTGCAATAACGTACGAACAGCAGCAGGGATGTGCACAGCATGACGGGCCGCACGGCACGGGGACTGGCCGCGACCACGCTGGCCGCCGCACTCATCGCGAGCGCAGCGGCCTGCTCCAAGCCCGCCGAGGGCGGCGCCTCCGCCGGCGGGGACCCGGCGAGCTCGGTGGTGGTCGGCATCGCCACCGAGCCGGAGAGCCTGAGCCCGCTGCTCGGCTACGGCAAGGACGGCAACTCGAAGATCTTCGACGGGCTGCTGGCCCACGACGCGGGGATGAAGCTCAAGCCCGCGCTCGCCGCCGCCCTCCCGGAGGTCTCCCCGGACGGCCTCACCTACACGTACAAGCTCCGGCCGGGCGTCACCTTCAGCGACGGCCGGCCCTTCACCGCCGCGGACGTCGTCTTCACCTACCGGACGATCCTCGATCCGAAGACCAACAACGCCTCCAGGACCGAGCTCGACGCCCTCGCCGGCGTCGAAGCCCGGGGCACCGACACCGTGGTCTTCACCCTCAAGTACCCCTACGCGCCGTTCGCCGAGCGCACCGTGCTGCCGATCGCCCCCCAGCACATCGCGGGCCGGCAGGACGTCAACAGCGGCGAGTTCACCACCAAGCCGGTCGGCACCGGCCCGTACCTGCTCACCGGCTGGTCCAAGGGCGAGAAGCTCGCCTTCAAGGCCAACCCCCGCTACTGGGGCGGCGAACCCGCGGTGAAGAAGTTCACCATGGCCGTCATCAAGGACGACGACGTCCGCGCCACCCGGCTCCGCTCCGGCGAACTCGACGCCGCCGTCCTGCCGCCGAACCTGGCCGAGGGCTTCGCCGAGGACAAGGGGCGCCTGGGGGCACCCCCCAGCGGTAGCTGGGGGATCTACGCCGCCACCTCCTTCGACTACCGGAACGTGACCCTCCCGACGCACAACCCGGTCACCGGAGACCTCGCCGTCCGGCAGGCCCTGGACATCGCCGTGGACCGCAAGGCCATGGTCGACAGCCTCCTCGAAGGCTCCGGCAAGCCCGCGTACGGGCCGGTCCCCACCGACAGCCCCTGGTTCACCGCCGGCACCGAGCGCACCCACGACCCGGTGAAGGCCCGGAAGATCCTCGACGACGCCGGCTGGAAGCCCGGCGAGGACGGCATCCGGGTCAAGGACGGCGTCCGCGCCGCCTTCCCGCTCTGGTACACCTCCGGCGACAAGATCCGCCAGGACCACGCCCTCGCCTTCGCCTCCGACGCCAAGAAGGCCGGCATCGAGGTCAGGACCCAGGCCGGCACCTGGGAGGTCATCGAACCCCGGATGAAGACCGACGCCGTCCTCGCCGGCGGCGGCTCCCCGGCCGACCCCGACTTCGACCAGTACCTGCTGCTCCACTCCTCCCTCGCCGGCGACGGCTTCAACAACATGGCCCGGTACGCCGATCCGGCCGTGGACCGGGCCCTCGACCAGGGCCGCCGCAGCGGCGACCCGGCCGTCCGCAAGGCCGCGTACGACACCGTCCAGCGCGAACTGGTGCGGAACCCCGGCTACGTCTTCCTCACCCACATCGACCACCTCTACGTGGTGAACGACCGGTGGGACGGCCCGTCCACCCAGGTGGAGCCGCACGACCACGGCCTGGGCACCGGCCCCTGGTGGAACGTCGAAACCTGGAAGCCCGAGAAGTGATCCGCCGGCTGCCCTGGCGGCCCATGGCACGGATGGCGGGCCGGCGGACCCTGTTCGCCGCCCCGGTCCTGCTCGCCGTCACCTTCGCCGTCTTCGCGGTCGCCGCGCTCTCCCCCTTCGACCCCGTGAAGGCGTACGCCGGCACCGCCGGCCTCACCGCTTCCCAGGCCGGCCTCGACCAGCTCCGGGCCAACCTGGGCGTGGACCGGCCGCTGGTCACCCGCTGGTGGGAGTGGCTGACCTCGGCCCTCACCGGAGACTTCGGCGACTCCGCCGTGATGCGGCAGCCGGTCGCCGACGTCATCACCGAACGGGTCGGCTGGTCCGCGCTCCTCGCCGCGACCGCCTTCGCCGTCGCGGTCCTGCTCGGCACCCTGCTCGGCGTGCTCGCCGCCCGCCGCCCCGGCGGCCTCCTCGACCGCTGCACCACCGCGCTGGCGTACACCCTGGAGGCCGCCCCGGCCTTCTGGCTCGGCCTGCTCGCCATCTGGTTCTTCTCCGTGCGGCTCGGCGTCCTCCCCTCGGGCGGGCTCACCGACGCGGCCAGCGACACCGTCACCTTCGGCCAGGTCGCCACCCATCTGGTGCTCCCCGCACTGGTCCTGGGCATCTCCCAGCTGCCCTGGTTCTTCCTGTACGTGCGCCAGGGCGTGGCCGACGCGCTGGAGGAGGACCCGGTGCGGGGCGCCCGGGCCCGCGGGCTGCGCGGGCGGACCGTGCTGCTCGGGCACGGGCTGCGGGCCGGCCTGCTGCCGATGCTCACCCTGATCGGATCCCGGGTGCCCGAACTCATCACCGGCGCCCTGCTGGTCGAGACGGTGTTCAGCTGGCCCGGCATCGCCGCCGCCACCGTGCAGGCCGCGACCGCCGTGGACTTCCCGTTGCTGGCCGCTCTGACGGTGCTCGCCACCGCCGCCGTCCTGGCCGGCAACCTGCTGTCCGACCTGCTGTACGGACTGGCCGACCCGAG
Source organism: Streptomyces sp. NPDC051211 (assembly GCF_040689505.1). Classification (NCBI taxonomy): domain Bacteria; kingdom Bacillati; phylum Actinomycetota; class Actinomycetes; order Kitasatosporales; family Streptomycetaceae; genus Streptomyces; species Streptomyces sp. NPDC051211. The sequence goes on from NZ_JBFBAV010000013.1 coordinate 126,656, forward strand.
GGTGGGCTTCGATGGCTGAGGCATGTCCCGAGCGCGTCTGGCGGCCGGCCGGCCGCACCCGCCGCTCCACCCGCGCCCTGCGGGTCCGCACCTCGGCCGGGCTGGTGGGCCTGATCGTCCTCGCCGTCCTGCTCGTGCCCCCGCTGGTGCGGCTCGACCAGCAGGCCGTCGACCTCTCCGCCAGGCTGCTGCCGCCGTCCTGGGCGCACCCGTTCGGCACCGACGACGTGGGCCGCGACCTGCTGCTCCGCTGCATCTACGGACTACGGGTGTCGCTGCTGGTCGGGCTGGTCGCGGCGGTGGTCGCCACCGTGATCGGCACGGCCGTGGGCGCCGCCGCGGCCGCCCTCGGCGGCTGGACCGACCGCCTGGTCATGCGGGTGGTGGACGCCCTGTCCTCCATCCCGCACCTGCTGCTGGGCATCTTCATCGTGGCCCTGTTCCGGCCCGGGGTCTGGCCGGTGATCGTCTCCGTCGCCCTGACCCACTGGCTGTCCACGGCCCGGATCGTGCGGGCGGAGGTCCTGTCGCTGCGATCCCGCCCGTTCATCGACGCGGCCGTCTCCGGCGGTGCCTCGCGCCTGCGGACCACCGTGCGGCACCTGATCCCCGGTGTGCTCCCGCAGGCCGGGCTGGCCGCGGTACTGATGGTCCCGCACGCCATGTGGCACGAGTCCGCCCTGTCCTTCCTCGGCCTGGGCCTGCCCTCCCACCAGGCCAGCCTCGGCACCCTCGTGCAGACCGGCCGCGGCTCCCTGCTCGCCGGCGACTGGTGGCCGACCCTCTTCCCCGGGCTGTTCCTGATCCTCCCCACCCTCGCGATCGCGGGCCTGGCGGGCGCCTGGCGCGACCGGCTGAACCCCCGCCGACGCTCGGAGCTGATGCTGTGACCTCCCGCCCCCGCGTCATCCGGCCCGCCGGGCGCGCCGCCGTTCCGCCCGTGGCGGCGCCCGCCGCCCTGCCGGTCCCAGGTGGGTCCGTGCCCAGTGCGTCCTCGGCGCACGTCCTCACCGTGGACCGGCTCTCGGTCCGGTTCCGGATGCGCGGCGGCCGGCACATCGCGGCCGTCTCAGGGGCCTCGTTCTCACTGGCCGCCGGCGAGTGCCTCGCGCTCGTCGGGGAGTCCGGCTGCGGCAAGTCCGTGCTCGCCTCCGCGCTGCTCGGGCTGCTGCCCGGCAATGCCGAGACCGCCGGCTCCGCTCGGCTCGCCGACGGGCTCGATCTGCTCGCCGCCGACGAGCGGACCCTGGCGCGGACCGTACGGGGCCGCCGCGTCGGCCTGGTCCCGCAGAGCCCGGCCGCCCACCTGACCCCGGTCCGCACCGTCCGGGCCCACCTGGAGGAGACGGTCCGCGAGCTGGTGAGCCGCCCCGGTGGATCCGGGCGCAAGGCGTGGCTGCGGGCCGCCGCCGAAGCCGCCGCCGAGCGGGCCGCGTTCCCCGCGAGCCATCTCGACCGGTACCCGCACCAGCTGTCCGGCGGGCTCGCCCAGCGCGCCGCCACCGCCCTCGCCCTCGTCGGCGACGCCCCGCTGCTGCTCGCCGACGAACCGACCACCGGACTCGACCGGGACCTGGTGCACCGCACCGTCGACGAGCTCCGCGCCCACACCCGGGACGCCGGCCGCGCCCTGCTCCTGATCACCCACGACCTCGCGGCGGCCCAGCGCATCGCCGACACCGTCGCCGTCATGTACGCCGGCCGGATCGTCGAACTCACCCCCGCCGACCGGTTCTTCGGCGAACCCGGCCCCCGCCATCCGTACGCCCGCGGGCTGCTCGCCGCCCTCCCCGAGCGCACCTTCGCCCCCATCCCGGGCAGCCCGCCCGAGCTGGGCGCCCTCCCGGCCGGCTGCGCCTTCGCCGCCCGCTGCCCGCGCGCCGACGAGCGGTGCGCCGTACGCCCCGACCTCACCGACGGAGTGGCCTGCCACCATGCTTGAGCTCCACGGCATCACCGCCGGCTACACCCCCGGCCACCCGGTGGTCCGCGACGCCCACCTCACGCTGCACCCCGGCGAGGCCGTCGGCCTGCTCGGCCCCAGCGGCTGCGGCAAGTCCACCCTCGCCCGGGTCGCCGCGCTGCTGCACCGCCCCGACCGCGGCACCCTCGTCCTCGACGGCACCACCGTCACCCGCTGGCGGCACCGCGCGCCGCGCGCCCAGCGCACCGCCGTCGGCGTGGTCTTCCAACAGCCGCGGCTGTCCGCGGACCCCCGGCTGCGGCTGCGCGACATCATCGCCGAACCGCTGCGCGCCACCGGCCGCCGGGACGGCCTCGCCGGGACCACCGCGGCACTGGCCGAACGGGTCGGGCTCGGTGCCGGGCTGCTCACCCGCCGCCCCCACGAGGTCAGCGACGGTCAGCTGCAACGTGCCTGCCTGGCCCGCGCGTTGGTGCTGGAACCGCGCTGGCTGGTCTGCGACGAGATGACCGCGATGCTGGACGCCTCCACCACCGCTGCGCTGGTCGGCGTGGTCGAGGAGTACCGGGCCGAGACCGGGGCGGGCCTGCTCGCGGTCGGCCACGACCCCGTCCTGCTGGACCGCTGGTGCGACCGTACGGTCCGGTGGAGCGAGATCGCCGGGAGCTGACCGTTCGCAGGCCGCCCGGGCCGCGATCGGGGCCGGGTTGCCGAAGCCACCCGATCGTCAAGAGGTGGTCAGGGCCCGAGGCTCAGGGCCCGGGCGTCAAGGGCCCGGAAGTCAAGGGCCGGGAGTCAAGGCCCGGGATTCAAGGGCCCGGAAGTCAAGGGCCGGGAGTCAAGGCCCGGGATTCAAGGGCCCGGAGTCAAGGGCCGCGAGGCCGTCACGGACGGTCAACACCCGTACGGCGGACACGTCATGAACCCGTCCGGACCTCCCGCTGCGCCACGATGACGCCGGACAAGGAGGTTTCGATGGCGATTTCCCTCTCCGTGGTCGTGCTGCTCCTCATCCTCGCGTGGATCTTCCTGCGCAGCGGCGGCCTCAAGTTCTCGCACGCGCTGGTCTGTGTGCTGCTCGGCTTCTACCTGGCGAGCAGCAGCATGGCCGCGACCATCCACAACGGCCTTTCGGCCACGGCCCAGGTGGTCTCCACCCTCAATCCCTGACGCCTTCTGACGCGACATCAGTGATCAACTGTTGCGCCTTCATGAATCATCCTCACCTTCCATGGACTCCTCGGGCAGTGCGATCTAGCGTCTGGCGGCGGCGCGATGTCATCCGCAATGTCAACAACGAGGAAGAGAACGGAGGAAGACCCCCATGGTCCGAAGTGCGCTGAACTGCGCCGTGGTCCCGGCACTCGCCGCCCTCGCGGTGTTCACCGGGGTGCCCCCGGCCCAGGCCGAGGAAATACCCAAGGCGCCCGGCCACCGCCTGGTCGGCCAGTACGACGGCAGCCCGGCGGCCGTCGCACCGCTGCCGGGGGAGGCCCCGCCGCAGCACCCGTACCTCGCGCCCAACGGCCGCAGCGGCATGCACGCCGACGCGGCCGGCAGCGCCACCTCCCCCTGGTCCGGGCCGCTCGGCCGGAACCCCCGGGTCACCAGCCGGAAGATCGCCGCCCTGGGCGGCGAATGCGCCACCGCCACCTTCGACTCGGGCGGCCGCCTGGTCACCGTGTGCGGCACCTTCTCCGGCTTCAAGGTCAAGCTCCTGGAGCCCCGTACGCTCGACACCCTCGCGGAACACCAGCTCCCGCAGCGCTCTTCCACGGTCGAGGCGATCACCTCGCTCGACTTCTCGAAGATCTTCAAGGACACCTCGGGCGGCGCCTACTTCTACCTGGACGACCAGGACCGGGCCGTGCTGGCCGACTCCCGCCAGCACATCCTGCGCCTCGCCCACGGCCAGAACCCGGACGGCAGCTGGAAGTTCACCGTCGAGGACGACTGGGACCTCACCGGCCACGTCCCGCACGACTGCGTCGGCTGGACCAACCTGCGGCCCAGCGGCAGCTGCGATCCCGTCACCTCCGTGATGCCCGACTGGACCGGCCGCATCTGGTGGGTCACCCGGCAGGGCCGGGTCGGCACCGTGGACCCGGGCACCGGGCAGATCCGCACCGTCCGGCTCCCCGGCGAGGAGATCCAGAACTCCTTCTCGGTCGCCGAGGACGGCGTCTCCATCGTCTCCGACCACGCGCTCTACAGCTTCCGCGCCGCCCCCGACGGCACCCCGCAGGTGCAGTGGCGCCAGACCTACGACCGCGGCACGGGCACCAAGCCCGGCTCCGTGAACCAGGGCTCGGGCACCACCCCGGACCTGTTCGGCAACGGCTACGTCGCCATCACCGACAACGCCGACGACCGGATGAACGTCCTCGTCTACCGGCGCGGCGTCGACGTCCCCGAGGGCGAGCGCCTGGTCTGCAAGGTCCCGGTCTTCGGCTCCGGAGCCTCCACCACCGACAACTCCCTGATCAGCTGGGGCAACAGCCTCGTCGTCGAGAACAACTACGGCTACGAGAACCCGACCAGCCTGCTGCTGGGCAAGAGCGTCGTCGGCGGCGTCAGCCGCATCGACGTCCGTCCCGACGGCAGCGGCTGCGACACCGTCTGGGAGAGCGCGATCCGCTCGCCCTCGACCGTCCCCAAACTCTCCACCGCCAACGGGCTGCTCTACTTCTACGAGAAGGACCCCAATGTCTGGGGCATCGACGCCTGGTACCTCACCGCGGTGGACTTCCGGACCGGTGAGCGCCGCTGGCGGCAGCTGACCGGCACCGGCCCGCTCTACGACAACAACTGGGCCCCGATCACCCTCGGCCCCGACGGCACCGCCTACATCGGCGTCTTCAACGGCATCGTGGCGGTCCGCGACAGCTAGCGGGCGGGCTTCCGCCCGCTCCGGCCACAGCAAGCTGAACCGCCCGTTCCGGCGCGCCGGCCTCCCTGCGGGGGGCCGGCGGCGGCCGGGGGCGGTTACTTGTTCGGCCTCTTCATCTTCTCGCCGGTCTTGTGCGCGGCCTCCTGCGTCTTGCCGGCCATCTGCTCGCCTCGGCCCTCCGCCTCCATGCGCTTGTCGTCGCTCATGTCGCCCATGGTCTCCTTCAGCTTGCCCTTGACCTGCTTGGCCTTCGCCTTGCCCTTGCCCATGACGTTTCCTTCCAGAGGGGTGTGGGCGTTCTGCCCGCATATTCACTCTGTGCCGGGCCCCGTCCGGTCGCAACCCGTGACCGTCCGCTCACAGGAGTGCGCAGGCATCCCCGGCCCGGCACGGGGTACCCGCACGGCATGGACGACATCCCGGCACGGGCCGCCCACCCGCTCTCCCACTGGCTGGCCACCGCGAAGCGGCCGCCGCGTCCCGCCCTCGACCAGGACCTCGACACGGACGTCGTGGTCATCGGCGGAGGCATAGCCGGACTCGCCACGGCCTGGGAACTGGCCCACGCGGGCCGCCAGACCGTACTCCTCGAAGCCGACCGGATCCTCTCCGGCACCACCGGCCACACCACCGGCAAGCTCACCGCCCTGCACGGCCTCCAGTACGACCGGCTGCGGCGCACCGTCGGCGCCGAAGGAGCCGGGCTGTACGCGGCCGCGCAGCAGGACGCCATGGAACGGGCCGCCGCACTCGGCGCCGACCTGGGCATCGACGCCGGATTCGAGCGCCGCCCGGCCGTCACCTACGTCCGTGCCGCCGACCGGGTCAAGGAGATCCACGCCGAGACGGCCGCCGCCCGGGCGGCCGGGCTCGACGCCCACTTCGTCACCGAGACCGGCCTGCCCTTCCGGGTGGCCGCCGCCGTAGAGCTGCCCGACCAGCTGCAGTTCCACCCGGCAGCCTTCCTGACCGGGCTCGCCGAGGCCTTCACCGCCGCCGGCGGCCGGATCTTCGAGCGGACCCGGGTCACGGCAGTGGAGGAGCTCGCCCGGATCCGCGTCGACACCGCGGGCGGGGCCGTCGTCCACGCCTCCGAAGCGGTCCTCGCCACCCACTTCCCGCCCTTCGGGCCCGTCTCGCTCATGATGCAGCTGACCCCGCGGCGGGAACTCGTCATCGCGGCCCCGGTCCCGGAGGCGGCCGACCCCCAGGGCATGTACCTCACCCCCGAGGACCGGATCCGCTCCGTCCGCACCGCCCCGTACGCGCCCGGGCAGCGCCTGCTGATCGTCGCCGGGGAGGCGTTCCGGCCCGGCGAGGACGGCGTCTCCGACCGATGGGACCGGCTGGAATCCTGGGCCCGCGACAACTTCCCGGACTTCGGCGGCACCGGTGAGGTCCTCCGCTGGGCCGCCCAGGACCTGGACTCCGCCGACCACCTGCCCTTCGTCGGGCACCTCCACCCGGGCACCCAGCACATGTACGCGGCCACCGGATTCGGCGGCTGGGGCCTGACCGGCGGCATCATGGCCGGCCGGCTGCTGTCCGCCCACATCCTCGGCGGACCCCGCCCGGCCTGGACCGAGCTCTTCGACCCCCGCCGGCTGCCCGCGGTCCGCGAACTCCCCGGCCTGCTGTCCTCCCAGGCCGCGGTCGCCGGCCACTACCTGGGCGACCGCCTCCACCTGCCCGGGCCGGAGGCCGCCGACGCCCTCGCGCCCGGCGAAGGGGCCGTCGTACGCGAGCACGGCCACCACGGCCATCCGGGCCGTCCGTGCGCCGTCCACCGCGACGCCGACGGAACCCTGCGGGCCGTCTCGGCCCGCTGCACCCACATGGGCTGCCTGGTCGCCTTCAACCCGGCCGAGCAGGCGTGGGAGTGCCCGTGCCACGGCTCCCGGTTCGCCCCCGACGGCACCGTCCTGGAGGGCCCGGCCACCAGCCCGCTCCCCGCCCGGCCGTTCGAGCCGGGGGAGAGCGGGTGACGCGGCGGACCACCGAGGTCCGTCGGCCGTCCGGGTCCCTCAGGCGGCCTGTGCCGCCTCGGTGTCGGACAGCAGCGTGATCAGCGAGGTGCGGGCCCGGGCGACGCGGGACCGCACGGTGCCGACGGGACAGCCGATGGCGGTGGCCGCCTCGGCATAGGGCAGCCCCAGCACCTGGGTGAGGACGAAGGCCTCGCGCCGCTCGGCGGGGATCGCCGCCAGGAGTTCGGCGAGCGCTATCCCGTCCTCGAAGCCCGGCAGTCCGCGCGGCTGGGCCTGTTCCGCCGCGCTCTGCCAGTCGTCCCGGCCCGACAGTCTGGGCCGGGCCGCCGCATGGCGCAGGCTGTCGATCACCGTGCGCCGGGCGATGGACAGCAGCCAGGTGCGGGCCGAGGAACGGCCCTCGAAGCGGTGCAGGGCACCCAGCGCGCGCAGGAACGTCTCCTGGGTGAGGTCCTCGGCCGCGTGCGGGTCGGCACCGAGGAAGCCGATGTACCGGCGGACGTCCCGGTGCAGAGCCCGGACGAACCGGTCCACCTGCTCCGGATCTCCGCCGCGGGCGGCCAGGGCGAGCCGGGTCACCGTCTCGTCGGTGCCGGTGGTGTCGCGCGCGGGGGGCGCGGGCCGCGCGGGGGTGTGCGTGGTCAGGGCAGGGGTCATCGCCTCGGGTCCTTCGGAAGGATGCGGGAACCGGCGCCGCGCACGGGAGGGCGGCACCGGTGGGGTTTTCGCACGGCCGGGCGCGCTGGGGGATGCCGGGCCTGATCGGCAAGACACCCCTAGGCGCACCGGACCGGTGCCCGGAGGAGCGGCGGTCGCGCCGCGTCCGGAAGCCGGCTGTCGTCAGAGGACAGCGGTCCCGGCGGGCGGACCCCGTGAGGTGATGGCGTGGTCGAGGAGCAGCCGGCGCAGCGGCCGTGCCCGCCGTTCGCGGCGGACACCGGCACGCGGCCGGTACGGGTGCACCGGCACGGGCCGGTGCAGCAGGGAGCGCAGCGGCGTGAGGAACCGGCCGGCGAAGGAGCGGAGCAGCCGGAACACGGCCCGCTCGCCGTACGCGAGCCAGAGGCCGCAGAGCAGGGCGGCGAGGAGGTGGGCTGCGGCCATCCCGGCCGCCATCCCGGTCGGCGACATGCAGCCCATGTCGTGGCCGGCGGGGAGCGGGGCGGGGAACGAGGCCGGCAGGGCAGGGTCCGCGGCCGCGTGGGCCGTATGGGCCGTATGGGCGGTGTGCAGGTGGTGAGCCGGGCCGGTCACGGGGCCGGCGCCCCGCTCGACTGGGGCGGTGCAGGAGGCCGGCGGCGGCCGGTGGGCGGCCGTCTGGGCCAGCGAGAACCCCGTGTGGAGCAGGGTCTGGGCGGCGACGGCGGCCGAGGTGACCACCAGGAGACCGCGTTCGCGGGCGGCGAGCAGCCAGGCCACCGCGCCGGTCCCGGCGAGCCCCGCGCCGATCGCCCACCAGGCCACCGGAGTCCCGGACATGAGCACATGGCCGAGGGACGCGAGCAGCACACAGGCGGCCGCGAACACCGCAGCCCGTAAGCCTCGACAGCACCCGTCCGGATTCATTGCGGGCTCATCCTCGCACCCCCTTCGACGGACCGGCACGGCATGCGCTCGACTTGTCCCGGACGACCGCCGCAGGACGGCGGATGTGACCGGGGCCACCCGGGCGGCCGGGAACCGGAGCGGCCCGGCATCCGACAACTGCACCGCACCGAAAGGCGATTCGTACCGGCGACCGGACCGGCGACCGGACCGGAGAGGGGCAGGCCATGGGGGATGCGCGGACGCCCGCGCCCGGACACCGGCTGACGCTTCTGCTGACCTGCGCCATGGCCTTCTCCATGCTCCAGCTGTTCCTGCTGGGTGCGCTCGGCCCGCGGCTCGTGGACGAACTGCCGCTGTCGACGGTGGTGTTGGGGCTGACCACCACGATCGGCTTCGGCACCGCGGCGGTGCTGTCCCCGTGGGCCGGCCGGGCCGTGGACCGGACCGGCCCCCGGCGGGCGCTCGTCCTGCTGCTCCTGGTGGCCGCGGCGGCGCTCGCCCTGATCGGGGCCGCACCGGGCCCGGGGCTGCTGCTCGGCGCGGTGGCCCTGGGCGGTCTGCCGCAGGCACTGGCCAACCCCGCCACGAACAAGGCCATCCTGGCCGCGGTTCCGGCGGAACGCCGGGGCGGGGTCACCGGGATGAAGCAGTCCGGGGTCCAGCTGGGCGCGTTCGCCGCCGGCCTGCCGCTCGCCGCGCTGGCGGGCGGGCTCGGCTGGCGCGGCGCGGTGTGGACGGCGGCGGGCGCGGCGCTGCTGACCGCGGTGTGGGCGTGGCGGGCGCTGCCGGCGGATTCGGCCCCGGTGGCCCCGGTGGCCCCGGCGGCCCCGGTGGCGCCGCCGGCCCGGCCGGCCAAGGCTGCCGGGGGCGCCGCAGAGCCGGCCCGACGGCTGGCGGTCTTCTCCCTGTTCCTGGGCTGCGGCACCGCCTCCGTCAACACCTATCTGGCGCTGTTCGGCACGGAGCGCCTCGGCCTGGGACCCACGGCCGCCGGCGCGTTGGTGGCGGTGCTCGGCGTGGCCGGCATCGCCGGGCGGGTGGGATGGTCGAAGGCGGCCCGGCCGGGGCGCGCCGAATGGCTGCCGGGCGGGCTGGCGGCCGGCGCCGTCGGGGCGGCGGCGCTGCTCGCCGGCGCGACGGCGGCGGGCCCGCTCGTCTGGCTGGGGGCCGCGGCCGCCGGGGTGTTCGCCGTGTCCGCGAACGCGGTCTCGATGGTGCTGGTCATGCAGCGGGCCGAACCCGGCCGGGCCGGGCAGGACACGGCCCTGGTCTCCGCCGGGTTCTTCGCCGGCTTCGCGATCGGGCCGCCGCTGTTCGGACTGCTCGCGCAGAGCGGCCGCTACGGCGCCGGATGGCTGCTGGTGGCCGCCGAGTTCGCGGCCGCGGGAGCCGTCGCGTACACCTGGGCGGTACGGGACGGCCGGGCCGGCCGCCGGCCGGCGGAGGCCGGCACATGACCGGCGCGCGGCTCACGCGTACCGAGCCCTGGGCGGAGGCCGCCTTGGCGGCCGTACTCGACCGGGTGGCCGTCACCCGGGCCGGAGTCGGGGACCGCTTCCCGCTGTTCGCCGATCCCGGTACGGGCCGGTGGACCACCACCGGGCGGGGTTCCTGGGCGGGCGGATTCTGGGCCGGGCTGCTCTGGCTGCGGGCCCGGCACACCGGGGCGGAGCCGGACCGGGCGGCGGCCGTCGCCTGCACGGCCCGTCTCGCCCCCTGGGCGGAGGCGGACACCGCCACCCGCGGGCTGATCCTCTGGTACGGGACCGCGCTCGCCGGGGACGATCCGGCCGCCGCCGCCCTGCGCGACCGGGCCGCCGGGGAATGCCTGGCCGCGTTCGACCCGGGGCTGGGGCTGGTGCCGTGGGGGTCTGCCCTGGGCGGACCCCGGCTGCTGGCCCGCAGCGACGCCGTGCCGGGCATGGTGCCGCTGCTCGCCGCCGCCGGGCCGGCCGGTGTGGCCGCGGCCGCCGCCCATCTGCACCGGCATCTGGACCTGTGCCTGGGCCGTGAAGCGCTCCGGCACGCCTGGGAGTTCGAGCCGGAGGCCGGCTGGCGGCCGTGCGCGGAGCCGCCGCCCGGGTGGAGCCGGGGCCGGGCCTGGCTGCTGCTGGCCCTGGCCGAGGCCCTGCACCGGTCCGGTACGCCGAAATGGCGGCCGGAGCGGCTGACGGCGGCGGTGGAGCGGCTGCTGCCGGGCGGCCCGCTCGTGCCGCCCGCGGACGAGGCCCGGCCCGAGGGCCCGGCCGACACCTCCGCGGCCGCGATCACCGCGGTGGCCCTGCTCGCCCTCGGCCGGCTGCCGGGGCCGCACGCGCAGGCGTACACGCGCCGCGGCGAGGCGGTGCTGCGCCGGCTGGCGGCCGCCCATCTGACCGGGCGGGGCGGCGGGCGCCCGGCCGGAATGCTGCTGGACGGCTGCTACGACGCCGCCCGCTCCACCGCCACCCGCCACGAACTCGTCTGGGGCGACTTCTTCCTGGCCCTGGGCCTGGCCGCCCTCACCGGCCTCGTCGACCTCACCGAGGCCTACGGGCCGTCGTAGCCCCGCAGGACACGGCGCGCCACCGAGGTGATGTGGAGTTCATCCGGTCCGTCGAGGATGCGGGCGGCCCGGCCGGTGCGGAACAGGGACGGCAGGGCGGTGTCGGGGCCCAGCCCGGCCGCGCCGTGGACCTGGATGGCGGCGTCCGCGACCTGCTGGAGCATCCGGGCGGCCGCGACCTTCGCCAGGCCGACCTCGGTGTGCGCTTCGCGCCCGGCCGCGAGCAGCGCCACCGCCTCGTGCACCAGCGGCCGGGTGGTACGGATCGCCAACAACGCCTCGAACACGTGCTGCTGGACCAGCTGGTGCCCGGCGAGCGGGCCGCGGGAGCCGGTCCGGGACACGGCCCGGGCGCACATCAGGTCGAAGGCCCGGCCGGCCTGGCCGAGCCAGCGCAGGCAGCGCAGGGTGCGGCCCCACTGGAGCCGTTCCCCGGCGATGGCGAGCGCCCCGCCGGGCGACCCGAGCAGATGGTCCTCCGGTACGGCGACCCGGTCCAGCTCGATCTCCCACTGTCCGCCCGCGCCGAACAGCGGCAGCTCGCGCACCACCCGGAAGCCCTCGGCGTCGGTGGGCACCAGCAGCAGGGACAGCCCCTCCCGGTCCCCGTCCCGGCCGCCGGTGCGGGCGAGCACGGTGACCAGGCCGGCGTCCGCCGCGCCCGAGGTGAACCACTTGCGGCCGGTGATCCGCCAGCCGCCCCCCGGCATCCGCTCGGCCCGCGTCCCCGTCAGGAACGGGTCGGTGCCCGGCACATCCGGTTCGGTCATCGCGTAACAGGCCCGGACCTCCCCGGCCACCAGCGGCTTCAGATACCGCTCCCGCACCCGCTCGCTGCCGTGCGCGGCCAGCATCCGTACGTCGAGCAGCGAGGCCGACCCGAGGGCGGCCGGGCCGTGGTCGCTGGCCCCTTCCGCCTCGGCCAGTCCGGCGTACCCGGCCAGTGCCAAGCCGCCGCCGCCCAGCGCGGCGGGCAGCGGCAGCGCCCACAGCCCCTCCGCCCTGGCCCGGTCCCGCAGCTCCCGCAGGGCCTGCGCCGCGGCCGGGCCGCCCGCGTCCAGGACCTGCTCCTGCGGCACGACCCGGCTGCGCACGAACTCCGCGACCCGCTCCGGCACGTCTGAATCGACCACGTCTCTCCTTCGGTTCGCCGGGAACCCGTGGGAACGGCTGTCCGACTGCCTCTTACGTGGAACTGGTCGGGCACACAGGCCGCCGGGTTCCCCGCGAGACCCGCATTGCGACATCTGCCGGGCGGCGGCCACCGCCGCGCCAGGGGAGGAGAGGCATGACGTCACCCGTCACCACCCGGACGGTACGGCCGCTCGACGCGCTCCGGTTCGACACCTCCGGACCCCCGGAGCTCGCCGGAGTCGTCGCCGAGCACCTGCTGCTGCTCGGCGCCACCGCCGACGGCCCGCCCGCACCGGCCGTACCGGCCGAGGTGGAACCGACGGGCCGGCCGGCCGGGCGGACCGGGCTGTCCGGCGCGGAGTTCGCCGCCGTCACCGCGCACACGGCCTGGGGCGCTCCCGGCAGCGGGATCAGCGACGAGGCCACCGTGCAGGCCGCCACCGGCATCATGGCGGTGCACGGCCGCCGCGACGGCGAACCCCGTGGCCTGGCCGCCGACTTCGCCGCGACCGCCACCGGCCTGCTGACCGTGCAGGGCCTGCTGGCCGGCCTGCTCGCCCAGGCACGCGGCGGCACCGCACCCCAGGTCGTCGCCACCAGCGCCGACCGGGCCGGCCTGCTGACCGTCGCCCAGTACCTGGCCGCCGACGGGGCCGACGAGGGAGAGGCCGCCGAACTCGGGCCCGGCGGCCCGCCGTTCACCACCGCCGACGGGATCCGCTTCGAACTGGAGACCCTCGACCCCGGGGCCTGGGCGGCCTTCTGGCGCGCACTCGAAGCGCCCGCGCAGGCGATCCGGGACGGCTGGCGGCCCTTCCAGTTCCGCTACGCCACGGCCTGCGCGCCGCTGCCCGGCACCCTGCACGACACCGCCCGCTCCCACGCCTGGGACCGGATCCGCCGCGCCGCGGCCGCATCCGGTGCCGAGGTGTGCGCCCTGCGGACCCTCGCCCAACGGGCCGCGGAACACGACGGCGCCGCCCCCTGGTCCCTGGCCCCGCTGGCCCCGCCCGGATCCGGACACCCGCACGCCGCCCCGGCCGGCCGGCCGGCGTCCGCACCGGCACCCGGGAAACCACTCTCCGGCCTGACCGTCCTGGAGGCGGGCCGGCGCATCCAGGCCCCGCTCGCCGCCCATCTGCTCGGGCTGCTCGGCGCCGACATCGTCCGCATCGAACCGCCCGGCGGCGACCCGCTGCGCGGAATGCCGCCCGCCTGCTCGGGGATCTCCGCCCGCTGGCTCGCCCTCAACCGGGGCAAGCGGGCCGTCGAGATCGACATCAAGGACGCCGCCGACCGCCGCAGGCTGCGCGAACTGGCCGCGGACGCCGATGTGTTCCTGCACAACTGGGCCCCGGGCACGGCCGCGCGCCTCGGCCTCGACGCGGACGACCTCGCGGCCGCCAACCCCGCGCTCGTCTACGCGTACACCAGCGGCTGGGCCGGCCGGCTCGACGGCGCCCCGATGGGGACGGACTTCATGGTGCAGGCCCGCACCGGAGCCGGCGAGGCCGTCCGCCCCGAGGGCGAGGCACCCGCGCCGTCCCTGATGACGCTCCTCGACGTCCTGGGCGGACTCCTCGGTGCCGAGGCGGTACTGGCCGGCCTGCTCCTGCGCGAACGCACCGGAACCGGCGTCCGGGTGGACTCCTCCCTGCTCGGAGCCGCCGACACGCTGACCGCACCGGCCCTGCGACGCCTGGCCGCGGGAGGCCCCGCGCGGCGGCCCGCCGGTTTCCGCCGCCCGCAGCCCACGGCCGACGGGTGGATCGCCCCCGCCGACGCCTGCGCCCCCGCGGCCGCCGCCTACGACCTGCGCGACCTGCCCACCGCGGACGCGCTGCACCTGCTCCGCGCCCACGGCCTCACCGCGGCCCGGGTCACCACCGACCTCGGCGAGCTGCACCACGACCCCCGGTTCACCGGCTCGATCAGCCGGGACCCGCACGGCGCCCCCGCAGTCCCCGACCCCTGGAGCTTCGCGTGACCGTCCTCCTGCACGACCTGCTGCCCGCCGCCCTCCGCCGGTCCTGGGCGCTCGACGGCACCTGCCCCGACCTCGACCTGTACAGCCTCTTCCGGGCCCGCCAGATCGCCGACCTGCACCGCACCGCCGTCCTCGACGCCAAGGGCAAGCTCTGCTACACCGCCCTGGACCGCAAGGTGCGATGTCTGGCCGCCGGGCTCAGAGACCTCGGCATCGGGGAGGGCGACGTGGTCGGCGTCCAACTCCCCGACCACCGCAACGCCGTCATCGCCGACCTGGCGCTGGCCGCCCTCGGCGCGGTCGCCCTCCCGTTCCCGGTCGGCCGGGGCACCCGGGAGGCCGAGGTCCTGCTGCGCCGCGCCGAGGCCGTCGCCGTGATCGCCGCCATCGAGTACCGCGGCACACGGCACGCCGCCGACCTGCAGGCCCTCGCCCCGGAGTTGCCCGCTCTGCGGCAGGTGATCGCGGCCGGGCCGGGCACCGCCCCCGAGGGGACGGTGCCGCTCTCCCTGCTGCTGCGCTCCGATCCCGGCGGCTTCGTCCCCGCCCGCCCCGACCCCGACAGCGCGGCCCGGATCCTGGTGTCCTCCGGTTCCGAGGCCGAGCCGAAGATGGTCGCGTACTCCCACAACGCCCTCGCGGGCGGACGCGGGAACTTCCTCGCCTCCCTCATCCCGGACGGCACCCCGCCGCGCTGCCTGTTCCTGGTGCCGCTCGCCTCCGCGTTCGGCTCCAACGGCACCGCGGTCACCCTGGCCCGGCACGGCGGCACCCTCGTCCTGCTCGACCGGTTCACCCCGGAAGCCGCCATCGCCGCGATCCGCGAGCACGAGCCGACGCACGTCCTCGGCGTGCCCACGATGGTCCGGATGATGCTCGACCGGCTCGACGCCACCGGGGAGAAGCTGCCGGCCCCCACCGCCCTGGTCCTCGGCGGCGAACCGCTCGACGAGACCACCGCGGCCGCTGCCGCCACGGCGTTCGGCTGCCCCGTCGTCAACCTCTACGGATCCGCCGACGGCGTCAACTGCCACACCGGGCTGGAGCATCCCACCCCGCCCACCGACGGCTCCGCAGTGGTGGCCGGCCGGCCCGACCCACGGGTCGCCGAGATCCGCATCACCGACACCGAGACCCGCGAACCGCTGCCGGACGGCGGCATCGGGGAGATCACCGCGCGCGGCCCGATGACCCCGCTGTGCTACGTCGGCGCCCCCGAACTCGACGCCCGCTACCGCACCTCCGACGGCTGGGTGCGGACCGGGGACCTCGGTTTCCTCGACGAGCAGGGCGTCCTGCACGTGGTGGGGCGCCTCAAGGACATCGTCATCCGGGGCGGCGCCAACATCAGCCCCGCCGAAGTGGAACGCGCCCTCACCTCGCATCCGCAGATCCGCGACGTGGTGTGCGTGGGCGTACCCGACCCGCTGATGGGGGAGCGGCTGGCCGCCTGCGTGGTCCCGCGCACCGCACAGGCCCCCACCCTCGCCTCCCTCGGCGCCCATCTGACCGGCTCCGGACTCGACCCGCGCAAGCACCCCGAGCACCTGCTGGTGCTGGCCGAACTCCCGCTGACACCGGCGGGCAAGCCGGACCGGCGCGCCCTCCGGGAGCGGCTGACCGCGATCCCCGCTCCGGCACACTGACCGGGAACAGGGGCCGGGGGCCGGGTGTGAACCCGGCCCCCGGCCCCTGCCTCTGCCCCTGTCCCGACAGCGGTCAGGAGCCGGCCATGGCCTTCTTCAGCTCCGCCGCCGCATTGCGGTACACGGAGAGGAGGTCGAGGTCCTCGCCCGGGTAGTTGACGATCCGCACCTGCCGGGCGCCCGACCCGGGCAGCACCGTGCCGGTGGACATGTGCGCGTTGTCCAGCACCAGCGCCGGCTTCTTCGCGGAGAGTTCGGCGAGCTGCGCGGGAGTCACCGCCTCCGGCCCGTACGTGCCGACGCTGTTCGCGCCCGCGAGCTTCGCCGACCAGGCGGTGAACACCTGGCTGACCACGGCCGGGCTCTGCCCGCCCGGCCAGGCCGCCTTCAGCTCGCCGTTCAGCCGGGCGTACTCGCCGTCGAAGCCGGACTTCCACTTCTTCCCGGCGTCCTCGGTGCCGAACAGCGCGGCGAGCCGGGCCACCTCGGCCCCCGCCTTCTCCGGGTCGTTGTCCAGGTTCACCTGGACCAGCTTCGCCTTCGAGCCCGCGGCCTCCTTGATCTTCTCGGCGTACGGCTCGAACGGCGCGTACAGCACGAAGTCGGCCTTCGCCACGGCGGCCAGGTCGGAGGGCTTGGGGTCGTAGTCCGGCGCGTGGTGCACCGACTGCGGCACGATGACCTCGATGTCCTCGGCGCCCGCGGCCTTGGCGAAGGCGCCCTCCCAGGTGGTGGTGACCACCACCACGGGCTTGCGCTCCGCGGTCCGGTCCTCGTCGTCCCGGGCGGGTGGGTCGTTGTCGTCGCCGCAGCCCGTCAGCAGGACTGCCAGGGGCGCACTCAGTGCGAGGAGGGAAGCGATGCGGACGCGGGTGCGCGCCATGAGCCGGTTCTCCGTTCCGGAACGAGATGGACGGCGAGGACGACGGCCCCCGCCGTGAGGACGAGGACCGGCCCGGGCGGCCAGTCCAGCCAGAGGGCCACGAGGAACCCGGTCAGATTCACGAACACGCCGAAGGCGACCGCCCAGAGCGTGATCGAGACGAGGGAGCGGCCCAGCCGGCGGGCCGCCAGCGCGGGCAGCAGGGTCAGGGCGTCGACGAGCAGGGCGCCGGTCAGCTTGATCGCCCCGGCGACCGAGACGGCGACCAGGACCAGCAGCACCAGCGTCAGTCCGCGCACGGGCACGCCCGAGCAGTGCGCGAGCTCCCGGTCGTACAGCAGCAGCGCCAGATCCCGGCGCCGCCACCAGAACAGCGCCGGCACGGCCGCCGCCAGTACGCCCAGGACGACGAGGTCCGCGGTGCCGACGGACAGGATCGACCCCCACAGCAGGGCGAACGCCCCCGAGGCGTTGACCCCGGTCACGGCGAGCACGAGCAGGGCGGCGGCGATGGCCAGGCTCATCAGCAGGCCCATCGCCCCGGACAGCCCGTCCGGGGTCCGGGCCAGCGGGGCGACCCCCGCACCGGCCAGGGCGCAGGCCACCAGCGCGCACAGCATCGGGTCGAGGCCCGTCCACAGGGCGACGGCGATGCCCAGCAGGGCCACGTGCATCATCGCGAACCGCACCGGCATGATGTCCAGCCCGACGATGACCACGCCGATCACCGGCAGTCCGACGGCGGCCAGCAGCAGCGCGAACCCGGCCCGCTGCACCGGCACCAGCTGCAGCAGCTCGCCCAGGTCGGCTGCGGCGACGGGATTCACCGGACCTCCCGCAGGCGTCCGGCCGCCATCTCCAGGACCCGGTCGCAGCGTTCGGCGAGCGCCCGGTCGTGGGTGACGACCATCACGGTGACCGGCAGGGAGGCCAGCACGTCGGCGGCCTCCGCCTGCCCGTCGAAGTCCAGGGCGGCGGTCGGCTCGTCCGCGAGCACCACCTGCGCCCCGGCCGCCACACAGCCCATCGCCCGGGCGAGGTACATGCGCTGGAGCTGCCCGCCCGACAGGGTGTGCAGCGGCCGCCGGACGAGTTCGGCGACCCCCAGCCGGGCGGCCGCCTCCGCGGCCTCGGCGGGGGCGCCGCTGCTGGCCAGCAACTCCCCGCCCAGCAGCGGGAACCGGCCCACGGCGGGCTTCTGCGGGATCCAGGCGCAGGACCGGCGCCGCCAGGCGCGGTCCGCTGCCGACCCGGTCCCGCGCCCGCCGATCAGGATCGCCCCGCTGTCCTGGCGGTGCAGTCCGAGGACGGCCCGCAACAGGGTGGTCTTTCCGGAGCCGTTGGTCCCGGTCAGGGCGATCCGCTCACCGGCCGCGATCTCCAGGTCCACGTCCAGCACGGCGGGCACCCGCCCGTGCGAGCACGCGACCCCCCGCATGCGTACGTCCAGCCCGCCCATCGCGTCCCTTTCCCGTCGGCCACATGCCAGTAGTCGGACGGCGCACCCGGCGGGTTCCCGGGGGGACGGAAACGGGGACTACTGCTCCGCGCCGGCCGCCCGGCCGGTGGCCGAGGGGACAGACGGGGCCGAGGGGGCAGACGTAGCAGACGGGGCGGTCGGGGCGAGGTGGCCGTGCACGCGCTGGAGCAGCGCGGACAGCCGGTCGCGTTCCGACCGGTTCAGCGGGGCGAGGAGGTCCCCGTCGGTGGTCGCGATGTCGGCGTTGACGCGGTCGAGGGCGGCCCGACCGGCCGGGGTGAGCCGCACCAGGATGCGCCGCCGGTCGCCGGTGTCCCGTACGCAGACCACCTGGCCCTTGCCGACCAGGTCGTTCACCACCTTGACCAGGTCGCTGGGGTTCATGTCCAGCCGGGTCGCCAGCGTTCCCTTGGACTGCGGGCCGTGGTCGGCCAGCAGGTCCAGCACGGTCAGGTGCCAGAGCCGCATCCCGTGGGCGGTGAGCTTCTCCGTGAGCCGGCGGCGCGCGGCCTTGCCGATCGCGTACATGAGATAGGCGTTGAGCCCGAGCACGCCCGGCGCGTCGTCCGCTCCGATGACGGCGGACCGCTGCTCCATTGCTCTCCCTCGCATGCTCTCCCTCCCGGGGTGGGACGTGGGGCCGCCCGAGCCTACCCCTGGGTGGCGGACCGTCAGAAATGCGTCGCCGCCGCGTGGACAGGGCAGTCCACGCGGCGGCGACGACCGGCGGCCCCGGGGCCATCGGAGGGGACGCCGGCGGTTTTGGGGGGTGTTCCCTACGGGCGGCTGGTGAGGTATCCGCCCATGCGGGTGAAGTAGTCGGTGGCGAACATCTCCTCGCCTGCTTCGGTGCGCACCCGGGTGATGGCGAGGCCGTGGTTGCGGCCGGTGCGGGCGTCGGCTCCGGCGACGATCACCACGCCGTTGCCCTCGCGGTAGAAGATGCGGCCGGGCGTGCCGCCGTACTTCGCCTCCGAGACGACCGCACCGATGATCTCCAGGCGGCGGCCCTTGTGGTAGGTGAAGGCGGACGGGTACGGCGCGGACTGCGCGCGCACGAGACGCTCCAGCTCCTCGGCGGACCAGTTCCAGTCGATCCGGATGTCCTCTTCCGCCCGCTTGTGGAAGAAGCTGGCCTGCGACCGGTCCTGCGGGGTGAACTCCGTCTCACCGGCCGCGATCCGGGCGAGCGCGCCGACGGTGACCGGGGCGATCAGGTCGCAGGTCTTGTGGAACAGGTCGGTGGTGGTGTCGGTGGGGCCCACCGGCACGGCCTGCTGGAGCACGATGTCCCCGGCGTCGAGGGTGTCGTCCATCATGTGGGCGGTGACGCCGACTTCGGTCTCGCCGTTGATCAGGGCCCAGATGAGCGGGGAGAACCCGGCGTACTTGGGCAGCAGCGAGTCGTGCACGTTCAGGGTGCCGTACTTGGGCAGGCCGAAGATCCGCGGCGGGATCCAGGTCCGCCAGTTGTTGGCGACGATGATGTCCGGCTCGGCCTCCTTGAGCCGGGTGAACAGCTCTTCGTCGTCGGGCCGGTTGCGGATCAGGACGGGCACGTTGTGCTCTGCGGCGAGATCGGCGACGGAGTCGCTCCAGATCTTTTCGTAGGCGTGGTCGCTCTTCGGGTGGGTGACGACCATGACCACGTCGTGCTCGGAGTCCAGGAGCGCTTGCAGGGTGCGGTGCCCCCAGGTCTGATAACCGAACATGACGACCCGCATAGGGTTCCTCCTCAGAGCAGTGATGCAACGGGGCCAGTAAAGCAAGGCTTACCTAAGTGTGCAACGGGGTCCGTTTTGCACCGGGTTCAGCCCCCCGGCCTGGGACGACGCCCGATATGCCCGGTCGACAGCTGCAAAAGATCAGGTTAGCCTTGCCTAAGTAATCGGGTCGACGCCTCCTCGGCGTGCCCAGCTCTTGGTTCCCCAGCGCCTGACAAGCGGCTGCCCCGCACGATTGGGAGTGACATGTCACAGGCTCTTCCTGACGACGCACCTTTGATCCACGACCTCATCGGAATCGGCTTCGGCCCGTCCAATGTGGCCATGGCGATCGCGCTCAGCGAGCACAACGCAAGCGTCGGACGGCAGGAGGCGGTCACTGCACACTTCTTCGAGCGGCAGCCGGAGTTCGGCTGGCACCGCGGCATGCTGATCGACGATGCCACGATGCAGGTCTCCTTCATGAAGGACCTGGTGACCCTGCGGAACCCGGCCAGCGAGTACAGCTTCCTCTGCTACCTGCAGAGCAAGGGCCGGCTGATCGACTTCGTCAACCACAAGAACCTGTTCCCGCTGCGCGTGGAGTTCCACGACTACTTCCAGTGGGCCGCGGCCAAGGTCGACGACATGGTGTCCTACGGCTGCGAGGTCGTCGCCGTCCGCCCCGTCGTCGAGGACGGCGTGGTGCAGTACATGGACGTCACCGCCCGCTCCGGCTCGGAGCTCGTGGTCCACCGGGCCCGCAACCTCGTCATCGGCACCGGCCTGACGCCGCGGATGCCGGAGGGCGTGGAACGTACCGAGCGCATCTGGCACAACTCCGACCTGCTGGCCAAGGTCGAGGGCCTCAAGGACTCCGAGCCGAGCCGCTTCATCGTGGTCGGCGCCGGGCAGAGCGCCGCCGAGAACGTCGCCTACCTCCACCGGACCTTCCCCACCGCCGAGGTCTGCGCCGTCTTCTCCCGCTACGGCTACAGCCCCGCCGACGACAGCAGCTTCGCCAACCGGATCTTCGACCCGGCCGCGGTCGACGAGTACTACACCGCGCCGGAGGACATCAAGCAGAAGCTGATCGGCTACCACGGCAACACCAACTACTCCGTGGTGGACATCGATCTGATCGACGACCTCTACCGCCAGGAGTACCAGGAGAAGGTCCTCGGCACCGAGCGCCTGCGCTTCCTGAAGGTCTCCCGGCTGACCGACGTCGTGGAGACCCCCGACAAGGTCCGCACGACGGTCGAGTCGCTCGTCACGGGGGAGAAGACCCCGCTCGACGCCGACGTCCTGGTCTACGCGACCGGTTACCGCTCCGCCGACGCCCTCGGCCTGCTCGGCGAGGTCGAGGAGTACGTCCACCGCGACGAGCACGGCAGGGTCCGCGTCGAGCGCGACTACCGCATCACCACCGACCCCGAGGTGCGCTGCGGGATCTACCTCCAGGGCGGTACGGAGCACACCCACGGCATCACGTCGTCCCTGCTGTCCAACACCGCCGTCCGCGTCGGCGAGATCCTCGACTCCGTCATCGACAACGGGCGGGAGACGGCGGCCGCCGTCGAGCTCCCCGCCGACGAGATCGCCTCGACGCTCTGACATCCCCCCGACCGTTGCGCCTGCCCGGTGTTCCCATGGCACCGGGCCGGTGGTCTGCGCACTGTGAAAAACCCCCGTGAAAGGAACACTCGTGTCCGTTGGCAAGCGCCCCGCGCTGACGAGAGCAGTCAGGAACATCCCCCGCGTGGCAATCGCCGCAGCCGCCGCGCTCGTTCTGAGCGCCTGCAGCGGCGGTGACGAGAAGGCCGATTCCAAGCCGTCCGGTTCGGGCGACACCAAGGCGTCCGGTGCCTTCCCGGTCACCCTGGAGCACAAGTACGGCAGCACCACCATCTCCGCCGAGCCGAAGAAGGTCGTCACCCTCGGCCTCTCCGACCAGGACGCGGTACTGGCCCTCGGCGTCAAGCCGGTCGGCTCGGTGGACTGGTTCAAGGAGCAGCCGTACGGCAAGTGGCCGTGGGCCAAGGACCTGTGGGGCTCCACCCCGCCGCAGGTCGTCGGCGAGCGCGACGAGTACAACATGGAGAAGATCGCGGCCCTCAAGCCGGACCTGATCATCGCCCAGTACTCGGGCATGAAGAAGGAGCAGTACGACACCCTCTCCAAGATCGCCAAGGTGGTCGCGCAGCCCAAGGGCGCCGAGGACTACCAGGCCGACTGGCAGACCATGACCAAGCAGATCGGCAAGGCGCTCGGCAAGGACGCCGAGACCGAGAAGCTGATCGCCGGCATCGACGCCAAGTTCAAGGCCGTCAGCGACAAGCACCCCGAGTGGAAGGGCAAGACGGTCTCCGTCGGCGAGCCCTACGAGCCCGGCAAGTTCTCCGCGTTCTCCCCGAACGACCCCAAGCTGAAGTTCTTCGCCGGCATGGGCTTCGGCACCACCGACGCCTACCGCGCCGCCCTCGGCAAGGAGAACATCGCCGACCTCAGCTCCGAGCGCCTCGACGTGATGGAGGCCGACCGGACCGTGTGGCTGGGCACCCCCGACACCGAGAAGGCCATGAAGGCCGACCCGCTGTACCAGAAGACCAAGGTCAACCAGGAGAAGCGCGACCTCTTCCTGCCCTACGACAGCCCGGACATCGGCGCCGCGCTGTCCTTCAACACGGTGCTGAGCATCCCGTACGCCATCGACCAGGTGGTGCCGCGGCTCGAAGCCATCAAGTAACGCCGCAGCACCAGTACTGACGCACGACCAGGGAAAGGCCTTCGAACGATGTTTGACGCCGAGTCGGACCGGACTTCTGCCGCCGGGACACCCGTCACCGGTGGGCAATCCGGAATTTGGCTTGCTCAGCAGATCGAGCCGGACAGCTCGGCCTTCAACGTCTCGTTCACCCTGGAACTCCGCGGGTACGCCGACCTCGACCGCCTGACCGCCGCCGTGCGGCAGGCGGTCGAGGAAGCGGAATGCCTGCACGTCGTCGTCGAGGAGGCCGCGGACGGCAGCCCCCGCCAGCTGCCCCGCCGCTTCCCCGTCGAGATGCCCGTCGTCGACCTGCGCGAGGACGCGGACCCCGAGAGCGCCGCCTGGGACTGGATGAGCGCCCACCGCGCCCGGCCGATCGACCTCGCGGCCGGCCCGCTGTACTCCCACACCCTGCTGCGGCTCGCCGACGACCGGGTGCTCTGGTACCAGTGCTACCACCACATCGTCATCGACGGCGTGAGCATCGCCCTGCTCTCCCGCCGGGCCGGCGAGCTCTACACCGGCGGTGAGTCCGGCGGCGACGCCACCGGCGGCTCCAGCGGCGAGTCCACCGGCGGCTCCACCGGCGCGGCCGACTGGTCGCACGGCCGGCTCGCCGCCTCCGAGACCGCCTACCGCGCCTCCGCGCAGTACGCCGCCGACCGCGCCTACTGGCTCGACCGGCTCGCCGACCGCCCGGAGCCGGTCCGCCTCGTCGAGCGCGCCCCGAAGCTGATAGCCCGGCGGTTCCGCCGTACGACGGAACTGTCCGCCCCGGACACCGCCCGCCTGCGGGACGCCGCCGCGGCCGCCGGCGTCCGCATGTCCCGTCTGCTCGTCGCCGCCGTGGCCGCCTACCTGCACCGGGTCACCGGCGAGCAGGACATCGTCCTCGGACTGCCGGTCACCACCCGGCAGGACCCCGCGGCCGCCGGCGTCCCCGGCATGGTCTCCAACATCCTCCCGCTGCGCCTGGCCGTCCGGCCCGGCATGACCGGCACGGAGCTGATGGCCGAGGTCCGGACCCGGATCGCCGAGACCGTCGAGCACGGCCGCTACCGGGCCGAGGACCTGGCGAAGGACCTTGGCCTGGTCGAGGGCGTCGCCGAACTCGTCGGCCCCACCGTCAACATCCTGCCCGGCACCGACTGGCTGCACTTCGGCGACCTCGTCTGCGACCTGCGCCCCCAGTGGATGGGCCCGGTCAGCGACCTGGCGATCACCGTCGGCGAATCCCTGCGCGGTGCCGCCCGCATCCTCTTCGACGCCGACGCGGACGTGTGCGACGAGGACGCCCTGGTCGCACACCAGCACCGCTTCGGACTCCTCCTCGACGCCCTCGTCGCGGCCCCCGACCAGCCGCTGGGCCACATCGAACTGACCACCGCCGCCGAACGCACCCGGCTGCTGGAGGAGTTCGGGACCGCGCCCTGCGAGTCCCCCGAACTGACCTGGCCGGCCGCCTTCGAACAGCAGGCACACCGCACCCCCGACGCCGTCGCCCTGGTCTGCGAGGACCGGGAGCTGACCTACGCGGAG
This sequence comes from Streptomyces sp. NPDC051211, assembly GCF_040689505.1. Classification (NCBI taxonomy): domain Bacteria; kingdom Bacillati; phylum Actinomycetota; class Actinomycetes; order Kitasatosporales; family Streptomycetaceae; genus Streptomyces; species Streptomyces sp. NPDC051211. Next base: position 150,693 of record NZ_JBFBAV010000013.1, read on the forward strand.
CTGGACGCCGCCGCCAACCGGCTCGCCCGCCTGCTCGCCGCCCGCGGCGTGGGCGCCGAGGACGTCGTCGGCGTGGCCCTGCCCCGCTCGCCCGAGCTCGTCACCGCCCTGCTCGCGGTGATGAAGACCGGCGCCGCCTACCTGCCGCTGGACTCCGACCACCCGCAGGACCGCCTCGCCTACATGCTCCAGGACGCCGGTGCCCGCACCGTCGTGACCGCGCGCGAACAGGCCGAAGGCCTGCCCGAGCTCCCGGGCCTCGGCCTGGTCCGCCTCGACGACCCGGAGACCGCCGCCGGCCTCGCCGCGCAGGACCCGTCCGCCCTCGGCCTGGACATTCCGCTGGACCGGGCCGCGTACGTCATCTACACCTCCGGCTCCACCGGCCGCCCCAAGGGCGTCGTGGTCCCCCACGACGGCGTCGGCAGCCTGATCGCCACCGCCACCGAGCGGATCGGCATCACCCCGGACAGCCGGGTCGTCCAGTTCGCCTCCGTCGGCTTCGACGTGACGGTCTGGGACCTGATCATGTCCCTGTGCGTCGGCGGCCGGATCATCATCGTCCCCACCGAGCGCCGGGTCGCGGGCCCCGCCCTCACCGACTACATCGCGGCGCACCGGGCCACCCACATGATCCTGCCGCCCTCGCTGGTGTCGGCCCTGCCGCAGGACTGCGAACTGCCCGAGGGCGCGGTCCTCGTGGTCGGCACCGAGGCGGTGCCGAGCGAGCTCATCGCCCGCTGGGCCGACCGGCTCCAGATCGTCGTCGCCTACGGCCTGACCGAGGCGAGCGTCAACTCCACCCTGTGGCTGGCCCGGGCGGACTGGCAGGGCCCCGCCCCGATCGGCGAGCCCGACCCCAACACCCGTGCCTACGTCCTGGACTCCGCCCTGCGGCCCGTCCCGGTCGGCGTCGAGGGCGAGCTGTACGTCGCCGGGCGCGGCCTGGCCCGCGGCTACCTGGGCCGCGCCGGACTGACCTCCGAGCGCTTCGTCGCCGACCCGTTCGGCGAGCCCGGCAGCCGGATGTACCGCACCGGCGACCGGGTCCGCTGGTCCGCCGAGGGCAACCTCGACTTCCTCGGCCGCGCCGACGGCCAGATCAAGATCCGCGGCCACCGCATCGAACCCGGCGAGATCGAGAGCGCGTTCATGGCCTGCGCGGGCATCGCCCAGGCCGCCGTCCTGGTCCGCGAGGACCAGCGCGCCGCCAAGCGGCTCGTCGCCTACCTGGTGGCCGACGCCTCCCTGGACGCCGCCGGCGCCGAGGCGGCCGTCACCGCCGCCCGCGCCGAGGCCGCCCAGGGCCTGCCCGACTACATGGTGCCCTCGGCCGTGGTCCGCATGGACGGCCCGCTGCCGCTGACCCCCAACGGCAAGCTCGACGCCCGCGCCCTGCCCGACCCGCAGTGGACCGCGATGACCGGCGACGCGGCCCCCACCACCCCCGCCGAGGCCACCCTCGCCGCGCTGTTCGCCGACGTCCTCGGGCTGCCCTCGGTCGGCGTCCACGACAGCTTCTTCGAGCTCGGCGGCGACAGCATCGTCGCCATCCAGCTGGTCACCCGCGCCCGGGCGGCCGGTTTCGCGATCAGCCCCCGCGAGGTGTTCCGGCTCCGTACGGTCGCCGCCCTCGCCCGCGCCGCCGGCGACGCCCCGGACCTGCCGCAGGCCCCCGCCGCGCTGCCCGAGCCGTTCTCCCTGGTCCCGCTGACCGCCGCGGACCGGGCCGCGTTCGCCGACGGCCTCGGCGAGCTGCTGGACGTGGTCCCGGCCACCCCGCTGCAGGAAGGATTCTTCTTCCACGCCGCCATGGACCGCGACGGCGCCGACGGCTACGCCGTCCAGGACACCGTCGAACTCGGCGGCGACGTGGACCCCGAGGCCCTGCGCGCCGCCGTCCAGCGCCTCCTCGACCGCCACCCCCTGCTGCGCGCCGCCTTCCGCCAGCACCCCGACGGGCCCGTCGTCCAGGTCATCGGCGCCGACGTCGCCCTGCCCTGGCGGTTCACCGACCTGACCGGCCAGGACCCGGCCCGGCAGCAGGCCGCCGTCGAGGAGATCGCGGCCGCCGAGCGCGACCGCGGCTTCGACCTCGGCGCCCCGCCGCTGATGCGCGCGGCCCTGGTCCGCCTCGACGGGCAGCGCTCCCTGCTGGTGCTGACCATGCACCACATCATCGTCGACGGCTGGTCCGTCTCCCTGGTCATGCGGGAACTCCTGGACGGCTACCGGCCCGGCGCCCCCGCCGAGGCCACCGCGCCCGACCCGGCCTACCGCGCCTACACCGGCTGGCTGGCCGGCCGCGACCGCGAGCTGGCCCGCGCGGCCTGGCGGGACGCCCTCGCCGGACTCGACGCCCCCGCCGGACTGCCCGTGCGCGCCGCCGAACAGGCCGGCGCCGCGACCGGCCGGATCACCCTGGAGCTGTCCGCCGAGCACACCGAGGCGCTGACCGCCCGGACCCGGCGTCTCGGACTCACCCTCGGCACCGTGGTGCAGGGCGCCTTCGGCCTGGTCCTCGGCGATGTCGTCGGAGCCCAGGACCTGGTCCTCGGCACCACCGTGTCGGGCCGTCAGGCCCCCGTGGAGCACATCGAGAGCCTCGTCGGCCTGCTCATCAACACCGTGCCCGCCCGGCTGAGCTGGCGCCCCGAGCAGCCCCTCGCCGAGGTCCTCGCCCGGTTCCAGGACGGCCAGGCCGACCTGCTGGACCACCAGCACCTGGGCCTCGCCGAGATCCAGCGGGCCGTCGGCCGCAGCGACCTGTTCGACGCGCTCGTCGTGGTGGAGAACCTGCCCGAGGCCGGCGACGCGGCCGACCCGCAGGGCCTGATCCGGATCCTCGGATCCGAGATCCGCGACTCGGTGCACTACCCGCTCGCCCTGACCGTGCTGCCCGGCGAGACCCTCCGGCTCCAGCTGGACCACGACCCGGCCCGGCTCGACGCCCCCGCCGCCACCCGCTTCGCCGGCCGGCTCCGGTCCCTGCTGGAGCAGGTCACCGCCGACCCGGAGCTGCCGGTCGGCCGGCTCGCCGCGCAGTCCCCGGACGACCTGCGGAGCACCCTCGCCGCCCTCGCCGGAGCCGAGCGGGAGGTCCCCGCCGGCACCGTCCACGGCGCCTTCGAGGAGCAGGTCCGCCGCACCCCCGACGCCGTCGCCCTGATCCACGAGGGCGGCCGGACCTCGTACGCCGAACTCGACGCCCGCGCCCAGGCGCTGGCGCACCGGCTGGCCGCCGGCGGGGTGACCGCCGAGTCCGTGGTCGCCGTCGCCGTCCCCCGCTCCGCCGACACCCTGGTCGCCCTGCTGGGCGTCCTCAAGGCAGGCGCCGCCTACCTGCCCGTCGACGTGGACTACCCGGCCGACCGGGTCCGCCACATGCTGACCGACTCCGGTGCCCGCACCGTCGTCGCCACCGAGGACTCCCTGGCGAAGCTGCCCGCCCTCGACGGCGTCACCCCCGTCCTCCTCGACGGCGCCGGGGCGGCGGCCGGGGCAGCGGCCGCGACCGCTCCCGGAGCCGCCGCGCCCGCACCCGTCGACCCGGACGGCGCCGCGTACGTGATGTACACCTCCGGCTCCACCGGCCTGCCCAAGGGCGTGGTGGTCCCGCACCAGGCCGTCGTCGGCCAGCTGGCCTGGACCGCCCGGGAGTTCGGCTTCGGCCCCGGCGAGCGGGTGCTGCACCAGTACTCGACCAGCTTCGACCCCTCCGTCCAGGAGATCTTCGTACCCCTGCTCACCGGCGGCACCGTGGTCGTCGCCAAGCCGGACGGCCACCGCGACCCGGCCTACCTCGCCGAGCTGATCCGCACCGAACAGGTCACCAACGTCGACCTGGTGCCCTCCCTCTACACCGCCCTGCTCGCCGAAGAGGTGGACGGCGTCCCCTGGTGGGCGAGCCTGCGCCGCGCGTTCAGCGGCGGCGAGGCCCTGCCCGTCCCGCTCGCCCGGCGCTGGCAGGAGCGCACCGGCGTGCCCCTGCACAACGTGTACGGGCCCACCGAGGCGGTCATCCAGGTCACCAGCTGGGAGGCGGGCACCGAGTCCGCCGAAGCGGCCACCGTGCCCATCGGGCGGCCGGTGTGGAACACCCGGCTGCACGTCCTCGACCGGTACCTCCGCCCGGTGGCCCCGGGCGAGCCGGGCGAGCTCTACCTCGCGGGCGCCCAGCTCGCCCGCGGCTACCACGGACGCACCGCGCTCACCGCGGAGCGGTTCGTCGCCGATCCGTTCGGCACTCCGGGCGCGCGGATGTACCGCACCGGAGACATGGTCCAGTTCAGCGCGGACGGTGTGCTCACCTACCTCGGGCGCACCGACCACCAGGTCAAGATCAGGGGAAACCGAGTGGAACTCGGGGAAATCGAAGCCCGACTGCGGGACGAGCCGGCCGTCACCGACGCGGTGGTCGTCGCCCGCGACGACGAGCGCGGCGTCAAGCAGCTGGTGGCCTACCTGGTCCCGGCCCAGGGCCGGAGCGCCGACACCCTCGACACCGAGGCCGTACGCGCCGGGCTGACCGCCAAGCTGCCCGCGCCCATGGTGCCCAGCCACTTCGTCGCCCTGGACGCGCTGCCGCTCACCCCGGGCGGCAAGACCGACCTGAAGGCCCTGCCGGCCCCCGCGGTCCGCCGCAAGCCCGGCCGCAGCTCCCGCGAGGGCCGCGAGCAGCAGCTCTGCGCGATCTTCGCCGAGGTGCTCGGCCTCGACGCGGTCGACGCCGACGAGGACTTCTTCATGCTCGGCGGCGACAGCATCCTCTCCATGTCCGTCGCGAGCCGGGCCCGCAAGGCCGGCCTCCAGGTCAGCCCCCGCGAGGTCTTCGAGCACCGCACCCCGGCCGCGCTGGCCGCCGCCACCGGCGGCGCCGCGGACACCCCCGCCGCCCCGGCCGCGGACACCGACGGCGTCGGCGACATCACCCTGCTGCCCATCGTCCACCAGCTCCGCGAGGACGGCGGCCCCATCGGCCGGTTCAACCTGTCGATGCTGCTCCAGGCGCCCGCGGCCGCCGACACCGCCGCCCTGACCCGGATCCTCCAGGCCGTCCTGGACCACCACGACGGCCTGCGCATGAGCCTGACCCGGATGGACCTCGGCCCGGCCATCCCGGCCCTCTGGTCCGCCGTCACCACCCCGGCCGGCAGCGTGGACGCCGCCGCCCTGCTGCACCGCGTCGACGCCACCGGACTCGACGAGGCCGCCCTGCGCGCCCTGATCACCCGGGAGTCGGACGCCGCCGCCGGCCGCCTCGACCCCGACACCGGCGCCATGCTCCAGGCCGTCTGGTTCGACGCGGGCACCGGGGTGCCCGGCCGGCTGCTGCTCGTCGTCCACCACCTGGTGATCGACGGCGTGTCCTGGCGCGTCCTCCTCGGCGACCTCGCCGCCGCCTGGGCGGCCGTCGCCCAGGGGCAGCGGCCCGAGCTGGAACCCGTACCCTCCTCGCTGCGCCGCTTCGCCCGGGAGATCGCCGAACAGGCCACCTCCCCACAGCGGCAGGCCGAACTCCCGTACTGGGCCAAGACCCTGGCCCCCGGCGCCGAGCTGGTCCCGGGCGCCGGCCGCACCGGCACCGCCGGATCCGCGCAGGACCACACCGTCACCCTCTCCACCGAGGAGACCCGCGCCCTGCTGACGGCGGTCCCGGCCACCGCCGGCGCCGACGTCACCGAGGTGCTGCTCGCCGCCCTGCGCCTGGCGGTCTCCCGTCGGCACGGCGACCGCGGCGCCGGCGCCGGTGTCGACCTGCTGGTCGACCTGGAGCGCCACGGCCGCGACGGCACCGGCCTGGACCTGTCCCGCACCGTGGGCTGGTTCACCGGCCTGCACCCGGTCCGGCTGCCCGCCGCCGACACCGCCCTGGACACCCTCAAGCTGGTCAAGGAGGCCGTCCGCTCGGCCCCCGACTCCGGCGCCGGCTACGGCATGCTGCGCTACCTCAACCCGCAGCTCGCCCCGGTGTTCGCCCAGCTGTCCACCGCCCAGGTGCTGTTCAACTACTTCGGCCGGCTCCCCGCCGACCAGACCGTCGACTGGGCGCCCGCCGCCGAGTCCGACGCGCTGGCCGTGGAACCGGACGCCGACCTCGCCATGCCGTACCCGCTCCAGATCAACGCGGTGTGCGCGGACACCCCGCACGGCCCCGAACTGCGGGCCACCTGGACCTGGCCCGCCGGACAGGCGCTCGACGAGGAAGACGTCCGCGCCCTCGGCCGGGCCTGGGCCGACGCCCTGCGCGAACTCATCGCCCAGGCCGCCGGAACCGGCTCGACCACCCGCGCCCTCACCCCGTCCGACCTGCCGCTGGTCCGGCTCACCCAGGCCGAGATCGACCGGATCGAACAGGTCAGCCCGGTCCCCGTCGCCGACATCTGGCCGCTGTCCCCGCTGCAGGAGGGCATCCACTTCCACGCCAGCTACGACACCGACGGCCTGGACGTCTACACCGCGCAGGACTGCTTCGACTTCGGCGTCCGGCTGGACCTGGAGCGGCTGCGCGCCGCCTGCGCCACCCTGCTCGCCCGGCACCCCAGCCTGTGCGCCGGCATCACCTCCGACGGCCTGACCTCCCCGGTGCAGTTCGTCGGCCCGGCCGCCGAGATCCCCGTCCCGCTGACCGAGACCGACCTGACCGGCCTCACCGAGGAGCAGCGGCAGGCCCGGCTCGCCGAGATCGCCGACGCCGACCGGCTGCGCCGCTTCGACCTGGACCGGCCCCCGCTGTTCCGGCTCCAGCTGATCCGGCTCACCGAGCACACCGACCGCCTCATGCTCAGCCACCACCTGGTGGCCTGGGACGGCTGGTCCCAGTCCCTGTTCCTCGACGAGCTGCTCGCCCTGTACGCGGCGGCCGGCGACGACACCGGGATGCGCACCCCCGGCAGCTACCGCGACTACCTGAGCTGGCTCGACGGGCAGGACTTCGACGCCGCCCGCGCCACCTGGCAGCGCGCCCTCGCCGGACTCGAGGAGCCCACCCTGGTCGCCCGCGGCCGCGGCGGCGAGCCGACCATCCCGCGCCGCCACTCCCTCGACCTGGGCGCCGAGCTCAGCGACCGGCTGCGCGGCTCCGCCCGCGAACACGGCCTGACCATCAACGCGGTGCTGTCCGCCGCCTGGGCGCTCGTCCTGTCGGCCGCCGTCGGCCGCCACGACGTGGTGTTCGGCGCCACCGTCGCCGGCCGCCCGGCCGACGTGCCCGGCGCCGACACGACCATCGGCATGTTCCTCAACACGGTGCCCCTGCGGATCGCCCTGCGCCCCGAGGAGACCGTCGCCGAGCTGCTGCGCCGGGTCCAGTCCGAGCGCATGGCCCTGATGGACCACGAGTACCTGGGCCTGGCCGAGCTCCAGCGGGCCGGCGGCCACGGCGTCCTCTTCGACACCCTGTACGTGCTCCAGAACTTCGCCGACGAAGGCGCCTTCCGCGAGCTCACCGAACGCCACGGCATCACCGGAGTGGGCAGCGTCGACGCCACCCACTACCCGCTGACCCTGATCGTCAACCCGGCCGAGCGGGTCCAGGTCAAGCTGGAGTACCGGCCCGACCTGATCGACGACGAGCAGGCCGCGGCCACCCTGAACCGCTACCGCACCCTGGTGGAGCGCCTCCTGGGCGACCTCACCGCCCAGGTCGGCACCCTGGACCTGCTGCTCCCCGACGAGCACGCCGCGCTGACCTCCGCCTGGGAAGCCAGCAACGAGCCGGTCCCGAACGAGACCGTCGCCGACATGCTCGCCGCGCAGGTCGCCCGTACCCCGGACGCCGTCGCCCTCGTCTTCGGCGACACCGCCCTCACGTACGCCGAACTGGACGCCCGGATCAACCGGCTGGCCCGGCTGCTGCTGGCCCGCGGGGCCGGCCCCGAGCGGACCGTCGCCCTGGCGCTGCCCCGCTCCATCGAGATGGTCGTCGCCCTGTTCGCGGTCCTGCGCACCGGCGCCGCCTACCTGCCGCTGGACCTGGACCACCCGGCCGACCGGCTCCGCCTGATGGTCGAGGACACCGGGCCGCTGTGCCTGCTGTCCACCACCGCGGTCGCCCCGACCCTGCGCGCCGAAACCGGCCCGCTCGCCCCCGAGATCGCCCTGGACGCCCCGGCCGTCGCCGCCGAACTCGCCGCCCTCCCCGGCGACGAGATCACCGACGCCGAGCGCCCCGCGTTCGCGCACTCGGTGGCCGGCCGGCTGGAGCACCCCGCGTACGTCATCTACACCTCCGGCTCCACCGGCAAGCCCAAGGGCGTCGTCACCCCGTACCGCGGTCTGACGAACATGCAGCTCAACCACCAGGTGGAGGTGTTCGATCCGGCCATCGCCTCGGCCGGCGGACGGCGCCTGCGCATCGCGCACACCGTCTCCTTCGCCTTCGACATGTCCTGGGAGGAGCTGCTCTGGCTCGTCGAGGGCCACGAGGTGCACGTCTGCGACGAGGAGCTGCGCCGCGACGCCGAAGCGCTGGTCGCCTACTGCGACCGCAACCGCGTCGACGTCGTCAACGTCACCCCCACCTACGCCCAGCTGCTCATCGAAGAGGGCCTCCTCGAGCACGACGAGGCCGCGGGCAAGCACCGCCCGGCCCTGGTCCTGCTCGGCGGCGAGGCCGTGTCCGACACCGTCTGGACCCGCCTCGCCGACACCGAGGGCACCTACGGCTACAACCTGTACGGCCCGACCGAGTACACGATCAACACCCTCGGCGGCTCCACCGCCGACAGCCCCACCCCCACCGTCGGCCGCCCCATCCGCAACACCCGCGGCTACGTCCTCGACGCCATGCTGCGGCCCGTCCCGCCCGGCTGCCCCGGCGAGCTGTACATCGCCGGCACCGGCCTGGCCCGCGGCTACCACGACCGGCCCGGCCTGACCGCCGAGCGGTTCGTCGCCGACCCGTTCGGCGCCCCCGGCAGCCGCATGTACCGCACCGGCGACCTCGTCCGGCAGCGGCCCGACGGCCTGATCGACTTCCTCGGCCGCACCGACGACCAGGTCAAGATCCGCGGCTACCGGATCGAACTCGGCGAGATCTCCACCGCCCTGTCCGCCCACCCCGACGTCGCGCACGCCGCCGTCGTCGTCAACGAACAGGCCGGCGGCAAGCGCCTGGTCGGCTACGTCGTCCCCGAGGAGACCGCCGAGCGCGGCGAGGCCCTGGTGCAGAGCCTGCGCGAGCACCTCAAGACCGCCCTGCCCGACTACATGGTCCCGGCCGCCCTGGTGGCCGTGGACACCCTGCCGCTGACCGTCAACGGCAAGCTCGACACCAAGGCGCTGCCCGCCCCCGAGTTCGCCGGCCCCGGCACCAGCCGGACCCCCCGCACCCCGCAGGAGGAGACCCTCTGCGCGCTGTTCGCCTCGGTCCTCGGCCTCCCCGAGGGCAGCGTCGGCATCGACAGCGACTTCTTCGAGCTCGGCGGGCACTCCCTGCTCGCCACCCGCCTGATCGGCCGCGCCCGCACCGCCCTCTCGGCGGAACTGGCCATCCGCGACCTCTTCGAGGCCCCGACCGTCGCCGAACTCGTGGAGCGCGCGGCCGGCGCGCAGACCGGCGGACGCCCCGCCCTGACCGCCGGCGAACGCCCCGAGGAGCTGCCGCTCTCGCACGCCCAGCAGCGCCTGTGGGTCATCCAGCAGATCGAGGACACCTCGGCCGCCTACAACTTCCCGCTGGTGATGCGCCTGCACGGCACCCTCGACACGGAGGCCTGGCGGACCGCCCTGGCCGACGTGACGGACCGCCACGAGGCCCTGCGCACGCTCTTCGCCGAGCGCGACGGCCAGGCGTACCAGCGGGTGCTGCCCGCCGGGCAGGCCCACCCGCCGGTGGAGCACCTGCGCGCCACCGAGGACGAGGTCCAGGCCCTGGTCGACGCGGCCATCAACCGGCCCTTCGACCTCGCCGCCGAACTCCCGCTGCGCGCCACCGTCATCGAGGTGGCACCCGAGGAGCACGTCGTCGTGATCCTCCTGCACCACATCACCACCGACGAATGGTCGGACCGCCCCTTCCTCGGCGACCTGGCCGCCGCCTACGCCGCCCGCCGGTCCGGCACGGCCCCGCACTGGGAGCCGCTGCCGGTCCAGTACGCCGACTACGCGCTGTGGCAGCAGAAGCTGCTCGGCGACCCGGCCGACGCGCAGAGCCTGGCCGCCCGGCAGCTGGACTACTGGCACCGGACCCTGGACGGCGCGCCCGAGGAACTGGAGCTGCCCACCGACCGGCCCCGCCCGGCCCGCCCGGCCTTCACCGGAGCCGAACTCGACGTCGAGTTCGACGGCGCGGCCTACCAGGGCCTGAAGCGGCTGGCGAAGGAGAACGGCGCCAGCATGTTCATGGTGGTGCACGCGGCCGTCGCCACCCTGCTCCACCGCATCGGCGCCGGCACCGACATCCCGCTCGGCTCGCCCATCGCCGGGCGCGGCGACGAAGCCCTCGACGACCTCGTCGGCTTCTTCGTCAACACCCTCGTCCTGCGCACCGACCTCAGCGGCGACCCCACCTTCACCGAGCTGCTGGCCCGGGTCCGCGACACCGACCTGGCCGCCTTCTCCCACGCCGACGTGCCCTTCGAGTCCGTCGTGGAGAAGCTGAACCCCACCCGCTCGCTGGCCCGCAACCCGCTGTTCCAGGTGATGGTCGGCTACCACGCCCGCACCGAGGGCGAACTGGACCTGGCCGGCCTGGGCGTGGAGTACGTGCCCTTCCGGATCCGCTCCGCCAAGTTCGACCTGGTGTTCAGCTTCACCGAGCAGACCGCCGCCGACGGCGACGGCGGCTCCCTGGTCTGCCGCCTGGAGTTCGCCACCGAACTCTTCGACACCGAGACCGCCGAGCGGATCGGCGAGCGCCTCGCGGCCCTCGTCGCCGGCCTGGCCGAAGCCCCCGACCGGCCCGTGTCGGCCGCCCCGCTGCTCGTCGGCGACGAGCGCCGCCTCGTCCTGGAGGGCTTCAACGGCACCCCCCGCGAGGTCGACGAGCTGTCGCTGCCCGCCCTGTTCGCCCGGCACACCGCCGAGCGGCCCGACGCGGTCGCCGTCGTCGACCGCTCGACCCGGGTGAGCTACGCCGAGCTGGACGCCCGGTCCAACCGGATCGCCCGGCTGCTGGCCGCACACGGCGTCGGCCCCGAGAGCGTGGTCGGCGTGGCCGTGCCCCGCTCGGCCGACATGATCGCCACGGTGCTGGCCGCCCTGAAGCTCGGCGCCGCCTTCCTGCCGCTGGACCTGGTCCACCCCGCGGACCGGCTCGGCTACATGATCGAGGACTCCCGGGCCGCCCTCGTGGTCGGCACCGAGCCGGTGGCCGGGAAGATCCCCGGCATCGCGGGCGTCCCCGTGCTGCTCCTCGACGAGCCCCGCACCGCCGCCGCCCTCGCGGAGCTCCCCGAGTCCGCCCCGTCCGCCCCCGAAGTGCTCCTCGACCAGGCGGCGTACGTCATCTACACCTCCGGCTCCACCGGCCGGCCCAAGGGCGTCGTCGTCCCGCACGAGGGCATCTCCAGCCTGGTCGCCACCGCGGTCGACCGGATGGGCCTGGAGGCCGACAGCAGCGTGCTGCAGTTCGCCTCCATCGGCTTCGACGTGTTCGTGTTCGAGCTCGCCATGGCCCTCTGCCACGGCGGACGGCTGGTGCTCATCGCCGAGGAGGCCCGGGTCGCCGGACCGGCCCTGACCGACTTCCTGGCCGAGCACGGGATCAGCCACATGATCCTGCCGCCTTCCCTGGTCTCGGCCCTGCCCGCCGGCTGCGAACTCCCCGAAGGATCGACCGTCCTGGTCGGCACCGAGACCGTGCCGCCGGACCTGTTCGAGCGGTTCGGCGCCACCGCCGACCTGATCTGCGCGTACGGACTGACCGAGGCCACCGTCAACTCGACCCTGTGGCCGTCCCGCGACGCGCAGCTGAGGCCCGGCGCCCGGGTGCCGATCGGCATCCCCGACCCCAACACGGTCTGCTACGTCCTGGACGACCGGCTCGCGCCCGTCCCGCCCGGCGTGGTCGGCGAGCTGTACGTGTCCGGACGCGGCCTGGCCCGCGGCTACCTCGGCCGGTTCGGGCTCACCGCCGAGCGGTTCGTCGCCGACCCGTACGGTCCGCCCGGCAGCCGCATGTACCGCACCGGGGACCGCGCGCGCTGGCGCCGCGACGGCAACCTGGACTTCCTCGGCCGGGTCGACACCCAGGTCAAGATCCGCGGCTTCCGCATCGAGCTCGGCGAGATCGAGGCCGCGCTCGCCGGACACCCGGCCGTCAGCCAGGCCACGGTGGTGCCCGACCGCGACGGCGACATCGTCCGCCTGGTCGGCTACGTCGTCCCCGAGGCCGGCGAACTCGACCCGCAGGACCTGCGGGCGCACGTCGCCGGGCAGCTGCCGGAGTACATGGTGCCCGCCCTCGTCGTGCCCCTGGACGGACCGCTGCCGCTCACCCCCAACGGCAAGCTGGACCACAAGGCGCTGCCCGCGCCCGACTGGACCGGCATGACCGGCGACGCCCGCCCGGCCAACGCCACCCAGGCCCGGCTCGCGGAGCTGTTCGGCGAGATCCTCAAGCTCGACGAGGTCGGCGTCCACGACAACTTCTTCGCCCTGGGCGGCCACTCGATGGCCTCCATGCGCCTCCTCGGCCGGATCCGCACCGAGTTCGGCGTCGAGCTCGGCATCCGCGACGTCTTCGACGCCCTCACCGTCGCCGGCCTCGCCGCCAAGCTCGACGGTGCGGCCGCCGCCCGCCCGGCCCTGCGCCCGGCGGGCCCCCGCCCGGCCGGCGAAGAGCCCGCGCTGGCACCCGTACAGCGCCGGCAGTGGGCGGCGTACGAGCGCTGGGACGGCTTCGACCACGGCCTGGTGCTGCGCTCACCCGGCGCCCTGGACCCCGCGGCGCTGGCCGCGGCCCTCGACGACGTGGTCACCCGTCACGAACCGCTGCGGACCAGGTTCACCGAGCGGGACGGCACCGTGCACCGGCAGCCCGCCCCGCACCCGGTCCTGGAGCAGGAGCAGTGCGCCGACCTCGACGCCCGGCTCGCCGAACTCGCCGCGCTCCACCCCGACCTGCGGCGCGAGGCCCCGCTGCGGGCCCGGCTGCTCACCGGCGCCGACGGCACCCAGGCGCTGCTGCTGACCGCGCACTACCTGGCCGTGGACGAATGGTCCGTGGTGCCGCTCTTCCGCGACCTCACCGGTGCGTACGAGGCCAGGCTGCAGGGCGCAGCCCCCGAGTGGGAGCCGCTGCCCGTCAGCTACGCCGACTACGCGGACTGGGCCCACCGGGTCCTCGGCGACCTCGACGACCCCGACAGCCTGGGCGGGCGTCAGCTCGCCTCCTGGCAGCGGACCCTGGACGGCATCCCGGAGCTGCTGGCCCTGCCCACCGACCGGCCGCGGCCCAAGGCGCCGGCCGTCCGCGGCCCGGGCGGCGACTACGTCTCCTTCGTCCTGGACGAGCAGCTGCACGCGGACGTGGACGCGCTCGCCCAGCGGACCGGCACCAGCATGTTCATGGTCCTGCACTCGGCCCTGTCGGCCCTGCTCACCGCCCACGGCGCAGGCACCGACCTGCCCATCGGTACCATGGTCGCCGGCCGCGGTGAGGATCAGCTGGCCGACCTGGTCGGCTGCTTCTTCAACACCGTGGTGCTGCGCACCGACACGGCGGGGGACCCGACCTTCGCCGAACTGCTGGGCCGGGTGCGGGAGACCACGCTCAACGCCCTGGACCGGCAGGACGTCCCGTTCGACGCGGTCGTCCGCGCGACCGCGCTGCCCGCGGAGGGGCCGCAGGTCATGGTGATCCACCATGAGCAGGCGGACCTCGGGCAGCTGGAAGGGGGCATGGGCTCCTTCCACGCGGTGCCGACCGGCTCGGCGAAGGCGGAGCTGACGCTCAGCTTCTACGAGCCGCGCGGCGACGGGCCGGTGCACTGCGAGCTGATCCACGCGACGGACCTGCTCGGCCGGGCCAAGGCCCGCCGGCTCGCCGACGAACTTCACGCGCTGCTGCGCCATGTGGCGGCCGACCCCGGACAGCCGCTCTCGGAGCTGTTCACCGTTATGTCCATGAGGAGTGAGAACGCATGACCACCAACCCGTTCGAGGACCCGCAGGGCCGTTTCCTGGTCCTGGTCAACGACGAGAACCAGCACTCGGTGTGGCCGTCCTTCGCCGAGGTGCCGGCGGGCTGGCGGACCGTGTTCGGCGAGGACACCCGGGACGCCTGCCTCTCCTACGTGGAGTCCCACTGGACGGACCTGCGCCCGGCGAGCCTGATCGCGGCCCAGCAGTCCTGACCGCCTGACGGGCCCCGGCCCGCCCGGAATCCCCGGAACCCCGGAATCCCCGGGATCCCCCGGAAGCCCCCGGCAGCCGCTCACCGCGGCGGCCGGGGGCTTCGGCGTGCTCCCGTTTCCTAACTGTCCGTCAGCGTTGCTAGTCTCCAGCTGATTTGATCTTCACGGCACGAGGGGGAAGCCCACCATGGTGAGGCGCATTCGAGGGGCGGGGACCGCGGCGGCCGCGGCCGTGGCGACGGCCACGCTGCTGGCCGGCTGCAGCGGCGGGCAGGGCACGGAGGGGGACGGCAAGGGCGGTGCGGCCGCGAACCCGCTGAAGGCGAAGCCCGTGGCCGCGATCAACGTGCCCGAGGCCTGGGACGGCGCCAAGGGATGGGACCAGGTGCTCCCCTGGGTGCCGGAGAACGCCACGTCACCGGTGACGGTGGTACCGGGTGGCCGTGCCGTGGCCCTCCTGAACCCGGAGACCTCCGGCTACAGCGTCCAGGTCAGGTCCGCGACCGGCGGCGAACCCGTGTGGACCTCGGCGACCTGGGACCTGCCGCTGCCCCTGGACGGGGCCAAGAAGGCCGGGGAGATCCCCGAGGTCCTCGGCGTCGAGCAGGAGGGGCAGCGGTTCGTCGTGCTGGCCGCCCACGGAACGAAGGGCAAGGACGCACTCCACGAGGGGACCGAGGTGGTGCGCCTCGCGGTCTACCCGGCCGACGCGAAGGGGCAGGGGGTCAAGCCCCTGCGGGAGATCGACGTTCCGGTCCGGGCGGACGCCGGTGAAGTGCGGGTGCAGACCCAGGGCGGACGGCTGCTGGTCGCCTACGGAGAAGACGGGGACTATCCGCGCTTCGCGGCCTCCGTCGACCTGGTGAAGGGATCGGCCACGCGCTACGACGCCCCGTACGAGCTGCTGCCGCAGTGCGAGACACCCCACTGCTCCGCCCGGGTGATGGCAGCCGGTCCCGCCGGACCCCTGGTCGGCCTCGGCGGCGGGTTCGGCGTGCCGGGACGCTGGTTCAGCGACTCCGTCCGCCCCGGCGGGGTGCCCGCGAAGAGCGGTCTCTTCGCGACCTGGAACGGCGACGTGTACGGAGCGGTCGGCGGGCGCTTCCTCGCCCAATGGGAGAACGAGGGGAAGAACGGCAACAGCGCCCCTCCCACCTGGTCGGTGCACGACGTCGACTCCGGCCGGCTGCTGGCGCGCATGGAGTGCGCGTACTCCGAGAAGCCGTCGGGCCCCAACTACCGTGGCTGGCGCGACCACACGGTGGTCTCGTCCCCGTCGGGGCGCTTCCTCGCGGCCGGGCCCGTCGCCTTCGACATGGAGCGCAAGCAGGGGGTCTGTCTGGAGCGGGACGGGAACCGGAAGCGGATCGAGGTCCGGGCGGTGCGTGACGACGGCACGGCCTACGCCGAGGTGGACTCCGACGGTCCCCCCGTCTTCGCCCAGCTCAACCTGACCACC
Organism: Streptomyces sp. NPDC051211; assembly: GCF_040689505.1. Taxonomy (NCBI): domain Bacteria; kingdom Bacillati; phylum Actinomycetota; class Actinomycetes; order Kitasatosporales; family Streptomycetaceae; genus Streptomyces; species Streptomyces sp. NPDC051211. The sequence continues at coordinate 166,452 of NZ_JBFBAV010000013.1, forward strand.
CCTGCGACCGCCCCGACCGTCCTCCCCACCGGGGTCGAGGTCCCGGACCACACCGGCCTGGACGGCGCGGCCCTGTTCGTCGCCCGCGACGAATCGGAGAACCTGCGCATCTCCGTGCGCCACAACCGCTGACGGCCCCACCCCTGCCGCCTGCGGCGCCGTCACCGGGGACCAGCCCCCGGACCCCCGCGCCTCAAACGCCGGCGGGGCTGGAATTGCCCGCTGCGAGGCAACCCAGCCTGCTGGGCCGGTGCCCTGCGCTGAATTCAGCCTCGCCGGCGTTTGAGGCGCGAGGTCTGGGGCGGAGCCCCAGTTCGGGAAGGGGCGGGTAGGGGAAAGGCTCCGCGCAGCGGCCCCGCCCCCTGGCCCCCGCCCCCTGGCCCCCGCCCCCCCGCCCCCCGGCCCCCAGGCCCCGGGCCCGGGGATATAGGCCCCGGGGATATGGGGCGGCCCCTCCCGCCGGTGGGCGGAAGGGGCCGGGGGAGTGGAGCCGGGCTCAGGTCTGGTTGGGGATGGGGGCCGGGGGGTCCTGGGGGTGGCGGGTGGCGGACCAGGCGGCCCAGAGGGCCGCGTAGCGGCCGCCCGCGGCAACCAGTTCGGCATGGGAGCCGGTCTCCACGATCCGGCCACCGTCCAGGACGACCACCCGATCCGCCGTCGCAGCCTGCGGCAGCCGATGCGCCACCATCAACCCCGTCCGCCCCTCCAGCGCCTGCAACGCAGCCGCCTCCAGCGTGCGCGCCCCCGCACTGCCCGCATCGGCCGTGGCCTCGTCGAGGATCGCGACCGGCGGGTCGGCCAGGACCAGCCGGGCCAGGGCCAGGTGCTGGGCCTGGGTGACCGTCAGCTGGTGGCCGCCCTCCCCGACCACCGTGGCCGGCCCCTCGGGCAGCGCGTCCACCCAGCCCTGCGCGCCCACCGCGGTCAGCGCCGCGTACAGCTCCTCGTCGGTGGCCTCCGGGCGGGCCAGCCGCAGGTCCTCGGCCAGCGGTCCGGCGAACACGTGGACCTCCTGGCTGATCAGGGTGACCGCCCGGCGCAGCCCGGCCGGCCCGAGCTCGCGGGCGTCGACCCCGCCGAGGGCGACGGTGCCGTCGGAGGGCCGGTGCACTCCGGCGATCAGCTTGGCCAGGGTGGTCTTGCCGGCGCCGCTGGCGCCGACCAGCGCCACCCGTTCCCCGGGCTTCACCGTCAGCTCGACGTCCCACAGCACCGGGTGCCCGTCCACGTACGCGTGACTGAGCGCGGACACCGTCACCGAGCCGTCCGCCGGTTCGGCCGGCCGCTCCGGTTCGGCCTCGGCGGGCAGTTGCGACACCCCGACCAGGCGGGTCAGGCCGGCGCCGGCGGACTGTACGTCGTCCAGGAGCACCAGCGCCGCGTTGATCGGGTTGAACAGGCTGTGGAAGTACAGCGCGGCGGCGGTGGCCGTACCGATGCTGACGGAGCCGTTGTCGACCAGGAAGAAGCCGGTCACCAGGATCGAGCCCAGGCCGAGGAACTCGGCCAGGTTGAGCCGGGAGAAGAAACCGGTGACCAGGTGGATGCCGCGCAGCGCGAGGTCGACCGCCGACCGGGACCGCTGTTCGATCAGCCCGGTGTGCTCGCCGTTCAGCCGGAAGGCGCGTACGGTCCGGGCCCCGCCGACGCTGTCCAGCAGCTGGTGCTGGAGGGCACCCGTGGCCACCCGGTGGGCCGCGTACACGGGGACGGCACCGCGCAGGTACCAGCGCACCGCGAGGATCTGCACGGGCACGGCGGGCAGGACGGCGAGCAGGAACCGCCAGTCCAGCACGGCGAGTCCGGCCAGGGTCAGGGCGATGGTGAGGACGGAGCGGCTGAACTCGGGCAGGGCCTGCCGTACCGACCGGGCGATGAGCGTCACGTCGCCGGTGACCCGGGAGACCAGGTCCCCGGACCCGGCCCGCTCGACCCGTTCGAGGGGGAGCCGCAGGGCCCGTTCGATGAACCGCTCGCGCAGGGCCGCGAGGACGGTCTCGCCGAGCCGGGCGACGAGGGCGCTGCCGGCCGCGGTGGCGGCACCCCGGGCGAGGGCGACCGCGACCAGCAGGACCAGCGGGACGGTCAGCGCGTCCGGGCCCTTCTGCTGCACGACGAGGTCCACGATGCGGCCGAGCAGCGGGGCCGTCAGCAGGCCGATGCCGGTGCCGAGGAGGAGTACGGCGACCGCGGACACGGCGAGCAGGCGGTGTCCGCGCAGCATGGCGCGCAGTGCGGCTAGGGTCTGGGCGCCGGTGGCGACGGGCAGCAGGGCCCGGCCCGCGGACGGCGTGCCGTCGGCGCAGTTCGCCGTGCCGTCGGCGGAGTTCGCCGGGGCGGCGGGGTCCGCCGTGCTGGTGGGACCCGCCGTGCTGGTGGGGCTCATCGTCTCTTCCGTCCCGGCTGTGTTCTTGGCGGTCCCGGCGGTCATGCCAGCACCGCCGTGCGGTAGGTCTCGTCGGCGGCGACGAGGTCGGCGTGCACTCCGTCGGCGGCGATGGCGCCGCCGTCGAGGACCACCACCCGGTCGGTGACGGTCAGCAGGGCGGGGCTGGTGGTGACCAGCAGGGTGGTGCGGCCGTGGCGCAGCTCCCGCAGCCGGGCGGCGATCACCGATTCGGTGACCGCGTCCACCGCGGTCGTCGGATCGTGGAGGACCAGGACGGGCGGATCGGCGGCGAGGGCGCGGGCGAGTGCGACCCGCTGCCGCTGGCCGCCGGACAGCGACCGGCCGCGTTCGGCGAGCAGGGTGTCCACCCCGTCGGGCAGGGTGCGGGCGACGTCGTCGGCGGTGGAGGCGCGCAGCGCGGCCTCGATGCCGGCCGCAGTTGCCCCCGCCGTGGCTGCTGCCCCTGCCGTGGCTGCTGCCCCAATCGTGGCTGCTGCCCCTGCCGGGGCCGCTGCGTCTGCCGTGGTCGCCGAGCCTGCCGTGGTCGCCGAGCCTGCCGGGTCTGTGGCCCCCGCCGGGTCGGTGGCTCCCGCCGTGACGTTGTCGAGCAGGCTGCTTTCGAACAGGGCGGCGTCGTGCTGCGCGACCCGGACCGCGCCGCGCACATCGCCCGGGTCCAGCGCGGTGAGTGACACCCCGTCGAGTTCGATGGTCCCCTCGGCCGGGTCGGCCTCCCGGCCCAGGCACAGCAGCAGGTCGCGGGCGACCGCCGGATCCCGGGCGACGATGCCGAGGAGTTCGCCGGGGCGGACGGCCAGGTCGATCCCGTGCAGTGCCCCGAAGCTGACGCCGCGCAGCCGGAGGCCGCCGTCGACGGTGTCGGGGAGGGCCGTGGTGCCGGCCGTCACGGCGTGCGGGGCGTCGAGGACTTCGGCGATGCGGCGGGCGGAAGCGCGCCCCTGCGCGACCTCGGCGTTGACCCAGCCGAGCGTCTGGAAGGGGCCGAGCAGGAACTGGGCGAGGCCCACCGCCGCGACCAGGTCGCCGACGCTGATCGTGCCGCGCATCGCCAGGTAGGCGCCGGCGATGCCGATGCCGGCGATGAACAGGCCGGTGAGGGCGAGGACGGCGCCTTCGTGGCCGGCCCGGCTGCGGGCGGCGCGCAGTGCCGCGGACAGGGAGTCCTGGCTGGTCCGCCGGTAGCGGGAGACGGCCGCCGACTCGGCGCCGATTCCCTTGAGTACGCGGAGCCCGGCGACCAGGTCGGCGGCGACACCGGAGGCGTGCGCGGCCCGGTCCTGCTCGACCTCGCTGCGCTGTTCGAGCGGCATGCTGATCTTGTGGCCGAGCCACAGCAGCGGGGGGATGCCGAGCAGGACCAGCAGTCCGAGCGGCACCGAGATGCGCAGCAGGGCGATGGCGCTGACCGCGAGGCCGGCGAGGGCCGCGATGCCGAAGGGCAGCATGGTGGTGGCCCCGCCCACGCGGCGGGCGTCGTCGGTGGCGATGTTGGTGAGTTCGCCGGGGAGCCGGTTGGCCTCGGCGCCGCCGCGCGGGTCGAGCACCCGGGCGCCGAGCTCGACGCGGAGGCCGTGGGCGGCCTCCTCACCGGCGCGTTCGGCGATCCGGGCGCCGATGCGGTAGCTGGTGGACAGCACGAGGAACAGGGCGGCGAGGACCACCAGCCAGCGCACCAGGGCACCGGAGTCGCCGGTGGAGACCGCCCGGTCGATCACCACGCCGATGACGACGGGAACCATCGCCTCGCCGCCCTGATGTGCCATGCCGAACAAGGAGGCTCCGACGACGCGCCGTCGCTGGCCTCCGATCGCGCGCCGGAGGACATCGCCTCCGGTGGGACCCCCTGTGAGCATGCGTGTCCTCCGGAGATGGTCGGATAGTTAGGTAAGGCTACCTTAAGAAATGCGGGCGTACAGTGGTGTCTCATCGCACGCGTGAGCGAGGCATTTGCCCAGCTGAGCACGCACGTTGACCCTGCGGCCAGCCTTCGGTTAGCCTCACCTAAGTTATTGGTCGCCGGGGGGAGTTTCAGTTGTCGATCGAGGCCGAGGCGGAGATCGGAACCGGAACCGACGACCCACCCCGGGCACCGGCGGCGCCGTCCGCACGGCGGGCCGCGTCGGCCGCGCTGCGCGGCGCGGGCGTGCTCGTCTGCCTCGGCGTCCTGCTGCTCGTCGCCCTGCTCAGCGTGTGGTGGGGCAGCCGGGACATTCCCTTCACCTCCACCTGGAACGTCCTGTGGAACCCCGACGGCTCCCAGGCCGCGGTCATCATCCACGAATACCGGATCCCGCGCACCCTCCTGGGCATGGTGGTGGGCATCGCGCTGGGCCTGTCCGGCGCCCTGATGCAGGCCCTGACGCGCAATCCGCTCGCCGACCCCGGCCTGCTCGGCGTCGGCCTCGGCGCCTCCACCGGCGTGGTGCTCGCCATCGGCTTCCTCGGCATCGCCAGTGCCCTCGGCTACCTCTGGTTCGCCTTCGCCGGTGCGGCCGCGGCCTCCGTCGTCGTCTACCTGCTCGGCTCCGCCGGACGCAACCTCGTCACCCCCGACCGCCTCGTGGTCGCCGGAGCCGCGGTGACCGCCGTGCTGTGGGCCTTCAATTCGGCCGTGCTCCTGCTGAACCCGCGCGCCTTCGACCAGTTCCGCTTCTGGACGGCCGGCTCCCTGGCGGGCCGTCGGATGGACGTGTTCTGGGTGGTCCTGCCGTTCATCGCCGTCGGCCTGGTCCTCGCGCTCGCCCTCGCGCCCTCGCTCAACGCGCTCGCCCTGGGCGACCAGATGGGCCGGGCCCTCGGCGTCAACGTCAACCGCACCCGCGTGATCGGCGTGATCGGCGTGATGCTCCTCTGCGGCGCGGCCACCGCGGCCGCCGGCCCCATCGCCTTCATCGGGCTCGTCGTCCCGCACATGGCCCGGTTCATCGTCGGACCCGACCAGCGCTGGCTGATGGTGTACTCCGCCCTGATCGCCCCCATCCTGCTGATCGGTTCCGACGTCCTGGGCCGCGTGCTCGGCGCGCCCGGCGAGCTCCAGGTCGGCATCGTCACCGCGTTCGTCGGAGCGCCCCTGTTCCTCGCCCTGTGCCGCCGCCGAAAGCTGGTCATGCTGTGACTGGTCCCCTTGTGAAGGGCCCTGCCGTGAAGACCCCGCGCGGGCCCAGGGTGGTCACCGGTACCGTCCTGCGCACCCCCGGCGACCGCCACTCGCTGCGCCTGCACGGCCGCACGGTGGTGGTGACCCTGGCCCTGCTGACCGCCCTGGTCGTGGTCATGGGCATCACGTTGACCACCGGAGACTTCCAGCTGTCGGTCGGCGAGGTCCTCCAGGCCCTCACCGGCAACGGCTCCGGCGCCGCCGACTTCATCGTCAACACCCTGCGCATGCCCCGCCTGGTGACCGCACTGTGCGTCGGCGCCGCCCTCGCGGTCAGCGGCGCGATCCTGCAGAGCCTCACCCGCAACGCGCTGGGCAGCCCCGACATCATCGGCTTCACCAACGGCTCCGCCACCGGAGCCCTGCTGGTCATCGTCGTCCTCAACGGCAGCATGACCCAGGTGGCGGTCGGCGCCCTGGCCGGCGGCATCGTCACCGCCCTCGTCGTCTACCTGCTGGTGTTCGGCGGCGGATCGCCCGGCTTCCGGCTGGTCGTCATGGGCATCGGCGTCAGCGCCCTGCTGATCGCCGTCAACACCTACCTGATGACCCGGGCCAACTGGCAGGAGGCACTGGAGGCGCAGGCCTGGCTGCTCGGCACCCTGGGCAACCGCACCTGGGACCACGCCGCCGCGATCGGCCTGGCCACCGCCGTCCTGCTGCCCGTCGCCTTCCTGCTCGGCCGCCGCCTCACCATGGTCGAGATGGGCGACGCCACCGCGACCGCGCTCGGCGTCAACGTCGGCCGCACCCGCGTCGCCCTGCTGTTCACCAGCGTCGCGCTGGCAGCCTTCGCCACGGCCGTGACCGGACCGATCATGTTCGTCGCGCTCGCCGCCCCCCAGCTGGCCCGTACGCTGATCCGTTCCTCGGGGCCGGGACTCGTCCCGGCCGCACTGATGGGCGCCCTCCTGCTGGCCGTCAGCGACCTCCTGGTGCAGCGGCTGTTCTCCCCCGCCCTGCTGCCGGTGGGCGCCGGCACCGGCACCATCGGCGGGCTCTACCTCATCTGGCTGCTGGTCACCGAATCCCGAAAGAGCCGAGCATGACAGCGACGACCGCGTCCACCACCCCCTCGGCCCGGCTGCGGGCCGAAGGGCTGACCCTCTCCTACGACCAGCGCACCGTGGCGACCGACCTCGGGGTCGTCATCCCCGACCACTCCTTCACCGTCATCATCGGCCCGAACGCGTGCGGCAAGTCCACCCTGCTCAAGGCCCTCGCCCGGATGCTCAAGCCGAAGACCGGCGAGGTCTACCTGGACGGCGCGGCCATCTCCTCGTACCGCTCCCGCGAGGTCGCCCGCCGGCTCGGCCTGCTCCCGCAGTCCTCCACCGCGCCGGGCGGCATCACCGTCGGCGACCTGGTCGCCCGCGGCCGCTACCCGCACCAGAAGATGCTCAAGCAGTGGTCCGCCGAGGACGAGGCCGTGGTGATCGAGGCGATGAACCAGACCGGCGTCCTCGAACTCGCCGACCGGCCCGTCGACGACCTCTCCGGCGGCCAGCGCCAGCGGGTCTGGCTCTCCATGGTGCTCGCCCAGCAGACCTCCATCCTGCTGCTCGACGAACCGACCACCTACCTGGACATCGCGCACCAGGTCGAGGTCCTGAACCTCTGCGCCGACCTGCACGAGCAGAAGGGCCACACGATCGTCGCGGTCCTCCACGACCTCAACCAGGCCTGCCGCTACGCCAGTCACCTCATCGTCCTGAAACCCGGCGGGGTCGTCGCCGCCGAGGGCGACCCGGCGACCGTCATGACCGCCGAACTGGTCGAGGACGTGTTCGGCCTGCCCTGCCGGATCATCGAGGACCCCGAGACCGGCACCCCCCTGATGGTCCCCACCGCCCGCACGCGCCACGGCGCGACCGCCGGCCCCGTCGCCGCGGCCCACACCTCCTGAGGACCGACCGCCATGCTCAGTACGCGGCTCACCAACGCCCGCATCCTCACCCTGGACCCGGACCACCCCGTCGCCCACGACCTGGGCATCTGGCAGGGCCGGATCGTGGGCCTCGACGAGGCCGTGACCGCACTGCCCGCCCGCGAGGTCATCGACCTCCAGGGCGCCACCGTGCTGCCCGGGTTCATCGACAGCCACGTCCACCTGTCCTGGGCCGGAGTCAAGGCGAACACCCCGACCGTGGCCCCCTGCACGCACGTCGAGGACGTCCTCGCCGTGGTGGCCGCCGCAGCGGCCCGGGCACCGCACGGCGCCTGGGTGGACGTCGCCGGATACGACCAGCGGGCGCTCGGCCGCCACCTGACCGCCGCCGAACTCGACAAGGTCAGCGACGGCCGCAAGATCTTCATGATGCACGACTCCGGACACGCCTGCGTGGTCAACACCGCCGTCCTGGACCTGCTCCCCGCCGAGGCCGCCGCACAGGAGGGCTTCCTCGCCGAGAGCGCCATGACCGCCGCCCGCCGGCTGCGCCTGCCCTACTCCCAGGAAGAACTCGCCGACGCCATCGAACGCGCCGGCCGCGACTGCCTCGCCGAAGGCATCACCGCCTGCGCCGAAGCCGGCATCGGCGGCGGCCTCCTGGGCCACAGCCCCGTCGAGCTCGGCGCCTACCAGCTCCTGCGCGACCGGGGCCGACTGCCCCTGCGCGTCCAGCTGATGGCCGCCTCCGACACCCTCCGCCCGGTCGCCGCGCACGCCTCCGACGGCATCCCCCGCTCCCTCGACCTCGGCCTGCGCACCGGCTTCGGCGACGACTGGCTCTCCATCGGCGCCCTCAAGGTCTACACCGACGGCGGCATGATGGCCCGGACCGCCGCCCTGACCCGCCCCTACCACGGGATGGAACACACCGGCGAATTCCAGGACGAACCGGAACGCATCGCCGACACCATCCTCGCCGGCCACCTCGCCGGCTGGCAGCTCGCCGTTCACGCCATCGGCGACCGCGCCGTCGACCTCGCCCTGGACGCCCTGGAACGCGCCCAGCGCACCCGGCCCCGCCCGGCCGCCCGGCACCGCATCGAACACGCCGGCCTGGTCCGCCCCGACCAGCTCGCCCGGTTCGCCGAACTCGGCGTGAGCGCCGTCGTCCAGCCCAACTTCCTGCGGTACTTCGGCGACGACTACGCCGCCGTCATGGGCCCCGACCGGGCCCCCTGGATGTACCGCGGCCGCGGCTTCCTCGACCACGGGGTCACCCTGGTCGGCAGCTCCGACCGCCCGGTCACCGACGGATCACCGCTGCGCGCCATCCAGTTCATGGTCGAACGGGCCTCCCTCTCGGGCCGGTCCATCGGCCCGGACGAGGGCATCGGCGTGGAGGCGGCCCTGCGCGCGTACACCGTCGCAGGCGCCTACGCCTGCCACTGGGACGACAGCGCCGGCACCCTCTCCCCGGGCAAGCGCGCAGACCTGGTCGTGCTGGGCGACGACCCGCGCCGCGTGGAGACCTCCCGGATCGGCGACATCGACGTGGTGAAGACCTTCGTGAACGGCACAGAGACTTGGAGTTCGGCAGCATGAGCGCGACCATGGAGCAGACGGAAGCCATCGGGCCCCACGCCCACCTGTGGCAGCCCCGTGCGTCCGAGTTCCGCTGGGTCGTCTGGAACGCGGCCGAGGGGACGATGGTCTTCGACACCGAACTCAACTGCCCCGTGTACATCGACGACGAACCGACACTGCACCGGGTCCTGGACCGGATGCGGGAAGCGGGAGTCCCGGAGGGCAAGGACTATCCGGGCCGGCCCTGTTCCTAGGGGGTGTCCGGCGGATCATGGCCGGGCCCGGCCCGCCTGGCACCGCGGCTTGCCGCGTTGTCGTCGGTCGCCAATGCTCCGCAGTGGCTCCCTCCTCCGCCTTGCAATCCACGGCACCAGACGACCCGGGCTGTCCGACCCTGATCCGCCGGACACCCCCTAGCCGGCACCACGTCAGTCCGGCCCAGCCCGGTACAGGAAGGAAATTCGTTGATCACGGCCACCCGGCGTCGCCTCGGCATGCCACTGCTCCCCGCGCCCCGGCCGGCCGAGCTGCCCGTACGGCCCGCGCGTCCCGAGGACGCGGCCGCCCTCGCAGCTTTGTCCCGGCCCTTCGCCCGCGCGGGCGCCCTCCGCGAACGGCCCGAGGCCGTCTACGCCGCCCATGCCACCGACTTCATGGTCTGGGAGGCGCCCGACGGCACCCTCGACGGCTGCCTCGGCCTCCAGGTGCACATCGCCGGCCCGCAGGGCCCGGCCGGGCCGGGCACCCTGCCCGCGGGCGTTCTCTACAACTTCTGCGTCACCCGCCGCATGCAGGGCCGCGGAGTGGGCGCCCTGCTGCTGCGCGCCGCGCTGACCCGGGCCAACGCCCTCTCCCTGACCGGCCTGTTCACCGCCACCACCGGCAGCGGCGCGCTCTTCCTGCGGTACGGGTTCACCCCCGCCGACCCCGCGCACGCCCCGGCCGCCTGGGCGGACACCCTGGACCCCCGCCGCAACGCGCAGGTCCTCGGCCGCAGGCTCCGCGCCTGACGGCGGGAAACGGCACGGGAAACGACCCAGGAAACGAAGCAGGAAAACGACGCAGGAAACGGCAGAAGGGCCGGTCCTTCGGGCAACTGCCTGAAGGACCGGCCCTTCTGCTGCGGCTCAGCCGTCGAGAATGCCGGGCAGCGCCGCCGTCAGCGCGTCCACCTGCGCCTCGCCGATGGTCAGCGCCGGCGCCAGCCGTACCGTCCCCGGCCCGGTCGCGATGACCAGGAAACCGGCGTCCTGGGCCGACCGTTGCACCCGGGCGGCCACCGGCTCCGCCAGCACCACCCCCAGCAGCAGACCGGCCCCGCGCACCTCGGCCACCAGCGGATGCTTCAGCTCCTCGATGCCACGGCGCAGCCGGTCGCCGACCCGCCGGACATGGCCGAGCAGCCCCTCCGACTCGATGGTGTCCAGGACCGCCAGTCCTGCCGTACAGGACACGGGATTGCCGCCGAAGGTCGAACCGTGCTGGCCCGGCGACAGCAGGGCGGCCGCTTCGCCGAACGCCACCGCCGCCCCGATCGGCAGCCCGCCGCCCAGCCCCTTGGCCAGCGTGATCACATCCGGGTCGGATCCTTCCGCCGCCTGGTGGGCGAACCAGTGGCCGGTCCGGCCGATTCCCGTCTGGACCTCGTCCAGCACCAACAGGGTGCCGGTGGCCCGGGTGATCTCCCGCGCCGCCCGCAGATATCCCGGAGGCGCCGGGATCACCCCGGCCTCGCCCTGCACCGGTTCGAGGAACACGGCCGCCGTCTCCGCGGTGACCGCCGCACGCAGCGCGGCCACGTCGCCGAACGGTACGTGCGACACCCGGCCGGGCAGCGGTTCGAACGGCGCGCGCTTCGCCGGCTGCCCGGTGAGCGCCAGCGCCCCCATCGTGCGGCCGTGGAACCCGCCCTCGGCGGCGACCACATGGGGCCGCCCCGTCCGGCGGGCGATCTTGAACGCGGCCTCGGCCGCCTCCGCGCCGGAGTTCGCGAAGAACACCCGCCCCGGCCGTCCCGCCAGCCCCAGCAGCCGCTCGGCCAGTGCGACCGGCGGCTCGGCCACGTACAGATTGGAGACATGGCCCAGCCGCGCCATCTGCGCGCTCACCGCCGCCACCACGGCCGGATGCGCATGCCCCAGGGTGTTCACCGCGATGCCCGCGGTGAAGTCCAGGTACGGGCGCCCGGATTCGTCCCACACCGTGCTGCCCTCACCCTTGACCAGTGCCAGCGGGGGAGTGCCGTACGTGTCCATCAGCGCGGCCCGCCAGCGGCCGGTGAGGCCGCCGCCGTCCGCCGCGCCCGCTTCGGTTGCGTCGGTCACGCCGCGTCCTCCTTCTCGTCCTGGTCCGGCAGCACCGTGGTGCCGGAGCCGTCCATGGCGGACACCGCCCCCAGGACAGCATGCGGAACCCGGCCGTCCAGAACGCGCGCAGAGCGGACGCCCTCGCGGACCGCCTGCAGGCACGCCTCCATCTTGGGGAGCATCCCGCTCGCCAGTTCCGGCAGCAGCTTCTCCAGCTCGCCGGCCGTCAGCCGGGGGATCACCTCGGGGCTGTGCGGCCAGTTCGCGTAGAGCCCCTCGACATCGGTGAGGACCACCAGCTGCTCCGCGCCGAGGGCCACCGCGAGCGCGGCCGCCGCGAGATCGGCGTTGATGTTGTAGACCTGACCGTCCGTGCCCCGGCCCACGGGCGAGACCACCGGGATCCGGCCCTGGTCCAGCAGCGCCCGCAGGGTGTCCGCGTTGACGTCGACGACCTCGCCGACCAGGCCGATGTCCACCGGCTCGCCGTCCACCCAGGCCTGCCGGCGCACCGCCGTCAGGGTGTGCGCGTCCTCGCCCGTCAGGCCCACCGCGAGCGGGCCGTGACCGTTGATCAGGCCGACCAGCTCCCGCTGGACCTGCCCGGCGAGGACCATCCGGACCACGTCCATGACCTCCGGCGTGGTCACCCGCAGCCCCGCCTCGAACCGGACCTCCAGATCGAGCCGGTCCAGCAGGGCGCTGATCTGCGGCCCGCCGCCGTGCACCACGACCGGGCGCAGCCCCGACCGCCGCAGCGCCACCACGTCCTCGGCGAAGGCCCGCTTCAGGTCCTCGTTCACCATGGCGTTGCCGCCGAACTTGATCACCACCGTACGGCCGCTCATGAGCTGTACGCGCTGTTCTCGTGGACGTACTCGGCGGTGAGGTCGTTGGTCCAGATCGCCGCCGAGGCGTCACCGGCGCGCAGGTCCACGGTGACCCTGATCCGGCGCCCGGACAGGTCGACCTTGTCGCGGGACTCGCCCGCCGCGCCGTCCCGGCACACCCACACCCCGTTGATCGCCACATCGAGCCGGTCCGGGTCGAAGGCGGCGGAGGTGGTGCCGATCGCGGACAGCACCCGGCCCCAGTTCGGGTCCTCGCCGTGCAGCGCGCACTTGAGCAGGTTGTTGCGGGCCACCGAGCGGCCCACGGTCACCGCGTCCTCCTCCGAGGCCGCGCCCACCACCTCCACCTCGATCTCCTTCGAGGCGCCCTCGGCGTCCGCGACCAGCTGCCGGGCCAGGTCCAGGCAGACCGCGTACACGGCACCGGCGAAGGCGTCCGGCTCCGGGATGGTCCCGGACGCGCCGGAGGCGAGCAGCAGCACCGTGTCGTTGGTGGACATGCAGCCGTCGGAGTCCACCCGGTCGAAGGTGGTACGTACGGCCGACCGCAGCGCCGCGTCGAGTCCGGCGGCACTCACGTCGGCGTCCGTGGTGAGCACCACCAGCATGGTGGCCAGGCCGGGGGCGAGCATGCCCGCGCCCTTGGCCATCCCGCCCACGGTCCAGCCGGGACCGGACACCACGGCCGTCTTGTGCACCGAGTCGGTGGTCTTGATCGCGACGGCCGCGTCCTCGCCGCCGGTGGGGGAGAGCCGCGCGGCGGCGGCGTCGATCCCTGCCCTGACCCGGTCCATCGGCAGCGGCACCCCGATCAGTCCGGTGGAGCACACCGCGATCTCCGCCGCGGCGTCCGTGCCGAGGGCGAGCGCCGTGCGGGCGGCCATGGCCTCGGTGTCCACGGCGCCCGAGGGCCCCGTACAGGCGTTGGCGCCGCCGGAGTTGAGGACGACCGCCGAGACCCGGCCGCCGGCCAGCACCTGCCGGGACCAGCGGACCGGGGCGGCCTGGACCCGGTTGGAGGTGAACACCCCCGCGGCCGCCCGGGACGGCCCGCGGTTCACCACCAGCGCCAGGTCGGGCGCGCCGGATTCCTTGATCCCGGCGGCCACGCCGCTCGCGAGGAATCCCTGTGCAGCGGTCACGGTCACGGAGCCACTCCATTCGTGGGCAGGCCCAGGCCTTCCGGCAGGCCGAGGGCGACGTTCATGCTCTGCACCGCGCCACCCGCGGTGCCCTTCGTCAGGTTGTCGACGGCGCTCACGCAGACCAGCCGGCCGGCCTGCTCGTCCACCGCCACCTGCACCTGCACGCTGTTGGAGCCGAGCACCGCGCCGGTGGACGGCCAGTGGCCGGGCGGCAGCAGGCGGACGAACGGCTCGTCGGCGTACGCGGCCGCGTAGGCGGCACGTACCTCGTCCGGGCCGGTGCCCGGCCCCGGCCGCAGGCGCGCCGAGCAGGTGGCGAGGATGCCGCGGGCCATCGGGGCCAGGGTCGGCGTGAACGACACGGTGACCGGTTCGCCCGCCAGCTGCGACAGGTTCTGGACCAGCTCGGGCGTGTGCCGGTGGCCGCCGCCGACCCCGTACGGGCTCATCGACCCGGCCACCTCGGACGCCAGCAGGTGAGGCTTCGCCGCCCGGCCCGCGCCCGAGGTCCCGCTGGCGGCCACGACCACGGCCTCCGGCTCCACCAGCCCGGCGGCGTAAGCCGGGTACAGGGCCAGGGTCACCGCGGTCGGATAGCAGCCGGGCACCGCCACCCGGGTGGCACCCTTCAGCTCCTGCCGGCTGCCCGGCAGTTCGGGCAGGCCGTACGGCCAGGTCCCGGCATGCGGGGTGCCGTAGAACCGCTGCCAGTCGGCCGCGTCGCGGAGCCGGAAGTCGGCGCCGCAGTCCAGGACGAGGGTCTCGGGGTCCAGTTGGGCGGCGAGCGCCGCGGACTGGCCGTGCGGGAGGGCCAGGAAGACGACGTCGTGGCCGCGGAGCGCCTCGGCGGAGGTGGGTCCGAGCACCCGGTCCGCGAGCGAGGCGAGGTGCGGCTGCACCTCGCCGAGGCGCCGGCCGGCACTGCTGTGCCCGGTGACGGCACCGATCTCCACGCCGGGATGCCCGGCCAGCAGCCGCAGGATCTCCCCTCCGGCATAGCCGCTCGCTCCGGCCACCGCCGCCCGTAGGGTCATCGTCCGGGTCTCCTGCCACTGGTCGCCTGATGGGCACTCACGCGCCCAAGTGTTTAGCTTAGGCTAACCTAAGTCCAGTTGGGTGACGGGGGCGGGGCCGGAACCGGGGGAGCAGATCGGACGGCACCGACGAAAGAGGCCCGGCCCGGCACCGACGGAAGAGGCCCGGCCCGGCACCGACGGAAGAGGCCCGGCCCCGGTGTTCGCCTGCTCCCCGGCACCGACCTGCCCGAGGCGAAGTGGCGCAAGTCGTCATACAGCGACGGCGGCGAGCAGTGCGTCGAGATCGCCGACACCCG